>DASTRG010000267.1:0-10366 GCA_035761325.1 Rhizomicrobium sp. | reverse complement strand
AACCAGGGTTGATCCATCTCTTCCAGGACATGGCGGCGGATCAGCAGGTTGCCCGCGCCCTGCAGCATGCCGATGGGACCGGTGGGACGGCGGATGTCGCGATGGCCATCGGCTCCGTCCGCGCGGCCGAACAGGATGGAGCCCTGCAGCACATCGGCGCCGGTGGCATCGGCGCAGGACAGGAACTGCGCGATCCATTCGGGGTCCGGCCACTCGTCATCGTCGATCATAACGATGAACCGGGACCCGCTCGCCAGCGCGCGGGCCACAAGGTTGTTGCGAACCTGGGCGATCCCGCGTTTCTCGACGACCGCGGCCGATAGCGGCCAGCGGTATTGCCCCGCCGTGCCCGCCGCCAGATCGAAGCCGGCATGGGCCTCGGCGTCGTTGTCGGCGACCAGCACCGAAAGATGCGCGTCGGTGCGGAGCGCCGCGATGGCGTCCAGCAGGCGCTTGAGGCTTTTGGGCCGCTTGAAGGTGGGAATGCAGACCGCGACGGTCTCATGCATGGGCCAGGGCTCCCATCGGCGGGGCGTGCTGGGCCCGTTTCCAGCCGGCGACCAGACTGGCGCAGCGCGCGACAACGGCGATTTCGCCCAGGAAGATGCCCAGCAGCGAGACGACGGGCCCGAAGGCCAGCAGCAGCGCCAGCGTCGCCACCAGCGAGACGGCGCCCGAGACGGCGCCCAGGCCTGCCAGCGCCTTGAATTCGCCCGCGGCCTGCAGCAGCACGGCCATGGGCGTGCGCACCGCGCGCAACAGCATGATCGCCGCGCTCATCGATGCCACCAGCGCCACCGCATCCAGACTGTAGCCCTTCTTGAGGACAAGCTGCGGCAGGAAGTAGAGCAGCGCAGCACACAGCACGATGTTGGCGGTCCAGGCGGCGAACAACCCGTAAAGGAAATGGCGGGCGATGGCGGCGAGTCCCGCCAGGTCGCGCCGCGCGATGGCGCGGGCCATGGCCGGGCGCTCCATGTCCGGCAGGGCGCTTTGCACCAGCGCGGCCGGGCGCATCAGCAGCATGCCCAACGCCAGCAGCGCGAAGGCGCCGGCCCCGGAGATGAAAGTGACGAGATAGGCGTGGATGTTGACGGTTACCTCGGTGAAGATCACCCCGATCATCGACCAGCGGGAGATGTCGCGGAAGACAGGCAGGTAGGTCTTCAGCCTGCCGCGAAACAGAGCCGCAAGCTGCGCGGCGAAAAAGGCGCGACCGAAGGGTGCCAGCGCCGCCAGCGCCGCCAGCAGCATCACCTCGCTGCCGCGCGTGAATGTCAGGTGACGGGTGAGCGCCAGGGCGGGAAGCAGCGTCACCAAAAGGGCGCTGTAGACGAAATCGGAGGCGATGGCCGACCTCATGTGTCCGTCAATGTAGGCGAGGGAGCGGGCGAACCAGCGAAAGCCGAAGGCGCCGCCGTAAATGCCCAGCACCAGCGCCTCGCGCAATGGCGCCTCGCCCGCCCAGAGGGCCAAACCCAGCGCGGCCGCGAAGCCGGCGCATACCAGCCAGTTCATCTGGTAGCAGGCCGGCCGGGTTGCGGGATCGCCGCTGACCAGGCTTTGGGTGATGGGAACCACAATCAGCGCGCCCCCAAGGCTCATGCCGAAGGAGACCACCACCATGACGAAGGAGAAGAGGCCGAATTCGTGCGCCGAAAGGTTGCGCAGGAATAGCAGCGAGGCGGCGAAATGCGCCGCCGACACGGCCACGGGACCGGTGGTGGTGATGCCGTAGCGCAGCACCAGGCGCACCAGCGCGGACCCGGCGGCCGGCCGGTCGGTGCTCTGGTGCCTGTTTTCCCTTCGCGGGGCAGTGACGTCTGTCATGGCGCTCCCTGAGGCGTTGTTGCAGCGCTCTGCGGGAATGTGCGCGTCAGCAGTAAAAAAATGGCAATCGGATTGGTCACCGCATAGCGCCAGAACAGCCGGCGCGGCTCGCGCGCCAGGCGGAACAGCCATTCCAGGCCCAGCGCCTGCATCCAGGCCGGCGCGCGCCTGTAGGCGCCGGTGACGAAATTGAAGCAGCCGCCGCAGGTCACCAGCCAGCCGGCATCCAGGCGCGCGCGGTTGCGTACCGCGAACTCGTATTCGCGCGGCACCGACAGGCCGACCCAGATGACGTCGGGCCGGGTGAGGTTGATCTCGTCGCACAGCGCGTCTTCGTCCAACTCGGAGAAATAGCCATGGCGGCGGCCCACGATCTGAAGGCCCGGATAGGATTGGCGCAGGACGCGGGCGGCCTCGGCATTGGCCTCCTCCGTGGCCCCCAGCAGGAAGAAGCGCAGGCCGCACTGGACGGCGGCTATCGCGGCGTCATGTATGAAATCGGTGGTGGCGCTGCGCTCCGGGATGGGGGTCCTGGTCAGAAGGCGCGAGGCGAAGACGGCGGCCTGGCCGTCGGCATGAATGATGTCGGCCTGCTCGAAAACCGAACGGAACGCCTTGTCGCGCGCGGCCAGCGCGATGGCATGGCCGTTGGAAGCGAAGACAAGCCGGGGATGGCGGTGGCGATCCTGGCGCGCGGCCAGGCAATCCTGCACCATCATGCGCGCCAGCGCGCCGCGTGTGAGGCAGGCGGTACGAAGCCCGCCGACGATGACTTCGACATAGGGATCGTTGGCGGGCTGGGGGCCGGCCGGAGCCTGAAGCGCGCGGCGGGCGTCGGCGGCAGCGCGCATCAGGCCGCATTCCTCCGACGCAGCACTTCCAGCGGCGTCCTGGCCAGGATCAGAAGATCCAGCCCAAGGCCGGCGTGCTCCACATACCAGGCATCCAGGTCGATGCGCGCCTGCATGTCGGCGAGGCCGGGCGTGGCGCCGCGCGCGCCGTTGACCTGGGCCCAGCCGGTGATGCCGGGCCTGACCGCGAAACGCCGGTTATAGTTGACGATGCGCGCGCCGTAGTAATCGTCATGGGCGAGGGCGTGCGGGCGTGGGCCCACCAGCGACATGTCGCCTTTCAGCACATTGAACAGCTGCGGCAGTTCGTCGATCGAGGAAGCACGCAGGAAGCGGCCAACACGGGTGATGCGGGCATCCCCGGGCACCGCCTGGGTGATCGCGGCGCCGTCCTCCAGCACCGTCATGGTGCGAAATTTGTAGATGCCGAAAGGCCGGCCGTTCAGGCCGGTGCGGCGCTGGCAGAACAGGATGGGACCGGGCGAATCCAGCGCGATGACAATGGCTGCCAGGGCCAGGAGCGGGATGAAGGCGATGATGGCCAGGCTCGCCACCGCGAGGTCCAGCAGCCGCTTGGCGCCCAGCCGGGCGGCCTCGGCCCGGCGCGAGCCTTCAAAGGCAGGATATGCCGCCTTTATCGCCGCATCGCCGGTTTTGATATTCACCACCGCTTCCCTTGTTGTCCGCGGGGGTAGCGATGCAGGAGGCGGGCCAGCGAAAAGGCCGCCGAACGCGCCGTTCTGGTACGGAAATCCGGTCCAGCGGCGCAGGGGGCCGGGAGCGCAGGCCCGGCCTGTTTCAAATGGAACCTAGTTTGCCAGGCTCGCCTGGAACTGGCGCAGGCGGCGATTGCCCGCAAACAAAAGGGGAACCAGGGATGCCAGCCGGGTGTCGGCCGGTCCAATCCCGTAGCGGGGCAGGAGCCAGGGGTTCGGCGCCCCCGTCAGGGAGCCTGAAATCGTGGTGAAGCCATGCGTGAAACCCGCATCGCGGACGGCCCGCCAGGCCAAAGGACCAATGTCGCGCGTGTTGCCGAAAGGGTAGGCGAAGAAACGGCAGCAGCCGATTTCGGCCTCGATACGCGCCTTGGCTCCGGCCGCCTGCCGGGCGAGCCAGTCGGGGTCCTGGGCGGCGTGCATGGGCCAGTGCGTATCGCCATGGGCGCCAATCTCGACACCGTGGGCTTTCAGCGCGCGCACCCCATCCCAGTCCAGGAAACGGTCGGAGGAAAAGCGGGCCAGGAGGAGCTGCAGCCGGCCGGCCGGAAAACTGGCCGCCATGGCGGTGATTGTCTCCTCGGCCTGGGCGGCCGGCAGGTAGCGGAGGGGATCGATGCCGGCGGCGGCAGCAGCAGCCCGGCTGTCTTCGTCGGCCAGCGTCACGCGCCCGGGAATGTGAGGCAGAATGTAAACACCGTTCGGTGCGTGAAAATAGAACAGCCGGGCCAGGAAGATGGGGTTGGGCCGCCCGGTGCCGATATGGGCGGTCGAAACGAACAGTGTCCAGGGAAGACCGTCCAGGACGTCTGCCGCCACCGACAGGGTATTGGCATAGCCGTCGTCGGACATCAGGAAGACGGTTCGGGGATGCGCCCGGGGCTGCTTCAGGACCCGATCGATGTCCGAAAGGGGGCGGACGTCGAATTCGCGCCGCAGGACCTGGACGATGGCCTCGAAGGCCGCCAGCTGGTGATGATTGGTCTGGACGCGGCTGTCCAGGGTGCGCGGCTCGACCCCATGGAAGAACAGGGCGGCCGGCTGGCCGGTGTGGCGCAGCAGGGATGAAGGGATCATGCCTGCGGCCCTGCGGGCCAGTTGACCGAGTTTCAGGGGCCGCCTCACCATGGCCGCGAAACTGACATTTACCCGCTTACCGGCGATTTAATGGGTCGGCCGGCCTGGAACCTGCTTACTGAAAAATAATCTTGGCAAAAGCGCTCAGGTTATCAGGAAGCGCATCGCCACGGCCGGGAAGGCCAGAAGTACATAGGCCCACAGAAGCGCCGAGGCGGCATTGGCGATCTGAAATGGCCAGAATTCCAGCTCGCTCATGCCCGCCACCAGCGGCACGGTTGCGCGAAACGGGCCCATGAAGCGGCCGATGAAGATGGCCGCGGTCCCCCAGCGATGGAAGAAACGCAGGGCGTTTTCGATTTGCGCCTCGAATTTGCGAAAGGGCCAGACATGGATGATCTGGTGATGGTAGTGGAATCCGATCCACCAACTGATCCAGTCGCCCAGCACCGATCCTGCCACCGCGCCCGCCCAGGCCGGGAAAATGCCGATATCGGTTGCTCCGATCACGCCGCCCATCGTGATAAGAAGAAAGGTGCCGGGAATGATGAAGGATACCCCCACGAAGGACTCGCTGAAGGCGATCACGAAGGCGATGGGGAAAGACCAGAGGGGGTGGCTTTGGGCGGCATCGGTGACCCAAAACCGCGCCTCATGGAAGAACCAGTAAAAGAAATGCGGGTGCACGCGCCTGTCCGTCCTGTAATAGCCGTGGTGACCGGTCGGGCGGCCGCCCGGAACGGGACTGCGACATAGCGTTATTGTCGGGGCGACGCCAGCGGAACGGTCGGCCGGGACAATTTCGACAAATATCGGCCGCAACTGGCAGCTATCAGGTGGCGCGGCGATTAAGGTATAAATTCATCCAGCGTTCAACTTCGCCGCGATAAACCGAAGCCTCAGCCTCCCCGGACTTTTCGGCACTTTTGTGACACGGACCCCAGATGAACATCGACCGCAGCGCGCATGAGTTTCGCCCGACCGAGCCCGAACCGGGCCCGGCGGGACGTGCCTGGCGGGGCATCAAGCGCTGGAGCGGGCGGCATCCGCGCCTTTCGCGCGTGGCCTGGTTCGCGGTGGCGCTGGCGATCCTGGCGCTGCTGATCTGGGCGATCTATCCGCGCCCCCAGCGCAATCTGCGATTCAACCAGGGGCCCCAGCCGGTCGGCGTGGCGGTCGCACGGGACGGCGACATCAACATCACGCTGAATGCACTGGGCACGGTGACGCCGTTGGCCACCGCCACGGTGCGTCCCCAGGTCGGCGGCATGCTGGTCAAGCTGGAATTCACCGAGGGCCAGATGGTCAAGGCGGGCGAACCGCTGGCGCAAATCGATCCGCGCCCCTACCAGGCGGCCCTGGATCAGGCGCGCGGCCAGCTGGCGCGCGATTCCGCCACCCTGGCCAACGCCAAGGTGGACCTGGAACGCTATCGGGCGCTGCAACAGCAGAACGCCATCGCCCAACAACAGGTGGCGACACAGGCCGCGACGGTGAAATCCTATGAGGGCGTGGTCGTCGCCGATCAGGCCAATGTCGAATCCGCCCGCATCAACCTGGGCTATACCAGCGTGGTTTCGCCCATTACCGGGCGGGCCGGCATTCACCTGGTCGATATCGGCAACATCGTGTCGGCGGGCCAGTCGACGGGCATCGTGGTGGTGACCCAGCTTCAGCCCATGTCGGTCCTGTTCACCATCCCCGAGGACAGTATCCAAAAGGTCATGGCGCGCGTGGGCACGGGCGCGACCCTTCCGGTCGAAGCCTATGATCGCACCCAGACCACCAAGATCGCGACCGGCTCGCTGGCGACAATCGACAATGTGGTCGATCCCGCCACCGGTTCGGTGAAGCTGCGCGCCATGTTCGACAACAAGGACAACGCGCTGTTCCCGGCGCAGTTCGTCAATGTGCGCCTGCTGGTCGACACGCTGCACCATCAGACCGTGGTGCCGGTGGCCGCCATACAGCGCGGCTCGGACGGCAGTTATGTCTTCGTGGTGACGCCCGAAAAGACCGTGCTCCAGCGCAATGTGACGACAGGCGTGCAGGATGGCGACAACATCCAGATCCTCAAAGGGCTCAAGCCCGGCGACACGGTGGTGGTGGACGGCGCCGACCGGCTGCGCGACGGCGCCGACATCGAGATTCCCGACCAGACAACCAAGATCGCCGCGCCGTCGACGGTCAGCGGTGACGCAGCCAGGGCTGAGCGCCGCGCCGAATTCGCCAAGAAGCTGGAAGAGGCATGCGGCGCCGATCTGCAGAAGCTGTGCCCCACGGCCCAGCCCGGCAGCCGCGAGGCGCGCACCTGCCTGTTCCGCAATCGTCCGCAGCTTGGCCAGCAATGCACGCAGGCGCTGGCTGAGATGCGCCGCGGCGGGCGCCAGGGCGGCGCACGGCCGTGAGCCAGACCCCTTCCGACCGGCCTCCCTCGGATTTTGGAAGGGTGCCGCCACCCCCGTCCGCCGAGACGTCGGGGGCCAATCCCTCCGCGCCCTTCATCCAGCGTCCGGTCGCCACCACGCTGCTGATGATCGCCATCCTGCTGGTGGGCCTGACGGGTTACAAATTCCTGCCGCTGTCGGCGCTGCCGGAGGTCGATTATCCGACCATCCAGGTGCAGACCTTCCTGCCCGGCGCCAGCCCCGACGTAATGACCACTTCGGTTACCGCGCCGCTGGAGCGTCAGTTCGGCCAGATGCCGGGCCTGAAGGAGATGTCGTCCGTCTCTTCCGCCGGATCGTCGGTGATCACGCTGCAGTTCGACCTTTCGCTGAGCCTGGATATCGCCGAACAGGAAGTGCAGGCGGCAATCAATGCCGGCTCGAACCTGCTGCCGCAGAGCCTTCCGGCGCCGCCGGTCTATGCCAAGGTCAATCCTGCCGACGCACCGGTAATCACCCTGGCGGTCAGTTCGACAACCCTGCCCATCACCCAGGTCGAGGAACTGGCCGATACCCGGATCGCCCAGAAAATTTCGCAGCTGTCGGGCGTGGGCCTTGTGTCCATCTCGGGCGGCCAGCGGCCCGCCGTGCGCGTCCAGGCCAATATCCAGAAGCTGGCCGCGCTGGGGCTGAACATCGACGACCTGCGCACCACCATCGCCAACAACAACGCCAACGCGCCCAAGGGCAGCTTCGACGGCGCCTCACAGTCCTACACGATCAACGCCAACGACCAGCTGCAGAGCGCCGACGCCTACAAGAACATCGTCGTCGCCTACAAGAATGGCGCCCCGGTACTCCTGTCGGACGTGGCCACCGTGCTGGAGGGGGCGCAGAACACCAAGCTTTCCAGCTGGGCCAACCGTACACCGGCTGTGCTGATCAATGTGCAGCGCCAGCCCGGCGCCAACGTCATCGAGGTGGTGGACCAGATCAAGGCGCTGTTGCCGCAGATACAGGCAGGCCTGCCCGCGTCGGTCGATGTCCACACCCTGACCGACCGCACCGAGACGATCCGCTCGTCTGTCGCCGACGTGCAGTTCGAGCTGATGCTGGCGGTCGTGCTGGTGGTGCTGGTGATCTATGTCTTTCTGCGTAGCGTGCCGGCCACATTCATCCCGTCGCTGTCGGTGCCGCTGTCCATCGTCGGCACCTTCGCCGCGATGTATCTTCTGGGCTATTCGCTCAACAATCTTTCGCTGATGGCGCTGACCATCTCGGCCGGCTTCGTGGTCGACGACGCCATCGTGATGATCGAGAACATCTCGCGCTATATCGAGCAGGGCGAGACGCCCTACAACGCCGCGATGAAGGGGGCCGGCGAGATCGGCTTCACCATCGTGTCGCTGACCGTCTCGCTGATCGCCGTGCTGATTCCGCTCCTGTTCATGCAGGAGGTCGTGGGCCGGCTGTTCCGCGAATTCGCGGTCACGCTCGCCATCACCATCCTGATCTCGGCGGTGGTGTCGCTGACCCTGGTTCCCATGCTTTGCGCCAAGCTGCTGAGGAGCCATTCGGAGGAGGAAAAGCGCCAGGGCAGCATCCGCCGCCGTACCGAAGTCTATTACGAGCGCATCATCGCCGAATATGACCGGATGCTGGTGTGGGTGCTGGAACATCAGCCCCTGACGCTTCTGGTGGCGGTGGGGACACTGGTGCTGACCGTGATCCTCTACATCGCCATTCCCAAGGGATTTTTCCCGGTGCAGGACACCGGCTTCATCCAGGCGATCACCGAGGCCGGGCCCACCGTCTCCTTCGACGCGATGGCCCGGCGCCAGCAGGCCGTGGTCGACAAGATCCTGAAGGACCCCGACGTTGCCAGCCTGTCTTCCTTCATCGGGGTGGACGGCACCAACACCACCCTCAACAGCGGGCGGCTGCTGATCAACCTCAAGCCCAAGAACCAGCGCGACGGCGTGCAGGAGGTGATGGACCGGCTGGCCGCCGATGCCCATTCCGTGCCGGGCATCACCTTCCATTTGCAGCCCGTGCAGGACCTGACCATCGATTCGGTGGTCAGCAGGGCGCAGTATCAGTTCGTGATCCAGGCCGCGACCACGGCAGCCCTGAATGATTATGTGCCGCGCCTGCTGGCCGAGCTGAACAAGCAGGATGGGCTGCGCAACGTCTCCACCAGCTTCCTCGACAAGGGCCTTTCGGCCTATCTGAATGTCGATCGCGATACCGCTGCCCGCTTCGGCGTCACCGCCGCGACCATCGACAACGCGCTGTATGACAGTTTCGGCCAGCGCATCATCACTACCATCTTCACCCAGTCCAACCAGCGGCGCGTGATCCTGGAAGCCGATCCGCGGCTGCAGAACACCATCCAGTCCCTCAAGGACATATATCTGCCGACCGCGGGCGGCGGCCAGGTGCCGCTGTCGGCCATCGCCCACATCGAGGAACAGCAGACGCCGCTGCAGATCGATCACCTGGCGCAGTTTCCCTCGGCCAGCTTTTCCTTCGACGTTGCGCCCGGCTATTCGCTGGGTACCGCGGTGAACCAGATTCGAGATGCGGAGGACGCGGCGCGGCCGCCGGCGGGCATCACCACCCAGTTCGAGGGCTCGGCCCTGGCTTTCCAGTCGGCCCTGGCCAACGAAGTCCTGTTGATACTGGCTGCCATCGTCACCGTCTATATTGTCCTGGGCGTTCTGTATGAAAGCTTCATCCATCCGGTGACGATTCTGTCCACCCTGCCGTCGGCGGGCGTCGGCGCGCTGGTGGCGTTGATCATCACCGGCCACGACCTCAACATCGTTTCCATCATCGGCATCATCCTGCTCATCGGCATCGTCAAGAAGAATGCGATCATGATGATCGACTTCGCGCTGGAGGCCGAGCGCGGCGAGGGCAAGTCCCCCACCGAGGCAATTCACCAGGCGGCGCTGCTGCGCTTCCGGCCGATCCTGATGACCACGGTTGCGGCCCTGTTCGGCGCCCTGCCGCTGATGCTGGGCGCCGGCATGGGATCGGAACTTCGCCACCCCCTGGGCATCTCGATCGTGGGCGGATTGATCGTCTCCCAGGCGCTCACGCTGTTCACCACCCCGGTGATCTACATCTATTTCGACAATCTGGGGCATGGCCTGCGCGAATGGCGCGCGCGCCGACGCGGCGATCCCCTGCCGGAGCCGGCCGAATGAACATCGCGGCCCTCTTCATCCGCCGCAGGATCGCCACGACGCTGCTGGCGCTGGGGCTGGGACTGGCGGGCATGACGGCCTATTTCCTGCTGCCGGTTGCGCCCCTGCCCAACATCGACATTCCCACCATCGTGGTCAGCGCTTCGATGGCGGGCGCCAGCCCCGAAACCATGTCGAGCAGCGTGGCCACGCCGCTTGAGCGGCACCTGGGCACCATCGCCGGCGTGACCGAGATGACCAGCTCCAGCAATGTCGGCTCGTCCAACATCGTGCTGCAGTTCGACATCGACCGC
>DASTRG010000266.1:0-8653 GCA_035761325.1 Rhizomicrobium sp. | reverse complement strand
TGTTCGCCGCGCGTCATCTGGGCTCGTTCGAGCCGGCGGAACTGTACTGACATGCCGGCCGCATCCGCCCTCCTGTCCGATGCCCATCCTCCCAGCGTCCGGGTGCGCGGCGTCAGCTATACCTATGAGAGCGAGGGCGGTCCCAAGCGCGTGCTCGACAATGTCGATCTCACGCTCGGGCGGGGCGAGTTCATCGTGCTGACCGGCCATTCCGGCGCCGGCAAGACCACGCTGCTGACTTTGATCGGGGCTATCCGCAGCCTGCAGGACGGCGCCATCAATGTGCTGGGTCAGGAGCTGGGCGGCCGCGACACGGCGGCCCAGGAAGAGGTGCGCCGCAAGGTGGGCTTTATTTTCCAGGACCACAATCTCTTCGCCGCCCTGACCGTGTTCCGCACCCTGTGGCTGGCCACCGGACTTATCGAAAATCCGCCCTCGCGCGAAGTGGCGCTGGAAGAGGCGCGCAGCCTTCTGGCGCAGCTTGGCATCGAACAGCATCTGCATTCGCGGCCGCGCCAGATGTCCACCGGCCAGAAGCAGCGCGTGGCGGTGGCGCGCGCGCTGATCAATGCGCCGCAACTGATCCTGGGCGACGAGCCTACCGCCTCGCTGGACCAGCAATCCTCGCAGCTGGTGATCGGCCTGATCCGCCGCCATCTGGCGGCAACGGGCGCCAGCGCGCTGATTGTCACCCATGATGAC
Organism: Rhizomicrobium sp.; assembly: GCA_035761325.1. Classification (GTDB taxonomy): domain Bacteria; phylum Pseudomonadota; class Alphaproteobacteria; order Micropepsales; family Micropepsaceae; genus Rhizomicrobium. Next base: position 7,951 of record DASTRG010000266.1, on the reverse strand, counting down.
CGCATCTTCGGCATGGCCGACCGCGTCCTTCGGCTTCGGGACGGCCGGCTGTTGGGTGACGCATGAGAAAGCCCATGCTTGCCGTCGCCCTGCTGCTGCCCCACTCGGCGATGGCACAGGCCGTACCGCCGGCGCCGCCGCTTGAACTTTCCGCCGTGGTCGCCGCGGCGCTGGATCACGGCTCCAAGGTTGCGCGGGCCGATTTCAGGCTGGCGCAGGCACAGGGCCGCGCCCAGCAGGCGGCGGGCGCTTTCGACTGGCGCGCCAGCGCGCGGGGCGGTTGGGCCCATCTTTACTATCCCAAGGTTCGCAACGTGAACGGCGTCAATGTTCTGACGGACAATTTGCAGAGCAGCTGGGACCCGGAGATCACCGCGGGGGCCAGCAAGCTGTTTCGCAACGGCATCCAGATCCAGCCGGGAATCACTTTCTATCCGGGGTCGGCGGCCTCCAGCGCGCAGACCATCGGCCTGACGCGGCCCCGGCCCAATCTCAATCTGCAGATTCCGCTGATGCATGGCTTTGACGGCACCAACGAGGCAGCCGCCAACGAGCGCGCAAGCCTGGAAGAAGTCGATGCCTCCAAACTGGAGCGCAGCGCCGCCCAGCAGCAGTCGGCGATGGAGTCCGCCGAGACCTATTGGCGCTGCCTGGCCGCCGGCGAGGAAGAAGACGTCCTCGAGGACAATCTGCTCGACGAGCAGGCCTATATCGAAAGCCGGCGCAAACTGATGGCCGCCGGCCAGATCTCGCCCCTGGCCCTGGAGCAGGCGCTGGCCGGGCAGGACGACCAGATGCGGCGGCTGGATACCGTGCGCAGTGCTGCGGCGAAATGCCGTGCCAGTCTGGCAGCATTGCTGAACCGTGATTCGAACATGCGCCTGCCCACCCTGGCGGCCGCCTTTCCCGAGATGGATAATTTTTCATCCGCAGCCGGGGCGCTGCGGGAAACCTCCCTTGTTGAAACCGCCTATCGCAACCGTCCCGATCTGCATGCGCTGGAACAATATGTGACGGCCGCGGGTGAAAAGCTGGCGGCGGCCCGTGCCTCGCAGGATCCCAAGCTCAATCTGGTGATCGATCCGAACGGTTTCTTCGTCACCTTCAGCTACAGCCTGGAAGGCAATGTCGAGGAAGGCGCCACCACCGCCGCGTCGGCCCAGGCGGGCGAGGCGCGCCTGAATCTCTCGCAAATGAAGGATCAGATCCGCCAGGACGTCTCGCAGGGCGTGGCTGCGCTGCGCAGTTCCCTGGCCGTTTTGGCCGACAGGCGGCGTGCCGAGGGCACCCTGAGCCGGGTGATCGCGGACGCGGAAAAAGCGGTCAAGACGGGCGGGATGGACATGGCCACCTTGCGCGGATTGCAGGACCAGCACACCGAAGCCCGGGTGGCTCTGGTGGAGGCCCGACTCGACTGCGCGTTGAACCTCGCGGCCCTGCGCCTTGTGACCGGCACCCTGGTGGTGGAAGGGGGCGATGCCGCCCCCCGTGATGCTGTCCTATTGAAATCGCTGAACTTCTAGTCCGCCTTGGGCGGAAATTTCGCTGTCGCGATGAAATTAATGTGTTAGTTTCGCGACATCCTTTTGGGGGCATAAAGCGTATGAAGACTGCTGAGCCGCACGGGGCCGATCCGGCGCCGGATGCCCCGCGTCCCCGACGCGATTCGGTCACCGACTTCGCGCCCTACCAGAATTTGCGCCGGCGGTTCGCCGACGCCGACAAGCACGGTGTGGACCTCACCTTCTTCGAGCCGCGCGACGGCATCAACGGCAGCGTGATCACCTGGCGCGGCCAGTCGCTGGTCAATTACTCCGGCTACAATTACCTGGGACTTTGCGGCAACCCCGAGATCTCGCAGGCGGCCAAGGACGCCATCGACAAATACGGCACCTCTGTTTCGGCCAGCCGGATCGTCTCCGGCCAGATCGACCTGCACGGCCTTCTGGAACGGGAGATTGCCGATTTCCTGGGTACCGAGGACGCGATCACGTTCGTCAGCGGCTATCTCACCAACGTCACGGTGATCAGCCATCTTCTGTCGAAGACGGACGCGGTGATCTTCGATCGCGATTCCCACAACAGCATCATGACGGGCGCGCGGCTTTCCGGCGCCAAGATGATCACCTATCCCGGCGGCGACTGGGATGGGCTGGACCAGATGCTGACCGCCAAGCGCGACAGTTTCCGCCGCGGGCTGCTGGTCTGCGAAGGCGTCTACAGCATGGACGGCAATATCGTCGACCTGAAGCGCGCGGCCGAGCTCAAGGAAAAGCACAATCTGATCCTGATGGTCGACGAGGCCCATTCCGTCGGCACCATCGGCGCCACGGGCAGGGGGGTCTGCGAATGGTCGGGGATGCCGCCGTCCACCATCGACATCCATATGGGCACGCTCAGCAAGGCGCTGGCCAGCGCCGGCGGCTATGTCGCGGGCGATCGCAGCCTGATCGAATATCTGCGCTACCTGGCGCCCGGATTCATTTTCAGCGTCGGGCTGGCGCCGGCCGATACCGCGGCTGCCCTGGCTGCGCTCAAATTGCTGCGGCGCGAACCTTCACGCCTGGGCGAGTTGCGCGAGCGCGCGCGTCTGTTCCATGCCCTGGCGCGGGAAGCCGGGCTCACCTTCCGGGGCGATGAAGGCTCGCCCATCGCCTCGCTGATTGTGGGCGACGGCAATGCCTGCATGCTGCTCTCCCAGCGTCTCCTGGCGGAGGGCATCTATGTCCAGCCCATCGTCTACCCGGCCGTGGGCCTGAAGTCGGCGCGCCTGCGCTTCTTCATCACACGCAACCACACCGAGGAGCAGTTCCGCGCCACGATGCCGATCCTGGCACGCGAACTGAAGCTGCTGCCGGCGCTTGGCCAATAGTCCCCACGCCCTGATCAGCGGCGGGTCCAGCGGCATCGGGCTGGCCCTGGCCCAACGCCTGGCCGCCCGGGGCCACGCCCTGACCCTGCTGGCCCGCGATGCCGCGCGCCTCGCGGACGCGCAGGCCATGCTTGCCGGGACCGGCGCCACGGTGCGCGTGGCATCCGTGGACGTGCGTGACGAGGCGGCCGTGAACGCGGCGGTGTCCGATGCCGTCGCCGAACTGGGCCCGCCCGATCTTCTGGTCGCCAGCGCCGGCATCGTCATTCCGGGAATCTTCAAGGATCTGCCCGCCGCGGCGTTCCGCGAGACGATGGCCGTCAACTATGACGGCACCGTCCATCTGGTGCGCGCGGCGCTGCCTGCCATGCTGGCGCGGCGGGCGGGCCGCATCGTGCTGGTTTCGTCGGGCGCAGGCCTGATCGGCCTTTACGGCTATACGCCCTACGCGCCCACCAAATTCGCCGTGCGCGGCCTGGCCGAGGCGCTGCGGGCTGAACTCAGGCCCGAAGGCATCGGCGTTTCCATTGTCTATCCACCCGACACCGACACGCCCCAGCTGCGCGAAGAGGTCAAGGTCCGGCCCGCCATCACCAGCAAGATCGCAGGCGGCGCGCGCGTGCACAGCGCCGAAGAAGTCGCGGACGCGATCCTGAAGGGCGTGGCCGCCGGCCGCTTCACCATCGCGCCCGGCTGGGAGATGGGTCTGCTGAACCGGCTGCACAGCCTCATCGGTCCGGTCCTGCACCGTTTCTCGTTCGATCCGGTGATTGCCAGGATGCACGGCAACGACGGCGGCGGCGCCGCATCCGGATGACCGTCCTTCTGCTGGTCGGCGGACTCTTCGCCCTGGCAGGGACCTTGATCGCCCTGGCGGGGCTTACGTCCGCGGGCCGCAAGGTGGCGACGGAGCTGTGGCCTTTCTATCGTTCCGAATTCCTGATCGTCGGCGCCGTGCTGCTGCCTTCGGCGGCAGGGCCCTGGGCTTTCGCGATTCTGCTGGCCGCGATGGCCGCCCGGGGCCAGTTCGAGCTGCTCGACCTGTTCGGGCAGGCACCGCGTCTTTCATTTCAGAAACTGACGCTGGCCATGGGGGCGGCGCTGGCGGCACTGGGTGTCCTGTCGCCCGAAAATCTGCCCGCCGCCGCGCCGGCCGCCCTGCTGGCTGTCGCGTTTGTCGGGCTGACGGCGGGCGCGCAGGGGCGCAGGGTGCTTCTGCCCACGCTCGTGAGCCTGGTTTATCCCGCCGCCCTGGTCTGCCTGACCGGCGTGCTGCGCGCGGGCGAGAACGGCTTTCTCTGGCTGTTCCTGGCCCAGGGCGTGGTGGAAACCAATGATTCCTTCGCCCTCCTGGTGGGCAAGCTGATGGGACGCACCCGGCCCTTTCCCAATCTCAGCCCCGGCAAGACGCTGGCCGGTCTGGTGGGCGGCGCGCTGGCCGGAGCAGGGGTGGGCTTTGTCATCGCCCGGTATCTGATCGGCCTTGCGCCGCTGCCCGCGCTGGCCGCGGTCGCGGTGACCTTGCTGGCGGGGCTGGCGGGCGATCTGCTGGTATCGGCGCTCAAGCGGTCGCGCGGCGTCAAGGATTTCCGGCCCGTGGCGCTGATCCATGGCGGGCTGCTGGATATCTATGACTCGCTGCTGTTCGCCGCGCCCGCGCTGCTGGCGCTGCGGGCGCTGCTCTAGTCGTCCTGGCCGGCGATGAAGGCTTCGACCCGCGCCCGGCATTCGTGGTCGGGAAACTGGCGCGGCGGCGACTTCATGAAATAGCTGGACGGCCCGATCAGCGGCCCGCCCAGGCCGCGATCCTTGGCGATCTTGGCGCAGCGCACCGCATCGATCACCACGCCGGCCGAATTGGGCGAATCCCACACTTCCAGCTTTACCTCGCAGGCAAAGGGCGCGTCGCCGAAGCCGGTGCCCTCCAGCCGGATGTAGGCGATCTTGCGGTCGGTGAGCCACGGCACATGGTCGCTGGGCCCGATATGAATGTCCTGCGCCGGCAGCTCGATGCCCGCCACGCTGGTCACCGCCTGGGTCTTGGAGATCTTCTTGCTGTGCAGCCGCTCGCGTTCCAGCATGTTCTGGAAGTCGGAATTGCCGCCGACATTGAGCTGGTAGGTACGGTCCAGCTTGACGCCGCGCTCATGCATCAGCTCGGCCAGCATGCGGTGGACGATCGTGGCCCCGACCTGGCTCTTGATGTCGTCGCCGATGATGGGAAGGTTGGCGGCACGGAAGCGCTCGGCCCATTCGCCGTTCGATGCGATGAAGCTGGGGATGCAGTTGATGAAGGCGCAGCCTGCGGCCAGCGCCTCGCCGGCATAGAAGCGGGCGGCATTTTCCGAACCCACCGGCAGGTAGCAGACCACGACATCGGTGCGGCTCTGCCGCAATGTCTCGGCCACGTTGACCGGCGCGGCATTGCTCTCCTTCACCACGTCTTTCAGATAGCTGCCCAGTCCGTCCAGGGTGGGGCCGCGCGAAACCACCACGTCGTTGGCGGGCGGGTCGGCGAAACGCATCGTGTTGTTGGGTTCGGCCGCCAGGGCTTCACCCAGGGGACGGCCGACCTTGACCGCACTGATGTCGAAGGCGCTGGCGAATTCGATGTCGCCGATGCGATAGCCGCCCAGGTTGACATGCATCAGGCCCGGCACGACGGCGTCGTCGGGCGTGTCGCGATAAAAGGCGACGCCCTGGACCAGTGAAGAAGCGCAGTTGCCCACGCCGACAATACCGACTCGAAGTTTTCCGCTCATGAATGAATTTGCGCCGGCCGGGGATTTGCGCCTGGGCCGCGGTCCTTGAACACCATCACCTGCTCTTAAGTCCCCCTCGCGCCCGGCTGATCCCGTGGCTGGCCTTGCGGCCGGCTCCCGCGCCTCCGACGGGCAAGCTACCCACCCCACCCCTTCTGGTCAACGCCCGTGCGTGTATGATCGCGCGCGATGGAAACGGATGCTCGGATCAACAGGCCCCGGCAAAGCGCCGCAGCGCTCTTCCGGGCCTATGCCGCCGACAAGGCAGGCGAGGAATGGCACGGGGAATGGGGTGCGGCGCTGCTCTTCCGGCCCCCGGCCATCCTCTTGGCGCCGGTCCTGCTGCGGCTTGGTGTCCCGGCCACGGCGGTCACATTGTGTTCGCTTGTGCTGGCGTTAAGCCTGCCGGCGGCGGCTTTTGCATGGGGCGCGGTGCCCGCGGCGCTGATCGCGGTCCTGGCCGGCATCCTGGACTGCCTTGATGGAACCATCGCGCGCGCCAGCGGCAGCGTCAGCCGCGCCGGCCATTATCTGGACTTCGTCACGGACGTCGTCTTTCGCGCCAGCTTCTACGCCGCGATCGGGCTGCTGGCTGCGGGCGCCGCGCCCGTGTGGCTTCATGGCTGGGCATTGCCGCTGGCGCTGGTGGCGGCACTGTTCGCCATCTCTGCCAGGCTTTGCCGTGTCTATGCCGAGAAGATGTCGGGCACCGCACCCTATGGCGAGCCGCCGACGCGATCCGCCGCGACCCTGATCTTTTCCGTTATCAGCGGCATCGATCCCTTGACGCCGCTGGTCGTGCTGCTGCTGGGCATGGTCGGCGGCATGTACTGGCTGGTGCTGTGGCTGGTCGCCTATTCAGCACTCGATTTCCTCTACCCCCAGGTCGCGGCGCTGCGCCGCGTGTCATGAAAATCCTCGCCGTCTGCCCCTAGGACATCGACAGGCCTGGCGGTGTCCAGCGCCATATCCTGGACAGCGGTGCGGCGTTGGCAGAGCTGGGCCACGAGGTCACCGTGCTGGCGCCGCGCACCACGACGCCGCCGAAGGCATCGCCGCCGGGTGTCGTCATCGAAAGGCTGGGCCGCGCGCGCGCCATCGGCCTGGGCGGCACGCGCTTCGAGATTTCGCTGCCGCTCGGCGCCGAGCGGCGGCGCCTGCGCGCGCTGATCCGCAATGGCGGTTTCGATGTCGGCTGGTTTCACACGGTCTGGACGCCATTCCTGGCTCCGATGGCGCTGGCATATTTTTCCGGCCCCGCGGTCTGCATGTTCCATGATACGCCGGGCAACGGGCTGGTCGGGCGGACCATGGCGGCGATCTTCCGCCGCATCAGCCGGCCGTTGCTGCCGCGCTTCGGCGCCATCCTGACGCCGTCCAGGACGCCGCAGGCGCATCTGGCGGGGGCGCAGCGGATGGAAGTGTTCGCGCCCTGCACCGACCTTCGCCGATTCCATGACGCCGCGCCCCAGCCCGGATTTGCCGATGGCCGCATCAATATTCTCTATCTGGGACGGCTGGAGCCGCGCAAAGGCGCGCATATCCTGCTACAGGCCTACCGCCGGCTTTGCGACAGCGTGCAGGGTGTTCGCCTGATCCTGGCGGGCGCGGGGCCCGAGGAACACGCCCTGCGGGCCTATGCGGCGGAGCATCACCTGTCCGGCGTTGTCTTCGCCGGCGCGCCGGCGGATGCAGCGCCCTGGTTCGCGGCGTCCGATATCTTCTGCGCGCCATCGCTTTATGGCGAAAGCTTCGGCATCGTGCTCGCCGAGGCGATGAGCGCGGGCAAGCCCGTGGTGGCGGCGGCCAATGCCGGTTATCGCACCGTTCTGACGGACCAGGCCGCGCGCTTCCTGGTGCCGCCGGGGGATGTGACCGCGCTGGCAACGGCACTGGGCATTCTGGCGCAGGACGAAGCGCTGCGCGCGCGGCTGGGCGCATGGGGCAGGGCCGCCGCCCCCGCCTATGACTGCCGCGCCCTGGCGCCGGGGCTGGTGGAGATTTTTCGCGACACGGTCATCGCCCATCGCCTCAAGACCACCGGGCTCAGAGCTCGAAGTGCGACCTGACTGGAAAGGCCTGTTCGAGATAGCGCCGCGCCGCCTGTTCCACGCTCCGGCGCGGCCGGGCACCAAACCCGTCATTCAGCGCGATGAATTTCGGGCGCAGCGTTTTCGCGCGCCACAAGGTCAGCGCGCTGATGCCGGGCGTGTTCTCCAGCGGCACATAGGCGCTGTCCGCCAGCGTGCGCGCCGGCGACATCATCGCGCCCCGGCCCGTGTAATACAGGAACCAGGGATAGAGATATTCCGGCACC
>DASTRG010000265.1:0-3680 GCA_035761325.1 Rhizomicrobium sp. | reverse complement strand
CCGGAGGGGGTTCACTTCAATCCAAAAGCGTAGACATGCGCGTCGTGGGTAACCACATAGACCTTGCCCAGCGCCACCACCGGCTCGCTGAAATGGACCCAGTCGCCGATCGTCTTGCCGCTGTTGAACAGCTGCTTTCCGGTCTGGGCGTCATAGGCATACAGCTTCATGTTGTCGACGGGTGTCGAACGCACCACCGCGCTGACCGGCCAGGGCAGGCGGGGGCCGCCCGGCTTGGCGTAGTTCTGCCACGCCTGACCGCCGGTCGAGAGCGCATAGACCACCCCGTTCGCCACCACGGGCGGATCGGGCATGATCATGTCGTTGGCGCTCCAGCGCGGCTCGGCGCTGATCTGGCCGTCCTTGTTGACCACTTCGAAGGCCAGGATGGTGCCGTTGGGCACCGCGCCATTGGTGACAGGGAATTTGGGCTGTTCCACACTGGCGGGACCCTGCATCGGCAGATAGAGCCAGCGCCGGCCTTCGGGGCTTTCCCAGGTCGTGATCGCGCCCCACACGCCCTGTCCCGGATCGGTGCCGATCTTCTTGTCATTGCCCAGCTTGGGCGAGGCCCATAGCGGCGTCATGTGATTGTCGCCGCCCATCTTGTTCGCATCCAGCAGGCGCAGCACCGCTTCCTTCTGCGACACCGCGATGATGGTCTTGCCGGCGAAGTCGAAGATGGTGGGACTGGCCGACCCCGACATGTCGTGGCGCAGATTGTCCCGCCAGTTCTCGGGCGTGAAGCTGTCCATCAGCCGCGTCGCCTGGGGCGCCAGCCGCAGCACGCTTTCGCTGAAGTTGCCCGCCGCCGGATCATAGAGCCCGTCGGAAGTCTCCACGACCACGCTGTTGTCCGGGCCCATCACCGCGCCGCCGCGGCCCCATGGCGCCGCCGGCCTGGCGCCGCTGGTGAAGAAGTGGGTGACTTGCGGGTGCTCCAGGTCCGAGGTATCGACCGCGTTCACCGCCGAGGCATCGTGCATCGCCCCCGGAAGCGCCCGCCTCAGCCCCGACAGCGCCGCCGCTCCCATGCGGGAGTGCTTGTCGAACACCTCGCCGCAGGCGCGGCCCGACGGCGAATAGACCACATCGTCGATCAGGTTCAGGCTCCAGGCGCGGGCGAAGGGCGCCACCATCTGGATCGGCGTCAGCTTTTCGCTGCCGTCATCCACCGCCAGGCCGCGCAGCTTGCCGTCGCTGGGGATGAAAAAGACGATGCCGCGCTTCTTGTCGATGGTGGGCGTGTCGTTGGCGGTGTTGGGGCACAGCCACGAGGCCGGCGTGGTCGCCTTGTGCGGATTGGGAAAATTCTTCTGCCACAAAAGCTTGCCGGTCTGCGCATCCAGCGCATAGAGCGTATCGTTGGCGCCCAGCACGAACATCACGTCGCGGACCGCCCCGCCCACGCGCATGCCCGAAGCAATCACCGGCGCCGTCATGGTGGACAGCACGTCCTTGGATATCGGCACATCAAGCTTGGCCGTCCACACCACCTTCAGCTTGCCGACATTGTTCCTGTTCAGCGTCTTCTCGCCCCGGTTCCAGGCCGTGCGCGCCTGGTCGTAGCCCCAGGTCGGCCAGTCCGCCACGGCCGGCGGGGGCGGCGGCGGCGCGGCTTTGGGCATGGACGCCAGCTTTGCCAGGTCCGCATCCATCGCCGCCATCTTGGCGTCGGTCACCACCCCGTCGGGAACGATGCCGCGATTGTTGGCCTTGATCTGCGGCAGCGTGATTTCCAGCGCCTGGGACAGTTGCGGGCTGTGCGCCAGTTCGGGGAAATACTTCTCGAAGATGGCCCGGGTTTCGGGCTGTTCCAGCAGCGCACCGATACTGGTCTGTTCGGCGCTGAAGGTTGTTTGCGCCTGCGAGATGCCGATCGCGACCGCTCCGGCCAACACCATACCGGCCAGCGCGGTGGCCAAACGCAGCTTCGAATTCATCAGAAACGCCTCTTTTCCTGCCCCTGGGATGCGGGCCCAGCCCGCTTGTCTTTTATGGTATCAAGGCTCGGGCCCGCGTGGAGAAATGTCAACGCGGCGGATTCTCCGGCAACATGTTGCCAGGATCTTGCGAGACTTTATCCACGTCCTTCAGGCCGATGCTGGACGAGATAGCGATATCAGCCGGCCGCCCGTGGCGCCGTCGTCACGCCTCCCGGTACAGGCCCGTCTTGCCGTCGGCGGCCGGAAGTTTCACCCCCAGCTTGGTGCGCAGGTAATTGACGCAGGCCGCCAGATTGTCATCGACCGTGCCGGTGCCGTCGCCCTTGCGGGGCGCATCGATGTCGAATACCGCCCAGCCCTTGAAATGCTTCTTGCGCATGACGGCGAACACGCCGGGGAAATCCACCCCGCCGCCCTGGCCGACAGCGGCGTAAAGGCTCTTGTTCGGCGGGGTCTGCGATTCCCGGCTGGGCGTGGATTTGTTGCCGCGAAAGCGCGGGAACGTGTCCTTGAGATGGAATTCGGCGATACGCGGAAAATACTCGTCCGTCATCTTCACCGGGTCCATTCCGCCCAGCACGTTATGGCCGGTATCCATGATGATGTGGACATAGTTGGGATCGGTCAGCTCCATCACGCGGCGGAATTCATGCTCGCGTTCCATCGGTCCCCAGATATGCGGATGCAGCGCCAGGCGCACGCCATACTTCTTGGTGCGCCGGCCTATCTCGTTGGCGGTATCGGCCAGGCCCTTGAGCTGGTCGTCGCTGGGTCCCTGCGGCGGACGCGCGCCCATGTTGTTCTTCCAGTGATCGATGCCCAGCGGTTGCAGGAAATCGCGGGCACAAGCTTCCATCTCGGCGATCAGCTGGGCACGGCCTTCCCCGCCCAGCCAGGGATATTGCGGCGCCGCGTTGGCGGGGCGGGCCGGGCGCGCCGACGGCCGCAGCGGCAGGTCGCCCACGCAGGCGATCGCCACGCCCGTCTCGCGGCTGAGCTGCTTGAGCGCGGCCACATTGTCCAGATACTGCACCACCTGGCCGGAATAAGGCTCGAACCCTTCCAGGCCGTAATGCTTGCAGTCCTCCAGCATCATCCGCATGTTGGTCGACATCTTCAGCGACTTGCCCGGCCAGCTTCCGAACACCGACCCGGTGGTGCCGAACAGGATGTCGGGATTGACCGGGTCAAGGCCCCGCGCCCGCGCCGGCGTCCCCATCGCCGCCATGCCGGCCACGGCCAGGGTCGATGACAGGAATTCGCGCCGTTTCAACATACTTCCTCCATGCCCGAACCGGGCCTTGTTTCATGATTGGTGGCGAGAGCCTGCCGCGATAGTGCGTCCTGGCCCGCCGAAAAGCCAGAGCCTACAGAAAAGCCAGAGCCTACAGAAAAGCCGGAGCCGCCGAAAACAGAGACAGGCGGTCGGATGCGTCATCCGCTCGCGAAGGGATTGTCGTGGAAGGAATCCACCGGCCGCAAGGTGACCGGGAATGCGGGGCGGGTACCGATATAAAGGTCCAGGGTCAGCTGGTTCGTCGCCTTGTCCCATTCCATCTGCGGGGCGATGCCGCCGGGCTTGCGGAAAATCCTGCCGTCGAAATCGAACATCCGCGGCTTCACGAAATCCCAGTTGGTCGCCAGGTCCGATGCCAGCCGGTCGCGCAGGCGTTCGATCTGCTCGCGCGGTCCCATCACATTGGTAATGTCGGGCGCCATCACCCTGACCCCGCC
>DASTRG010000264.1:0-5220 GCA_035761325.1 Rhizomicrobium sp. | reverse complement strand
GTCATGGCCACTCCGCGATCGGCGGCATGGAGGAGAGAATGCTCTCCACATTGCCGCCGGTCTTCAGGCCAAAGGTCGTGCCACGGTCGTAAAGCAGGTTGAACTCCACATAGCGGCCGCGCCATTTGGCCTGTTCGCGGCGCTCGGCTTCTGTCCAGGCTTCGCCCATGCGCCGGGCGATGATCTTGGGCTGGATATCCAGGAAGGCTTCGCCCACTGCCCTGGTAAACGCGAAATCCCTGTCCCAGTCGCCGCTGTCGTGATGGTCATAGAAGATGCCGCCCACGCCGCGGGGTTCGCCCCGGTGCGCCAGCCAGAAATATTCGTCGGCCCATGCCTTGTACTTTTCGTACCAGACGGGATCAAAACCGTCGCACGCCGCTTTCATCCGCGCGTGAAAGTCGGCGGCATCGGGATGGCCGAAATCGCGCGCCGCGGCCAGCGTGGGATTGAGGTCGGCGCCGCCGCCAAACCAGCTTTTGGTGGTCACGATCATGCGCGTGTTCATGTGCACCGCCGGAACGCGCGGATTTCGCATATGCGCGATCAGGCTGATGCCGCTGGCCCAGAAGCGCGGGTCGTCGGCCGCTCCGGGAATCTGCCGGGCGAGTTCGGGCGAAAACTCGCCATGCACGGTGGAGGTGTGCACCCCGACTTTCTCGAACAGCCGGCCGCGCATCATGCCCATCACGCCGCCGCCTTCGTCCTGGGCGCCGTCGCCGCGCCGCCAGGGCGTGCGCACGAACCGTCCCGCTTCGCCCGGATAGAGCGCGGCGGGCGCGCGGGTCTCCAGCGCCTCGAACGCGGCCATGATGCGGTCGCGAAGGGATTCGAACCAGGCGCGGGCCTTGATTTTGCGGGATTCGATGTCGCTCATCGCGTCCGCTTCTAGCGCGTCCCGCGCCGCCGCACCATTGTTTGGGAGATTTTCGCCTCTGGCGCTTTGTCGCGCGGGCGGACAATATCGTCGCAAACAGGGGGAGGGAGGACCCAATGCAGATGGACCGCCGCGTGGTTATGGCTGCCGGCCTTGCCTCGGGGGCCGCGCTTGCCGCGCCGGTCCTGGCGGCCGATCCGCGCCTGCGCTTCAAGGTGCCGGACGGGGCCTGCGACTGTCACCACCATCTCTACGACCCGCGCTTCGCCTACATGCCCGATGCGCGCCTGAAGCCGCCCTTCGCCACCGTGGCCGATTATCGCAAGCTTCAGAAGAAGATCGGCACCAGCCGCAATGTCATCGTACAGCCTTCGACCTATGGCACCGACAATCGTTGCGTCGTCGATGCGCTGCACCAGATGGGCGACAGCGCCCGCGCGGTCTGTGTGGTGAACTCAAAGGTCAGCGACGGCGAGTTGAAAGACCTCGATGCCGCGGGCGTGCGCGGCGTGCGCGTTCAGTTCGGACTGGGCAATCCGGTGGCCGCCGACGAAGTCATGCCGCTGGCCAGACGGATCGCCGACATGGGCTGGCACATCCAGTGCAACATGGCGCCCGAGCAGCTGGTGGCGATGGAAAAGCTGCTTCTGTCGCTGCCGGTGCCGGTGATCATCGACCATCTGGGACGCGCCGTCGACACCAGTGGCCCGCAATATGTCGCCGTGCGCCGCCTGCTGGACAGCGGCCATGGCTGGGTCAAGGTGTCGGGCGCCTATCTCTACGGCAAGGGCAAGGCGCCCGACTATGCCGATTCCAGCGCGGCGGCGATGGGCTATATCCGCCACGCGCCGGAACGCTGCGTGTGGGGCAGCGACTGGCCTCATCCCGACGCGACCTCGGGCCGCGTGCCCATGCCCGACGATGTGGTGCTGATCAATCTTCTGGCGCGGTGGGCGCCGGATGAAAAGCTGCGCCATCGCATCCTTGTCGAGAATCCGGAAACCTTCTACGGCTTCGATCCCGCAAGGCGGCCAAAGGCACTATAGACACGGCCGCCGCCTCGGAACAGATCGTGGTGTTGGGCGCTTATAAAATCAGGAGGGCCCAACGCGGCAACCATTGCCGCAAAAATTCCACAAAGGTATCCGATGCGGAAAATTCTTCTTGGTGCCGTCACGATGCTTGTTCTGGGCGTGGGCACGGCCGAAGCCGCCGATGTTGACTTCGGTATCTATCTCGGCGGTCCGCCGGTGGTGGAACCGGCGCAATTCTATCTGTATGGCGGCCGGCGCTATTGCTGGTACGACGACGGCTGGCACGGCCCCGGCTTCTATTGGTGCGGCTATCGCTGGCGCCATGGTTATGGCTGGGGCGGACCCTGGGGCTGGCACGGCTGGCACCACGGCTATCGCCATCGTCCCGTCTGGCATCATTCCTATCGCGATCACGGCTGGCATGGCGGTCACGATCGCGGGGGCCGGCATGGTCGCGGCGACCACCGTGGCGGCGGCCACCATGGCGGCCATCACCGTTAGCCGGCCGATTCCAGCAGGCCCGTGAGGGTCGCCTCCAGGCCCTTGCGGAAACGGCCCGTATCGAACAGCGGCGCGCTGCCCGGATTGTCCGCGAGCTTTTGGCGGACGGTCTTCAGCAGCGCGCCGTCTTTCGCCAGCTTCAGTGCCAGCGCCTCATAGTCTTCCGGCGTATCCGTCACCATGTCTGCCAGGCCCACGGCGTTCAGCAGGCTCGCGCCCACGCGGCCGGGAAAGGCGCGCCCCCTGCAGGTCAGCACCGGCAGGCCCGCCCACAGCGCATCGCTGCCGGTGGTATGGGCATTGTACGGCAGTGTATCCAGGAACAGGTCCGCCAGCCGGTGTCTTGCCAGATGCGCCGGCGCGGCCATCCGGGGCGCGAAAACCAGCCGTGCCGGATCGATCCCGCGCGCCTTGGCTGCGTCGCGCAGGTTTGCGGCGCCCGGTCCCTCCATCAGCCACAACACGCTGCCCGGCACCTGTCGCAGCAGGCGCATCCAGATGTCGAACAGCGGCGCGTTCAGCTTCCAGTGTGCGTTGAAGCTGCAGAACACAAAGCCGTCTTCCGGCAGGCCGGCCTCCGCGCGTGACGGGGTGGGCGCGATCGGGCGTGCGCTGTCGTTGACCTGGTAGCAATCGGGCAGGTGCACGATGCGTTCGCTGAAGAAGGGTTGCTGGTCGTGGGGCAGCACGATGCGGTCCGCCAGGATCGCATCGATGAAGGCCGCGCCGGTGGTGCCGGGATAGACCAGCCATGACGCCTGCACCGTCGCCGGACGCCAGGAAAGAATGCCCGGCCGCCCGTTCATGGTGTGGCCGCTCAAATCCACGGCGATGTCGATTTCCAGCGCGCGCATCAATTCCGCCGCCTCGCGATCGCTTTTCGCGCGCACGTCGTGGAATTCGTCGAACGCCCCGAGCATGCGCGCCCGCAGGGCCGAGCCGTCGTCGGGGCCGCAGGAAACGGCGATCACCGTAAAGCGGCTGCGGTCGTGAGTCTCGAACAGTTCCGCCGCCAGCGCCGCGGTGGGATGGTTGTGGAAATCCGCCGACACATAGGCCAGACGGATGCGGTCGTGCGCGTATCGAACCTTCGGCAGCGGCGCATGCGGAGGCACGCCGCGCGCGATTGCCGTCTCCGCCGCGCGGCGCAAAAGGGCAGGGTCGTCACTGTATCCCATCAGCACCATGGGCTGAACCAGCGCGCTCCCAAAGCGCGCCGCATCAAGGAGGGCGGGCGTGATCTCCTGCGCCGTCTTCCAGTCGCAGGCCAGCGCGGCAGCCCGCGCCAACCCGTTCAGCGCGGCGGGATGATCGGGCGCCGCCCGCCGCAGCCGGGCGAAAAGGCCTTGCGCCTCGCCGATGCGTCCCGTCTCCAGCGCGATGGTTGACTTCAGGTGCAGCGCTTCACTCGCGTCCGGCTGCAGCGCCAGGGCCGCATCGGCGGCGGCCTCGGCTTCTTTGGTCCGCTCCAGGTCCTTCAGCACCATGCCGCGATTGATCAGGGCGTTGACATGGCCGGGCGCCAGCGCCAGCGCGCGCTCATGGCTGGCCAGCGCCGCCTCCAGCCGGTGCAGCCGGCGCAGCACCGCGCCGCGGTTGTTCCAGGCGGAAGGCACGTCGGCGCGCGCCGCGACCGCCCGCTCGTATCCGGCCAGCGCCTCCTCAAGCCTCCCAAGCTCCATCAGCAGGTTGGCGCGGTTGAATTCGCCCTCGAAAAAGCCGGGGCGCTGCGCCAGCGCGGCGTCGTAGACCTTCAGCGCCTCGCCCTTGCGGTTCAGCGCCGACAGGATGTTGGCGTAGTTCACCAGCATCTCGGGCGGCTGGGACACCGCCAGAATTTCGCGATAGCGGCGCTCCGCTTCCGCCAGGTTACCGTTCCTGCGGGCCGCGACCGCCTGTTCATACAGAGCCTGAAGGTCCATCTAGTCCGCCAGCCGTTCCATCAGAAAATTCATGAAGGCGTTGCGATCCGATTTCAGGCACACCTGGGCGTTGGGCGCGCCATCGGTATGGCGGGTCATGCCGTCATCGGCGACCGTGATGTGCATGGGCGTGGTGGGGCAGAGTGACGGCTCCAGCATCCAGGCGAGGGTCATCGGATCGAACAGCGTGGGCGTTGCCTGGTGCGTGCCATGCGCCCATTGCAAATACAAAAGCGCCAGCGCGTCGGTCAGCGGCGTCCCGATCGAGAACAGGCGGCTGCGCCGGACCTCGTCCATCTTCAGGTGCGCGGTGGAATCCAGCGGCATCATCACCACCGGCACGCCCGAGGCATAGAGCTTCTGCTGCGCCCCGATGTCGTTCTTGATGTTCCATTCGGCCTGCACCGGCGCGGTGCCGCCCCAGCCATTGTCGTAAGGCGCGATGGCGCCGCCCATCGTCACCACCCGCTTCAGCTTGCGGAAAGTTTCGGGGTCGCGCGCGATCAGCGCCCCGATATTGGGCGAGGGCGCCACGGCCACCAGGGTGATCTGGCCGGGGTATTTGCGGATCTGCGCCAGGATGAATTCCACCGCGTCGGGATGGCCGGCGCGGGCGAAGCGGCCCTGCCTGCCATAGGCCCGCTGGGTGAAGCCATTGGCGTTGGCGTTCGATGCCGCGCCAACCGCAACGGGTATGTCGCTACGGCCGGTCTCGCCCAGCATCCGGTCCAGGATGGCGGCGCGCGCGTGGGTGTCGCCGAAATCGGTGGTGATGCCCAGCACCTCCACCTCGGGACTCTTCAGCGCCAACGCCACCACGAAGGCGTCGTCGATATCGTCGCCGATGTCGGTGTCGATGATGATCTTCTCCGGCGCCGCCAGGGCC
>DASTRG010000263.1:0-3022 GCA_035761325.1 Rhizomicrobium sp. | reverse complement strand
CGCGTCACCGGCTGCACCAGCCCGGTCAGCAACGACAGCAACAGCAGAAGATGAAGCAGCGCCACCAGCACCAGGCCGGTGGCGCGCTGCGCAAGGTAAGGGATTTGGCGCGCATCGGACGATGCGCCGCGCGCAAAGGGTACCGCCAAGCCCGCCATCACAGCCCTGACCCAAGCGCCCCCGCGCTCAACTCAATGGATGCATAATCCGGCAATAAGATAAAAGGCCCGCATTGGTACGGACGACTCTTTAGCAGTAGCCACCACGCCTACTCGAGGCCGGCAAGCTCAACTCTGCCGTCAGCGACCACATGGCCTACTAAACCTACTTCGGCCAAAAAGTTCACGATAGATGCCGCGTGATAGGCAATTCCAAACTCTACAATCCGGTTCACCGTTTCACGAAATTCAACCTTGTCATCCTTGTAGGCCTGCACCTCGCTCGCCAAAACTCTGGAAGTGCGATTGCCTATTATCATTCCGACCAACTTGACGCCGTTATGATACGTCAGCACCGGGCTTCCCGATAAGCCCTCGATGCTTGCAAAGGGTAAGGTGATGGCCGCCACCGATGCATCGTTCGCGTTGGAAAAATTTACAATCTTGCCAGCGAAATAACCGTTCTCGATTTGATTGCTGTCGCCGCCAATGGCGAAATATCCATAGGTGTAGGCATCTTCGCCCACGCGAAGTTTCATTGGCGAGAGGATCGGCAGAAAATAAGAATTCGCCACCGGAACCGTCAATAGAGCTAAGTCAACCGCCTCCTTTGAAGGAAGCTGCGGTGACGACGGTATCTCGATCATTTTTTGTGAGAGATTGTCGAATAATGCCAGCCTTGCGCCTTCGGGGACGGCTTGGACAACATGGCGGCATGTTAGGAACTTTCCATTCGGCGCTATCGGAAACGCATTCCCAATAAACGTAGGCTTTGCGTTCTCAGCCAGCGAGTAGAGGCGAAAAAAGAATAGGTTTGAATTCATCGTACCCCTCTCGGACTAAACCGCGCCGCCTCACCCGTTAGGGTGCATAATCCTGCGATACGACAACGCCTCCGCCACATGGGCGCGCGCGACGCCCTCGGCCCCGGCCAGGTCGGCGATGGTGCGCGCCACTTTCAGCACCCGGTGATAGCCGCGCGCCGACAGCCGCATCCGCTCCGCCGCTTCCGTCAACAGCTTGGCCCCCGCCGCGTCGGGCGTGGCGACCGTGTCCAGCAATTCGCCTTCGGCCTCGGCATTGGTGCGCACGGGATGATCCTTGAAACGCTCGCGCTGGATGGCCCGCGCCCTGGCCACCCGGGCCGCGACCTCGGCGCTGCCTTCGGCGGGCGGCGGCAACGCCAGGTCGGCGGCCGACACAGCGGCGACATCGACATGGATGTCGATGCGGTCGAACAGCGGCCCGGAAATGCGCGACTGGTAATCCACCGCGCATTTGGGCGCGCGGCCGCAGGACTGGTGCGGGTCGCTTAAGTATCCGCAGCGGCAGGGGTTCATCGCCGCCACCAGTTGAAACCGCGCCGGATAGCGCAGATGGGCGTTGGCGCGCGCCACCACCGCCTCGCCGGTCTCGATCGGCTGGCGCAAACTGTCCAGCACCACGCGCGCGAATTCCGGCAGCTCGTCCAGGAACAGCACGCCCAGATGCGCCAGCGACACCTCCCCCGGCTTCACTTTCAGCCCGCCGCCCACCAGCGCCGCCATCGACGCGGAATGATGCGGATTGCGGAAGGGCCGGGCGCGGCTGATGGCGCCGTCCTCCAGCGCGCCGGCCAGCGACTGGATCATGCTGATCTCCAACGCCTCGCGCGCGTCCAGCGGCGGCAACAGGCCCGGCAGCCGCGCCGCCATCATCGACTTGCCCGCGCCGGGCGGGCCGATCATCAGCAGATTGTGGCCACCGGCGGCGGCGATCTCCAGCGCGCGCTTGGCGCTTTCCTGGCCTTTCACGTCGCGCAGGTCCGGCACGGCGCGGCCCGCTGCCGCCACCTTGGGTGTTGGCGGCGTCAGTACGGTCGCGCCTTTCATGTGATTGACCAGCGCGATCAGCGACGGCGCCGCCAGGATGTCGATGGCGCCCGCGAACGCCGCTTCCGGTCCGTTGTCGACGGGACAGATCAGGCCCCGCCCCTGCTCCGATGCCGCCAGCGCGGCGGGCAGCACGCCGGTAACGGGCGTGAGCTGTGCATCCAGCGACAGCTCGCCCAGCGCGACGAAGTTCGCCATCTCGCTGGCGGGCACCACGCCCATCGCCGCCAGAAGGCCCAGCGCGATGGGAAGATCGTAATGGCTTCCCTCCTTGGGCAGGTCGGCGGGCGCCAGGTTGACGGTGATGCGCTTGAAGGGCAGGGCCAGGCCGATGGCCGACAGCGCGGCGCGCACCCGCTCGCGGCTTTCCGCCACCGCCTTGTCGGCCAGGCCGACGACATTGAACTGGCCGCCGCCAGAGTCCGAAATATGGACTTGAACATCGACTTCCCGCGCTTCAATGCCTTGAAACGCCACTGTGTATACGTGCGCGACTGTCACGATGATCTGAAGAATCCAGCCCCGAAACCAGATTGGCATTTGTGGCAATGCCCGTCCATTGCCGCTTTGCGCCGCAGCACATCTTGCCGCCGGTCACAAGGAACGCCCGCGCGCGGGGCCGCGTTACCTTTAACGACAAATCGACAGGAATTTCAGGTCGGCATATGACAAATTCCAGGCCCGAACGGCGCATGGCCCAAAGACGCATGGCCCACAGACGCACGGTACAGGCCGGCGCCGAGGAAGACATCCACCCCGCCGATATCGTGATGGCGCTGGGGGGTTGCTGGGTGCTGCTGGCGGTTATCGCATGGCTGGCGATGGCCTGATTTATTCCGCGAAATTTCCCGCCCCTAGGCCTTTGCGCCCGCTATATAGCGGTCGGTGATGGCGTCCAGCACGTCCAGCGGCACCGCCCCCGCCGTCAGCATGGCATCGTGGAATCTGCGGATGTCGAAGCGGCGGCCCAGCGCCGCCTTCGCCCGGTCGCGT
>DASTRG010000262.1:0-12265 GCA_035761325.1 Rhizomicrobium sp. | reverse complement strand
CATCGACCTGGACGGCAGCCGCGCCGAGGGCGTCTGGGCGATCGTCGATCATGTCGAAGCCAACTATCCGGACAATCCGCTGGCGCCCGAGGACGCCGCCCAGCGGCGCGAGTGCCTGCGCTGGCTGGACTGGGCGATGGGCCCGTTCCACGAACAGGTCACCCAGCGCATCGTGTATGAAAAGGCGGGCCAGCGCTTCACCGGCGCCGCCTTCAGCCGCACCCCCGACATGAACACGATCCGCGCGGGCCGCGAGGAGTTGAAGCTGGCGCTGTCGTCGATCAACCGGGCGGTGGAGAGCAATGGCTATCTGGCAGGCCGCAACTGCAGCCTGGGGGATTTGGCGGTGGCGGCGCATATGTCGGCGCTGGATTATTTCGGCGAAGTGCCGTGGGGCGACTATGCCAACGCCGGCGAATGGTATGTGCGGATGAAATCGCGCCCTGCCTTCCGCTCGCTGCTGGGCGACCGGGTACCCGGCCAGCCGCCGGTGTCCCATTATGCCGAACTCGACTTCTGACATCGTAAGGGCGCAAGCGAAGGCGCTGGGCTTCGACGCCGTGCGTATCACCGGCGCCGAGGCGGTGCGCGGCAGCGGCGCGCGGCTTGCACAATTCCTGGCGGAGGGGCTGCACGGCAGCATGACCTGGATGGCCGATCGCAGCCACTGGCGCGCGGACCCAAGGGCGATGTGGCCCGCGGCCCGAAGTGCCATCCTGCTGGGCGTCAATTACGGACCCGAGCGCGATCCGATGGCTGCGCTGGCACGGCGGGACCGCGGCGCCATCTCGGCCTATGCCCAGGGCGATGATTACCATGACGTGGTCAAGAAGAAGCTGAAGGCGCTGGGCGGCTTCATCCACCAGCGCTTCGGCGCGGACGTGAAAGTGTTTGTCGATACCGCGCCGGTCATGGAAAAGCCGCTGGCGGCGCGCGCGGGCCTGGGCTGGCAGGGCAAGCACACCAACCTTGTCAGCAGGCAGTTCGGCTCATGGCTGTTCCTGGGCTCGGTGTTCACCACGCTCGAGCTGCCGGCCGACACGCCGGAAACTGACCATTGCGGCAACTGCCATGCCTGCCTGGACGTCTGCCCCACAAGCGCCTTTCCCGCGCCCTATCGGCTGGATGCACGGCGCTGCATTTCCTATCTCACCATCGAGCACAAAGGCCCCATACCGCACGAATTCCGCGCTGCGATGGGCAACCGCATCTATGGCTGCGATGACTGCCTGGCGGTTTGCCCCTGGAACAAGTTCGCGCGGGCGGCGGCCGAACAGAAGCTCCAGGCCCGCGACGCGCTCACGGCACCGGCGCTGGCGGACCTGGCGGTACTGGACGATGCCGCATTCCGCGCGCTGTTCGCCAAGTCGCCGGTCAAGCGCATCGGCCGCGACCGCTTTTTACGCAATGTGATGATCGCCATCGGCAACAGTGCCGATGGCGCGCTGGCCCCCGTCGCGCAGCGCGCGCTGGATGACGCATCGCCCCTGGTGCGCGGGGCGGCGGTGTGGGCCCTGTCACGACTGCTGGGCGAAAAGGATTTCGCCGGCCTTGCCCGCGAGCGGGGAGACGATCCCGATCCCGATGTGCGGGCGGAATGGGCCATCAGTCCCTGAGCGCGTCGAGGTTGTCGCGGGCCGCCGCCGCGGTGGCGCCCGAGGGAGATGCCCTGAGCGCCGCCTGAAAGTCGCGCCGGGCCCCGCCCATGTCGCCAACCTGCTTGCGCAGAAGGCCCCGCTCCACCAGCGCTTCGCCGTCGCCGGGGCGCAGCTTCAGCGCCGCCTCTATATCGGACCAGGCCTCCTTCAGCCTGCCCAGCGCGCGGCGGGCGCTGGCCCGCAGGATCAGAAGATCGGCACGGCCCGGACTCATCTGCAGCGCCGCGCTGAGATCGGAATCCACCTCGCGCCAGTTCTTTCGCATGGCCTGGGCGCGGGCAAGATCGGCGAACAGGTCGGCATCGCCGCCCGTGAGCGCCAGTGCCGACGAGAGGCTGGCGATCGCCCTGGCACCATCGCCGGCCATCAGCCAGGCATTGCCCGCCTGGTCGAACAGGGTGGCGCGGAATTTCGCGTCTGGAACGTCGCGGGCCCTTGCAAGCGCGTCGAGGCGGGTGGCCGCTTCGCCATAGCGGCCCATTCCCACCAGCGCCAGCGCGGCGCAATGCTGCGCGGGCATCCCCCCGCCGGCCTTGGCCCAGCGCAGGGCATCGTCCAGCGCCTCGGCCGGCGAGGATGAAGCCGCGGCGAGGCACGAACGGTAGTGGCCGGCGTCGGTCACGGGCGCAGCCGCGGCCGCGGCGGGCAGCAGGACGACAAGCGCGGCGGTGGCGATGCGATGCAGAGGCAACATTGTGACGCTCATGACACGGACGATAGCGGATTATTCGCTTCTGGCGACATTGCAAATGCTGTTAGGCTCGCGGACCATGGCATCAAAAACCGTCTCCGGCGCGTGCGCGCTGATACTGGCACTGTCTGTTCTGTTCTTCTCCGGCGCCGGCCGCGCGCAGGACAACGGGCTGCCGCAATTGCCGCCGCATTCCGCGCCCGTCAAGCAGGTCCAGGTGGGCACGCTGCCTTCTCTGGACACAACGCCGTCCTTCGATGCGCAAGCGGCGACCAACGCCTATCTGGCCAAGGTAAGCGGACCGGCGCGGGCCCGATCCGACGCCTATTTCGAGGGCGGCTACTGGCTTCAGCTTGTGGACCTGATCTATGGCCTGATCGTGGCGGGGCTCCTGCTGTGGCTTCAGATTTCGGCGCGCATCCGCGACTGGGCCGCGGGGATCACCCGCAGCCGCACATATCAGGTGATGATCTATGCCGCCTGCTATGTC
Source organism: Rhizomicrobium sp. (assembly GCA_035761325.1). Taxonomy (GTDB): domain Bacteria; phylum Pseudomonadota; class Alphaproteobacteria; order Micropepsales; family Micropepsaceae; genus Rhizomicrobium. The sequence continues at coordinate 9,426 of DASTRG010000262.1, read as the reverse complement.
GCCATCGTTACCGCCGCCGGGCTGCCGCTGACGGTCTATGAAAACTTCTTCCGCGAGCATGCCTATGGCCTGTCGAACCAGAACTTCGCGCAATGGTTCGGCGACTTCGCCACCGGCTTCGGCGTGACGATGGTCGCCGGCCTGATCGTCCTGCCGGTGCTTTATGCCGCGATCCGCATGGCGGAGCGGGCATGGTGGATATGGGGGGCGGTCATCACGGTCGCATTCATGGTCGTCTTCATGGCGATCTATCCGGTCTTCATCGCGCCGCTGTTCAACCACTATTCGCCCCTGCCCGAGAGCCCGCTGAAAAAGGACATCCTGTCGCTGGCCCGCGCCAACGGCATTCCCGCCGACAATGTCTGGCTGGTGGACGCGTCGCGCCAGTCCAGGCGCGTCTCGGCCAACGTCCAGGGTTTTTTGGGCACCACGCGCATTTCCCTGAACGACAACCTGCTGAAACAGGGCACCCATGACGAGGTGCTGGCGGTGATGGGCCACGAGATGGGCCATTATGTGATGGGGCACACCACAAGGCTGCTTCTGCTGATGGCCCTGGTGGCGATCGCGGGATTTGCCTTCATCGCCTGGGGATTCACCTGGTCGGTGGCGTGGTTCGGCGGCGCCTGGCAGGTGCGCGAGGTGTCCGACGTCGCGGGCCTGCCGCTGCTGGCGGCCTGGGGCATGGTCTTCCTGTTCCTGGCGACACCGGTCACCAACACCATCGTGCGCACCACCGAGCGGCAGGCGGATATTTTCGGCATCAACGCGGTGCGCAAGCCCGATGCCTTCGCCACCGTCGCGCTGAAGCTTTCCGCCTATCGCAAGCTCGATCCCGGCGCGTGGGAAGAAGCGATTTTCTTCGACCACCCGTCCGGCCGCTCCCGCATCCACACCGCGATGGTGTGGAAAAAGGAGCATATCGGCGACCTCGACATCCGCGATACGGCCAACCTGCCCTGAAGGCTGGGCGCCTATGGCAGCTTTTCGGCCAGCGCCGCATAGAGCGGATTGGCGGTGTCGAACACGTAATCGGCGTCCTGGGTTGTGGCGGGCGCTTCGCAGCCCGCCGCGCGCAGGGACGCGATGGCGTCCATCAGCCGGGCGCGCGGCACCAGCAGGGAATATTCGCCGTTCTCGTCGGTCGGCCTTGACAGCACGCCGGCGTCGGCCGTCTGCGCCAGCGTCGCCAATATCCGCTCGGCTTGCCCGTTCAGCCGCACCCGCATGATCTGGGAAGATCTGGCACGGGCGCGGGCATGCAGACGGCCCAGAAGATTCTCGGCCGCCCGGCGCGCGTTTTCCGACCAGTCCGCCGCCAGCGAGGCGGCAAGCTGGGCCTGGCTTTCCAGGATGGTGCCGTCCTCGAGCTGTTTGAGGCCGTTGGCGTCCAGCGTCGCCCCGGTCGTGGTGATGTCCACGATGGCTTCCGCCGTGCCGGCGGCGGGGGCACCCTCGGTGGCGCCCGCGCTTTCCACGATGCGATAATCGGAAATGCCCATGCGCGCGAAGAAGCCGCGCGTCAGCTGAACATATTTGGTGGCGATGCGCAGGCGGCGGCGATGACGGTGGGCAAAGGCGGCACAGACATCGTCCAGGTCCGCCATTGTCGACACGTCGATCCAATATTGCGGCACGGCAACCACCACATTGGCGAAGCCGAAGCCGAGCGGGCGCACCAGATGGACGCGGCCTTCCAGTTCGGGCGCGGCCTCGCGCAACAGGTCTTCACCGGTGATGCCCAGATGCACATCGCCCGCCAGCAGCGACTGGGCGATTTCCGAGGCCGACAGCAGCATCACATCGATATCGCCGAAGCCGTTAAGGGTGGCGCGATACCCGCGCGCGCCGGCGCGCTGCTTCAGCCTGGCGCCGGCGTCGGCGAAATAGGCGTCACAGTCTTCCTTCAGGCGGCCCTTGGAGGGGATGGCCAGCGTCAGGGCGGTCATGGCGCGTCTCCCGCCTTGTCGTCCTGGGCCCGGCGCGCGGCCAGCAGGCGTTCGGTACGAATGGCCACGCCCACCGCAGAGATCGGCTTGGGGGCGCCCAGCGTCTCCAGCAGCGAGTCATAGCGGCCACCGCCGGCGATCTGCACCGGGCCTTCGGCATCCTGCGCCCACAACTCGAAGACGAAGCCGGTATAGTATTCCATGTTGCGGCCAAAACGGGCGACGAAGCTGACCTGCGACGGCGCCACGCCCAGCCCGGCCAGCGCGGCCAGCCGCTGCTCCATGGCCTTGAGCGGGGCGTCCAGCGCGATCCCCGCACCGGCGGTGAGCTTGCGGATCTCGGCAATACCGGCCTCGGCATTGCCCGAGATCGCCAGCAGGCTGGTGATGACATGGGCGATCTTCGGGTCCAGGCGCAGCGCGGCGGCATCGGCGGCCTGTTCCATCAGGCGCTCCACGATCTCCTCGCGCGTGCGCGCGCCCTGCGGCGCGTCGGCCACCATGTCCATCAGCCCCTCGATGGCGGCGCGCGATTCGGAGGCCGTCAGGCCGCCCAGCGAACCCAGCAGCCGCTGCTGGTCGCTGGCCGCGCCGCTGGTGAGACGCGACAGCAGGGCCTCGAAATAGCCGACGCGCCAGAAATGGCGCTTGAGGCGCGCGCGCCACTGGCTGGGCACGTCCAGCGCATCGACCAGCGCGCCGAACAGCGCCAGGTCGCCTATCTTGATGGTGAAGTCCTCCAGCCCCGCCGCGCGCAACGCTTCCACCGCGATGGTGAGTATCTCGCGGTCGCCGGCCGCACGGTCTTCCAGGCCCAGAAGCTCGACACCCGCCTGGTAGAACTGGGTGGGGCGCTGCGGCTGGTTCGGCTGGTGGCGAAAGACCAGGCCGTTGTAGCAGATGCGGGCAGGAAGGCGCGGGCAGCTGTCGGCGACCTGCTTGCAGATGGGAATGGTGAGGTCGGGGCGCAGGCACAATTCGCGGCCCGACAGTTCGGTGAGCGTGAAGGTGCGGCGGCGGATTTCCTCGCCCGAGCGGTCCAGGAAGATGTCAGCCGGTTGCAGCACCGACGGCTCCGCGCGCGCATAACCGCGCGCGGCGAACACGGAAAGAATGGCCTCGGCCTGGCCGTTCAGCGCGGCGATGGCGGCGGCGTCGGAATAGGGAAATGCAGCCATCACCCTCGCCCCAGCATCTTGCGGACTTCCGCCACCAGGTCGGAGCGCTGCACGCTTTTCTGGGCTTCGCGGCTCGCCACCCATTCGGCGCGGCTTTCGACGGATTTGGCAAGCTCCGCCCCAAGCGCCAGATCCTTCAGTGTGACTTCGCCCCTGGCGCGTTCGTCCGGGCCTTCGACCACGGCGATGGCAGCGCCGCGCTTGTCGGCATATTTGAACTGGTCGCCCATCTTGCCCGTGCCGACATAGGCCTCGGCGCGGATGCCGGCGGCGCGCAGGTCGCGCACCAGCGCGAAGGACGGGGCCGGATCGTTCCTGTCGAAGGTGGTGACCACCACCAGCGGCGACAGCGCCGACGCCAGCGCGCCGCGCGATTGCAGCGCGCTCATCAGGCGCGAGACGCCGATTGAGATGCCGGTTGCCGGCACGGTCTGGCCGGTGAAGCGCGCCACCAGGTCGTCATAACGGCCGCCGCCCGCCACCGAGCCGAACACGACTTCTTCACCGTCTTCGTTCCTGATGGGGAAGGTCAGCTGCGCCTCAAACACCGCGCCGGTGTAGTAATCCAGGCCGCGCACCACGCCGGTGTCGAACATCACCCGGTCGGGGCCATAGCCGCTGGCCTGCAGCAGCTTGACGATGGCTTCCAGTTCACCCAGCCCGGCCGCGCCCACCGCGCTGGACTGGATCAGGGTAGCGATCTGGTTCAAATGTTCTTCCTCGTCCTTGGCATCCGGCGCGACGAAGGCGAGAATGCGGTGCGCCTGGTCAGGCGTCAGGCCGGCGCCCTTGGTGAAGTCGCCGCTATCGTCCTTGCGGCCCGTACCCAGCAGCGCGGAGACGCCCTCCACGCCCAGCCGGTCCAGCTTGTCGATGGCGCGCAACACGATGCCGCGGCGCACCCGGTCGTCCAGCGCGATTCCGGCAGCTTCCAGCACGCCATCCAGCAGCTTGCGGTTGTTGATCTTGACGATGTAGTCGCCGCGGCTGAGGCCCAGCGCCTCCAGCGCGTCGCACAGCATCATCAGCAGTTCGGCGTCGGCGGCGGGACTGTTGCTGCCCACCGTGTCGGCGTCGAACTGGGTGAATTCGCGAAAGCGGCCCGGCCCCGGCTTTTCGTTGCGCCACACGCTGCCCACCTGATAGCGGCGGAAGGGTTTGGCCAGGTGCTGGAAATTGGCGGCGACGTGGCGGGCCAGCGGCGCGGTCAGGTCGTAGCGCAGGCTCATCCACTGCTCGTCGTCGTCCTTGAGCGAGAAGACGCCTTCGTTGGGCCGGTCCACATCGGGCAGGAACTTGCCCAGCGCGTCGGTATATTCGAAGGCCGGGGTCTCCAGCGGCTCGAAGCCATAGGATTCATAGACCCGCCGGATGGTGGCCAGCATCGCCTGCTCGGCCATGATCTCGGCGGCGCCGCGGTCGCGGAAGCCCCGGGGCAGCCTGGCCTTGGGCCGAGACTTGGACGGGTTCGGTTTTGGCGGACTCATGAACGGGGGAGTCTTTCGTGGAAATTGGGGCGGGTTGTACCGGCCAGGACCCAAGGGGGCAAGGAACAAGCGGCCGGGGGCCCCGGCCCGGACGCCGGAAAATATGGCGGATCAGCCGCTTAATGGCCTTTCCAGCGCCGCGATCCGCCCCCTTGCGTCCCATGATGTTGCAGTGCGAAATACCATCTCAAACCGGAGAGAGGCGGCCTTGTCGACCAGCAAAGTCTATCCCGATGCGGCAGCGGCCCTGAAAGGCCTGACCTTCGACGGCATGACCGTCATGTCGGGGGGCTTCGGCCTGTGCGGCAATCCTGAGAACCTGATCGCCGCCCTGAAGGAAGACGGGGTGAAGAACATCACCGTCATCTCCAACAATTGCGGCGCCGACAATTACGGGCTGTGGGTGCTGCTGAACAGCGGGCAGATCCGCAAGATGATCTCGTCCTATGTCGGCGAGAACAAGCTGTTCGAGCAGCTATACCTGTCCGGCAAGCTGGAGCTGGAGCTGAACCCGCAGGGAACCCTGGCCGAGCGCATCCGCGCCGGCGGCGCCGGCATTCCCGCTTTCTATACCCGCACCGGCGTCGGCACGGTGGTGGCGGAAGGAAAGCCCACCGAGGAGTTCGACGGCATTGCCTATGTGCGCGAGACCTGGCTGAAGGCCGATCTTTCCATCGTCAAGGCGTGGAAGGGCGATACCGAGGGCAATCTCGTCTACCGCAAGACGGCGCGCAACTTCAATCCGATGATGGCCACCGCCGGCAGGGTCACCATCGCCGAGGTCGAGGAACTGGTGGAGCCGGGCCGGCTCGATCCCGACAACATCCATACGCCGGGCATCTTCGTGCAGCGCATCTGCCAGGGCACGAACTACGAAAAGCACATCGAACGGGTGACAACCCGCAAGCGCCCGGAGGCGGTGTGATGGCCTGGAGCCGCGAAGAGATGGCGGCCCGCGCCGCGCGGGAACTGAAGGACGGTTTCTATGTGAACCTGGGCATCGGCATCCCGACCCTGGTGGCCAACTGCATCCCGCCCGGCATGAAGGTGACGCTGCAGAGCGAGAACGGGATGCTGGGGATGGGCCCCTTTCCCTACGAGGGCGAGGAAGATCCCGACCTGATCAACGCCGGCAAGCAGACCGTCACCGAACTGCCCAGCACCAGCTATTTCTCGTCGGCCGACAGTTTCGGGATGATCCGCGGCGGCCATATCGACCTGTCGGTGCTGGGCGCGATGGAAGTCTCGGAAGACGGCGACATCGCCAACTGGACAATTCCCGGCAAGATGGTGAAGGGCATGGGCGGGGCCATGGACCTGGTGGCGGGCGTCAAGCGCGTTATCGTCACCATGGAACACACCAACAAGGCCGGCGAGTCGAAGATCCTGAAATCCTGCACCCTGCCGCTGACCGGCAGGAGTTGCGTCGACATGATCGTGACCGATCTGTGCGTGTTCACGCTGCAGCGCGGGAAAAAGGGCCTGACCCTGATCGAACTGGCGCCCGGCGTGAGCGCCGATGAAGTGGCGGCTAAAACAAAAGCCACTTTCACCCCTGCGCTTCAGAAGGCATAGTCCCGGCTCAAGAAAAAGAAGATGCCGGCCCTGAACGGGCGGTCTGTACAGGGCGGATCAAAGGAATGCTTTCCAAGCGCATGCGAGACCGTCTTTGGCGGCATCATCTTCCTGTTGGCATTTTGACGGTGGGAACGGGATTTGCGCTTTATGCCACCCGCGACTATCCGGACGTGATCACGCGGCTAAGCTTTTCCAGCGCCTGGCCGGCGCTGATCCTGCTGGCGGTGACGCTGATCATCGGGCCGTGGCGCATACTGCAAGGCAAGGCGCCGCTTCTGTCGCAGGATTTGCGCCGCGACTGGGGCATCTGGGCGGGAATGGCCGGGGTGTTCCATGCCGTGATCGGCCAGTGCGTGCATTTGCGCGGCCGGCCATGGCTTTATTACGTCTATGAGAAGCTGGACGAACATGTCGTGCCGCTGCGCCACGACGTCTTCGGCTTCTCCAATTATACCGGGCTGGTGTCGGCGCTGATCCTGGCGACGCTGCTGATCACCTCCAGTGACGCAATGATGCGAACGCTGGGCAATGCGGGCTGGAAGAGGCTCCAGCGCTGGAACTACTACTGCGCCGGGCTGGCGGCACTGCACACCTTCGGCTACCTGCTGGGGATCGAGGCGATCAGGATCGCCTCCATCACCGTCGCGGCGGCCTGTGTGATACTCGCACTGGGGCTGCAACTGGCGGGCTGGCGGCGCCGCCGGGCGGCCTAGTCCGCCGCCCCGCCCACCGTGGCAAAGCCGGTGCCGCTGCACCCCGCCGGGCCGTAATGCAGGAACTTCTGGATGCGCTTTCCCGTATCCACATCGGCGGTATAGAGATCGCCCGTGCTGTCGGGGCTGACCTGGTGCAGCCAATGGAACTGGCCGGCCATGCGCCCGGCCCTGCCCAGCCGTCCCAGTTCGGTCAGGTCCCGGCGGTTCAGGATGTAGATGGTCTGGTTGGTATTGTCGCCGACATAAAGACAGCTCTGTGCCGTATCGGGCGAGAAATTCATCGAGACCGCGGTGCCGGGCATGACGGGAAGCGTCTCGGTCCTGCGGCTGATCCACTGCTCGCCGACGAAACCGCACTTGCCCGCCTCTCCATTCGGGTTGCTGCACGGCTTGCCCAGCTGCGGGCTGTTCTTGTCGAAGACCTGGATGCGATCGTTGCCGCGGTCGCAGACATAGATTTTGCCGTCATTGGCGATCTTCACGCAATGCACCGGATTGCGAAAGAACATGGGCTTTGTGCGCCCCGCCGCAAGATCGTCGGGCCAGCGCCCCGCCGCCTTGGCCGCGGCGTCGTCAACCGGGTTGTTTCCATAGGCGCCGAAGTGGCCGATATATTTTCCGGTGGCGGCGTCGGCGATCACGATGCGGCGGTTGCCATAGCCGTCGGCGACATAGAGCCGGTTGGTCGCCGGGTCCACGACGATATCGGCCGGCTGGTAGAAGACCGGCGTGCCGTTGATGCCGCCGTCCCTGTCGTTGCTGTCGAATGCGTGGGGCGTGCCGCCGACGCGCATCTTGAAATTGCCGTCCATGTCGAACTTCAGGATGAAGCCGTCGGCGCCCAGCTTGTTGGTGGCCCAGGGCGCGCGCGGCCCGGTGCCGGCCGCCTCGGCGCCGCCCTCCTCCGGCGGCTTGCCGCCATAGGCGGTATTGCCGCCGATCCAGACATTGTCGTTGGCATCGACATAGATGCCGTGCTCGTTGCCCGGCCAGATGCAGCCGTCCGCGGCGCGGCAATGTTTTTCCATCCAGCCGGGGTCGGAGGGACCGCCCCAGGCGCGCAGCAGCTTGCCGGCGGAATCGAATTCCAGCACCGACGGCGCGGCCATGCAGCAATCGGCGGCCGGTCCGTGCGGCCGCTCGAAGCCCAGGCCGTTGACCGGGATCTTCCTGCTGTCCAGCGCACCCGGCACCGCATCCGAAAGACCGATCTCGTCGTTGGTCAGGCTGCGCGGGCGGTTCAGGACCCAGACGTGATCATGGCGATCGACGAACAGCCCGCCGATCTGGCCCAGCAGCCAATGATGCGGCAGGGGCTGAGGCCAGGAAGGATCGACAACGAACTGGGGCGTGGTCGTGCCGGGCGCCTTGTGCCAGACGCCGGTGCCGGCCATGAGGCGGTCCAGGACGCCGTTATTCGTCAGCACGCCGGTATCGGCCGCAAACGCGGCCCCTGCAAGCACCGCGGCGCCAGCCAGCGCAAGCCCCAATTTCGCCAATACGCGCATCCCCGTCCCCTTCATGAAAATCCGCCAGCCCGTCACTTCGCCGCCGTGCTTTGCGGCACTTCGATCATCAGGAGGCGCTTGGGCGCCTTGCCCACCTTGATGCGGGCGACTTCCTTTTCACTCTTCACATCCAGGATCGACGTGTCGTCGGAGTCGGCATTGCTGACGCCGGCATAGCGGCCGTCGGCCGACATGCTGATCCAGTTGGGGCAGGCGCCGACCGCGATCCTGGGCGAGAGTGTCTTTGTGGCCAGGTCGTAGACATAGATCCCCGCGTCGGACACGGAGGTGATCCAGAGCTTCCTGCCGTCCCGGGTGAGCGCGATGCCGTGTACGGGGGTATTGGGCGGCTCGACCCTGCAGTTCATCCAGGGCATGGGCGGCAGCGCGGTCTGGCTCATGGTCCGGTTCGCGATGTCGATGGTGGCGAAGCCGTGCAGGCCGCTGAGCGCGGTATAGAGCGTCTTTTCGTCGGCCGTGATGACGAAGGGCCTGGGATCGCCCGCCACCTTCACAGTGTTGGTGATCTCCATCTTCTGCAGGTCGATGCGGGCGATGGAGAAATCGTCGCGCGCCTCGCAATAGACGATGGTGTTGCTGCCGCCTTCCGGCGTGAAGCAATTGTGGGGATGGCGGACCTCGAAGGTCTTGACGATCTGCCGGCTCGCGGTGTCGATCACCACCGCGCTATTGGCCGGGGCCAGCAGCGGCACCACCAGATACTTGCCGTCGGCGGTGACGGCGCATTCATTGGGCCGGCCCGGCAGCGGGATCGTGGCGCTGACGCGGTTGGTCAGCGTATCGATCACCTGAACCGTATGGTTGGATTCGATGGTGGCATAGGCCTGCCGCCCGTCCGCAGGGGCGCAGACGCCATGCACCAGCGCACCGACCTTTATGGTGGTCAGCAGCGTCCTGCCCGCCACGTCGATGACCGAGATGTCGTCGCCCTGGCTGTTGCCGACATAAAGCAGGGTCCGCGCCGAAGCGGGCGTGCCCGGCGCCATGAG
>DASTRG010000261.1:0-6267 GCA_035761325.1 Rhizomicrobium sp. | reverse complement strand
TTGAGTCGATGATCGTGGTGTTGTGCGTTCCGATGACCGTCACGTTCAGTTGATTGCCGATCGCGTAGGCCTCGCCGACGGTCCCTGCACCGCCCATGCCAACTCCGCCGGCATAGGAATTGGCGTACTGCGCGCCGCTGGTGGCGCTGTAGCTGCTGGAAGTGACCCGGCCGTTCACCATGGTCAGGTTCCCGTTCCGGTCCCGCATGGAATAGTTTGAGGCCTGGTTCTGGCTGGTGGCCCCATAACCGTTGTAGAGGGCTGAATTGGACCAATCTTCCTGGGCCTGCGCCGCGGTGGACAGGCCGGCGGCGAGCAGGGCCAGGGCGAGAATTTTCGGGGAACGGGGCATGTGTGTGGCTTTCCAAAACGGTCGCCCTGACTTGAGCAACCGCCATGCCAGTTCTTAACCGGTGTTAGCCTTTGGCTGTGCCGGATTGGGCCAACGGGCCTGAAAAAGCCGCGAAACCGCTGATGTTCTGGAGCTGGGGTCAGGCGCGGCGGTCGCGCGGATCCGGGGCGGGGTCCAGAAGTTGTGCCATCGCGGGTCCTTCAGCCCGGCGCCGAGGGGGGATTTTTCGTCTCAGCGCGGCACAGATAGGCGCCACAGGTTGGCGCAACGCCCGATCCCGCTTATGTACGGGCATGGCTTTCCTGCAGTCGGCGCCGCCGCGCCAACCCATCTTCCGCGTGCCGCAAGTTGTCATGTGGCTGATCGCGGGCCTGAGCCTGGCCCATGCCGCGCGGGTGATCGCTTCACCCGCTCGCTCGCTTGCCATCATCAGCGCCTATGCCTTTGTCCCGGCCCGTTACAGTCATGCCTTCATGGCGGCGCATGCAGGCCAGGCTGGCACGTTCTGGGACCTGGCCGTGCCCTTCATTTCCTATATGGGGCTGCATAGCGACTTCACCCACCTGGCGGTGAACTGCCTGTGGCTTCTGGCCTTCGGGCCCACCGTGGCACGCCGTTTCGGCACGCCCCTGTTCCTGGCTTTCTTTATTATCTGCGGGGTGGCCGGCGCTGCCACGCATCTGGCTTTCAATTGGGGCAGTCCCATGCCGGTGGTGGGCGCGTCGGGCGCGATCTCCGGCCTGATGGCGGCAGCGGTGCGCATGCTGCCCCAGGCTCAACCGTGGGCGGTTCCGGGCGAAGCACCCCTGGCGCCGATTTTCTCGCGGCCCATCCTGGTGTTTTCGGCGGTGTGGGCGGCGATCAATGTTCTGGCCGGACTGACGGGGCTGGGCTTTGGCGGGGACAGCGGGCTGATCGCCTGGCAGGTGCACCTGGGAAGCTTCGCCGTCGGGCTTGTGTTGTGCGGACCCTTCGACCGGCTGCGCCCCCGCGGCCCGGGCCTGCCGCTGGAGGCTTGATACCGTTAATCACTACAAGTGTGGTTGACGCTGCGGAGGCTCGGCGCCGCCGTCAACGGGCCGTCGTCCATCGGCGGCATCCGGGAGCATTGGAATGGCGGGCGCGCTGATCGGCCTCATTCTGCCGGCTGGGGATGGGGGTGCTTGGCCGGGCCCCGGCGTGCGGCGAAACGCGCCGACAGCCGGTCGAGGTAGGTATAAATCACCGGCGTGATGTAGAGCGTCAGAAGCTGCGACAGCAAAAGGCCACCCGCCACGCACAAGCCCAGCGGACGGCGCGATTCGGCGCCCACGCCCTGGCCGAAGGCGATAGGAAGCGTGCCCATCATTGCCGCCATGGTGGTCATCATGATGGGGCGGAAGCGGATGATGGCGGCCTCGCGGATCGCCTGTTCGGGCGAGACGCCGGCATCGGCGCGCTGACGGTGCAGCGCGAAGTCGATCATCATGATCGCGTTCTTCTTGACGATACCGATCAGCATGATCATGCCGACAAAGGCATAGAGCGTCAGCGGCAGCCCAGCGATGAACAGGGTGAGCAGTGCCCCCACCGCCGCGCTGGGTAGGCCCGACAGGATCGTCAGCGGGTGGATGAAGCTCTCGTACAGGATGCCCAGCACGATATAGACCACGACGATGGCGATCAGCAGCAGTTCGGGCATGTTTGCGGTGGCGGTCTGGAAGGCGCCTGCGGTGCCCTGGAAGCTGCCCTGGATGGTGGGCGGTACTTCGACAATGCGGCTGGCTGCTTCGATGCCCTTCACCGCGTCGCTCAGCGAATAGCCCGCCGCCAGGTCGAAGGATATGGTGACCGACGGTACCTGGCCGCTGTGGTTGATCGACAGCGGCATGGTGCTGACCTCCCGGCGCGTGACTGCGCTCAGGGGCACCAGATTGCCGTTGCTGGACGTGATGTAGAGCGTGTTCAGCGCGTTGGGATTGCGTTGATATTGCGGCAACAGTTCCAGCATTACCCAATACTGGTCGGACGCGGCGTAGATTTGCGAGATCTGCTGGCCGCCAAAGGCGTATCCCATCGCATTCTCGATCTGGGCCGGCGTTACGCCCAGCGCGGCGGCGCGATCCCGGTCGATCTTGACCTCAACCGACGGCGCGGCCCGGTCATAGTCGCTGTTGACGCCGACGAATCCCGGCGTGGTCTTCAGCTTGTCGACCAGTTGAGTGGAAACATCCTGCAGCTGTTTGATGTCCAGGCCCTGAAGTGTGTACTGGTAACTGGAGCGCGAGCCGCGGCCGCCGATCCGGATTGAAGGCGGGTTCTGGATGAAGACATTGATGCCGGTAATGTCATCCAGCCTTTTGCGCAGATGCCGCGCGATCTCGTCGGCGTTGTAGCGGCGATCCTCATACGGCTTTAGCATGATGGAAATGTCGGCGCTGTTCGCGCCCGCCCCGTCGGAGCCGACGCGCACCATCCCGCCCTCCACGTCGGGATCGGAGTCGATGATATCGCCGACATGGCGGGCATAAGCGACCATGCGCTCATAGGAGGTGCCGTTTGCCGCCTGGACGGTGGCGCGCAGCATGCCGGTGTCGTCGCTGGGCAGGAAGTCCTGGGGCATCACGACGAACAGCACGCCGCTGGCGACCAGCGAGGCGGCAAACAGGCCCAGGATGGTGCGTTTGTGACCCAGGCTCCAGTTCAGGCTGCTATTGTAGCCGGCCTGGATGCGGTTGAAGGTGTTTTCGCTCCAGCGATAGAAGGCATTGTGCTTTTCTTCCTTCTCGGACTTGAGCATGCGCGCGCATAGCATCGGTGTCAGCGTCACCGAGATCACGCCCGAGAACAGGATGGCGATGATGATGGTTACGGCAAATTCGTGCAGCAGCCGGCCGACCACCCCCCCCATGAAGACAATGGGGATGAACACCGCCGCAAGGGACACGGTCATGGACAGGATGGTGAAGCCGATTTCCCTGGCGCCGTTGACTGCGGCGTCATAGGGCTTCTCGCCATTTTCCACATGGCGGACGATGTTCTCCAGCATGACGATTGCATCGTCGACCACAAAGCCAACCGACAACGTCAACGCCATCAGCGACAGGTTGTCGAGATTGTATCCCATCAGCGACATGCCGGCGAAAGTGCCGATCACCGCAATGGGCAACGCCAGCGAGGGAATGATGGTAGCCGACACCTTTCGCAGGAAGACGAAGATCACGCCCACCACAAGCGCGGCGGCGATCATCAGCGTCATCTGCACGTCGGCGACCGAAGCGCGAATGGTGTCGGAACGGTCGTGACGGATCACCAGGTCGATGCCCGCCGGCAGGATTGCCCTGAACTGGGGCAGGACCTGCTTGACCTCGTTCACCACGGCGATGGTGTTGGAGCCCGGTTGGCGCATGATCGCAACAGTGATGGCGCGCTGGCCGTGCCACCAGTTGCCCTGGCGCGGATCGTCGGTGGCGTCGATCACATTGGCGACGTCGCCCAGGCGCACGGGCGCGCCCTTGGAATAGGCGATGATCTGCTGGCGGAAGGCCGCGGCGTCGTCCAGCTGGCCGGCGGTATGAATGATGTGGGCATCGGTTTCGCCGTTTAGCGCGCCGGTGGCCTGATTGACATTGGTGCTCTGGACCGCCGCGGCCAGTTTGTCGATCCCGATGCCGCGGGTCGCCAGCTTGTTGGGATCGGCCTGGATGCGCACAGCATATTTGGCGGCGCCGAAAACGTTGACCTGGGCGACGCCGTCCAGGGTGGAAAGCTGGCGCGCCAGAAGCGAGTCGGCATAACGATCCACCTCGGTCAGCGGCAGGGTGGTGGACGACAGCGCGAGGAACAGGATCGGGATGTCCGACGGATTGACCTTGCGGAAGGTCGGCGGGCTGGGCATCGAGCGCGGCAGCTGGTGAATGGCGCTGGAGATGGCGGCCTGAACGTCCTGGGCGGCGCCGTCGATGTTGCGGTCGAGCTTGAACTGGATGGTGATGCGGGTGGAGCCCTGTGAGCTCGACGAGGTCATCGAGTCGATGCCGGGGATGGTAGAGAAGGCGTTCTCCAGCGGCGCGGCTACCGCCGAACCCATGGTCTCGGGATCAGCGCCGGGAAGGCCGGCGAACACCTGCACGGTGGGGAAATCCACATTTGGCAGTTCGCTCACCGGCAGGGTGGCATAGCCTACCGCGCCGAAGATCACGAGCGCGGCCATGACCAGCGTGGTCATGACCGGATAGTCGATGAAACGACGTGAGATGTTCATGACGTCCTGCGCTTGCGGCCCTGCTGATCGGCACCGCCCGTGTCATTCTCGCCGCGCCGGGCGCCTTCCACAAAAACCTTGGCTCCCGGCACGACGCGAAGCTGGCCGTCGGTGACGACCTGCTCGCCAACCGCCAGCTTGCCTTCGACCGCCACATTCGTGGTGTCGTCAAACAGGACATTGACGGGCTTCAGCATCGCCCGCTCGTCCTGGACGGCATAGACGTAAGGCCCGTTGGGACCCTGGTTCACCGCATCATGAGGTACGATCAAGGCATTGGGGATGGAATCCAGTTCCACTGTCACATCCACCAGCTGCCCGGGCACCAGCGCCAGGTCATGGTTGGGGAAGGTGGCGCGCAACTCGATCGTGCCGGTCGAACCGGTCACCGCATTGCTGACGAAATCGACCGGCGCACTTATCGTCTTGCCGCCGGCGCCTTCCATGCTGATGGTCGCCATCAGGCCCTTGCCCTTCTGGCGCGCCTGGATGCGCGGCAGGTCGGACTGGGGCAGCGAGAAGGATACCTTCACCGGCTGGATTTCGTTGATCTGCACCAGCGGCGTGGCGTTGGTCGATGCGGTGGAAGCGGCCACCATGTTGCCCGGCTGGATCAGGATCGGTCCGGTTTTGCCGCTCACCGGGGCGTGGATCTGGGTGAACTCCAAGTTCAGCAGCGCCGATTCCGTGGTTGCCTTGGCCTCCAGATAGGCCGCCTCGGCATCATCGGCGTCCTGAGGCGAAATCGCGTTCTGGCCCAGAAGGCGCTTATAGCGCTCGGCCTTGGCCTTGGCGCTGGCCAGCGAGGCGCGCGCATTGTCGTAGGCTGCCTGATAGGGGCGCGGGTCGATCTGGAACAGCAGATCACCTTGGCGGACCATCTGGCCTTCCTTGAAATAGGCCTTCACCAGCTGGCCCTGGACGCGGGTGTTGATCAGCACGGTGGAATTGGCAATCACCGTGCCGATCGTGCGTTCGACCACCGGCATGGTAGCTTTGCTGACGGCGGCAACATGCACCGGCGCGGCCAGCACACGGTGCGGATCGGCGCTGTCGCCCTCGTGATTCCAGTACCAGAAGCCGCCCAGAACCAGCACCAGACCCACCGCGCCCATCAGCACGCGGATACCGCCATGGCGCGGCCGCTCGACCAGGCTATCGGCCTTCTGGTCGGGAAAAGGGTCCATCTGCATATTCATCGATCTTCTTCCTGACGTCTCTGTAACCTGGCACGACATGTCTCGTTGCCGGCCCGACTGCCGGGACACAGCATGCCCAACCCGAATCTGCCCCTTCAATCCGCAAAGGTTCAGGACGGATTGAATGCCGGAACTGATGATACAACCGGGCATTTGCGCTTGCCACGCGCGGGCCCTGGCCGCCGAAGCGGTCCCGATTACGCGGTTATACCCCGAAATCGTCGCACAAATGTCCCGGATTGAAAAAGGGGGAAACATTTAACCGATTGAAATAACGTACATAATCCTAAAGATTTGACAGGAATGTAACAGCGTGCGCAGGGGCGCTTGTTGCCCCGCAGCAAGCCCATGTCTATAAGCCGCGCACCCTCAGCATTCCTCTCGAACCGGGCCGGTCTTCATGGACATCCGCAACATTGCCATCATCGCCCATGTCGACCATGGCAAGACCACCCTGGTGGACCAGCTCCTCA
>DASTRG010000260.1:0-4267 GCA_035761325.1 Rhizomicrobium sp. | reverse complement strand
CGCCGAAATTCACCGTCACATAGCTGGGCACATGGTCGCCATTGGGCGTCGCCCCGTCGCGGCGCAGGCCCGTGCCGTAAAGCAGGCTGGTGGAGAAATTCATGTCTTCCCACTTGTAGTTGGCGCCCGCCGACGCCGTTCCGATCTGCTGGTGATCCAGCGGGATGTAATGACTGGCGATATAGGTCAGGTCGCCCGGATCGAACTGGAACTGGCTGGAGACGATGTCCCGGCCGACCGCCCGTTCATAGGATGCGTTCACATAACCGGAGAAGTTTCCGTTCTGGTAGCTCAAGGTGAACTCGCCGCCATACTGGCGGCCGGACTTGTAGTTGAACGGAGTCAGGATGATTGGCGCACCGAATTGGCCCTCGTCGATCAGGTTGGACGAGGCCTTGTAGAAGCCGTCCAGCCCGATGGTCCAACGGTCGAACAGCCTCTGCTCCACGCCGATGTCGTAATAGTCGGCACGCTCGGCCCTGGGCGTGTCGCTCGGGCCGCCGCCCGCCGCCGTGGTGTTGTCGAACAGGGCGACGTTGGACGATGCGACCAGTTCGAAGGGCGGGGGCGAGAAGTAGCGCGCGTAGCCCGCATGGATGGTGGTGCCCTCAATTGGCTTCCACACTGCGTTCACGCGCGGAGACAGCTGATTCTCCGCCTCATATGCTGTGAAGGCGTCATAGCGCAGGCCGTAATTGACCGTCAGCGTGTCGGTGAGGGCCCATTCGTCCTGCAGATAGAAGCCGTAATTGTAGCCGTGCTTGCTTCCATTGTCGGCGATCGTAAGTGGTGTGGCCGATGTCTGGCAGGTCAGGGCGGGATCGGTGCATAGGGGGTTGGGATTGAGGTTGGGAATGCCGTTGGAATTTGGCCCGCCCGGCGCCGTGGCCAGCACCAGCGACGAGGTTTGCGACAGCGTGTCGTCGGCTTGATACAGCGCCCCAAAGCGCACGGTGTGGCGTTCCCAACCATGCCAGGCTGATTCCGCCTGCAGGCCGTAGGCGGCGTCTCGCTTATAGGCCTTCTGCGAGATACCGTCATACAGAAGCGGCCCCACATTGGAGCCTGGCGTGAAGAAAAGGCTGGAATAGCGGCCGAATAGTGAGACCTGGGTATCCATGTCGCCGTGGGCGTGCAGATAGCTGAGAATGGTGTAGTGGGTGATCTCGCGCTGACGCTCGTCCAGCCTCAGCGACGGGAAGGTCGTGTTTCCGTTTGCATCCAGCACATGGTTGCCGCTGTAGGAGTCTTGCGGCCCCAGTCCCACGATGCCGTCCAGACCGACCGGCTGAAGCCCGCGCCGGTTGGGAATCTCGAAAATTGCGCTTGATGTGCCCAGCACCGCGCTGACGGAGGTGTTCTGGTCCACGATGTCCGAAAGATAGGCGAAGCCGTGATACTGTTGGGTGCGATCATGCGCAGGATTGGAACTGCCGTCCGGCGATTCCATTCCCAACGTGTTTGTGGTGTAGTCGCCCGACACGAAGAAGTTGAGCCGGCCGGACGAGCCGCCATAGGCGATGGAGGGTGTCAGCGTGCTGTGGCTTCCGCCATAGATGCTGGCCGTTCCGCCATTGTTGAACAGGCCGGTCTTGGTCTGGATGTCGATAATGCCCGCAGTGCGCAGGCCGTACTCGGCCGGCAGCGCGCCAGTGATCAGCCGCACCGACTTCGCCAGCCGTGGATCCAGCGTCTGGCTGAAGGCGGTAATGCCCTCGGGCAGAATGATGCCGTTCAGGCGGTATTGCAGACCGTTATGCTCAGCGCGAACATGCAGTTGGCCAAAACTGTCCTGGGCAACGCCCGGCGCCTGCAAGACCACCGAATTGAGCGCGAGATTGTCGCCGCCCGGCTGACTCTGGATGTCGTTTGCCGTGATCGTATAGGTCGATGCGCCGGTCTGGGTCTGGATACCATTGCGGGCTTGGTTCAGGCGTTCGGCGGTGACGGTGACGTCTTCGATGCCGTCCTCGGCGACAGCGGGCAGGGCGGTGGCCAGAAAGACAGCACCGGCGGCGCTGGTCAAAAAAACAGAACGAAACATGGCTACTCCGATATTGGGCACGCACCGGGGCCTGCATGGCCGGCGCGGAATGCGGAACGGATCCGTCCCGCGTGCGATCAAATATGAGAGATCAGCGCCGAGGCGGTCCGCGGCTTTGCCAGGTGAAGGCAGGCGCGGGCGCCGCCCGCTCAACCAGTTCGAAACCCGGAGCCTCCAAGACGAAGACCAGGATCGCGGGCAGCAGGACGGCGACGGGGGTGATGTATGCCCCGGC
The DNA here is from genome assembly GCA_035761325.1 of Rhizomicrobium sp. Classification (GTDB taxonomy): domain Bacteria; phylum Pseudomonadota; class Alphaproteobacteria; order Micropepsales; family Micropepsaceae; genus Rhizomicrobium. Next base: position 1,988 of record DASTRG010000260.1, on the reverse strand, counting down.
ATGAACCATTTCCCGGCAGAGCCGGCAGTTTCCCCGGTCAAGGTCGGAGTTGGTCAACGGCCCCGGCATTGAGGGAGCAGCGGCAACCACTGTTCCCGCCATACCGAAATTCGTATTGGCGGGGTGGATATGGCTCTGGACGGCAAGGCTTTGCAGGAAAAACGCCAGGAGCGCCGCCACTGCCAGAAGACGCCGGTTCAGCGGCGGAATGGCAGTGGAGGGGGCTCGGACGGTTTTGCGCGGCATGCGGGTCAATTCTCCAGCATTTGCGGCTATTTTGTGACTGAGCCAGTCCGTTGCGGTGCCGAAATCGAAGGGTTTGTTTACAAAGTAAACTTCCCTTTATGGAGCTGAACCTGGCGGCGTGGATCAGCCACATATTATATGCCCCAGGCGGCGCTTGACCCTACCGGAGCCGGTGGATATAAGGCCCCACCTTCCAGGGCAGGCCGTTTGCCTCGAATTGGGCAAAAACGTTGCTGGGAAGCCAGTTTAAGAGCTTAGGACGCGCGACTCATGCCGGAAACCGGCATCAGTCCTCCGCAAGGTTCGGACCGGGCATGGCGCCCGCGTCCGGTTTTCGAATTTCGCGCGAGTTGCCCGTGCACGGGCGCCGCGCAAAAAGGAAAGTCACGAATGCCGACAGTCAATCAGCTCATTCGCAAGCCGCGCAGCGATAAGCCCAAGCGCAACAAGGTCCCGGCCCTGCAGCAGTGCCCGCAGAAGCGCGCCGTCTGCACCCGCGTGTACACCACGACGCCGAAAAAGCCGAACTCCGCGCTGCGCAAGGTTGCCAAGGTGCGTCTGACCAACGGCTTCGAAGCGCTGACCTACATTCCGGGTGAAGGCCATAACCTGCAGGAGCACTCGGTGGTGTTGATCCGCGGCGGCCGCGTGAAGGACCTTCCGGGTGTGCGCTACCACATCATCCGCGGCGTGCTTGACACCCAGGGCGTCAAGGACCGCAAGAAGCGTCGCTCGCTTTATGGCGCCAAGCGACCCAAGTAATAAGAGGAAGACAGACGATGTCCCGCCGCCACCGCGCCGAACGCCGCGAAATCAACCCGGACGCCAAATACGGCGACCTGATCATCGCCAAGTTCATGAACTCCCTCATGTATGACGGCAAGAAGAGCGCCGCCGAGGGCATTATGTACGGCGCCTTTGACACCATCGCCGCCAAGACCAAGCAGGATCCCCTGGCTATCTTCCACGAGGCATTGCGCAACGTGTCGCCCGCTCTGGAAGTGCGCAGTCGCCGCGTTGGCGGCGCCACCTATCAGGTGCCGGTCGAAGTGCGTGCCGATCGCAGCCGTGCGCTGGCCATCCGCTGGTTGATTACCGCCGCCCGCGCCCGCAACGAGCCGACAATGCAGGCCCGTCTGTCAGGCGAGCTTATGGACGCCGCCAACAATCGCGGCAGCGCCGTCAAGAAGCGCGAAGATACCCACAAGATGGCCGACGCCAACCGCGCCTTCTCCCATTATCGCTGGTAATTCCGGACGTATCGCCATGGCCCGCACCACTCCCCTAAATATGTACCGGAACATCGGTATTGCCGCGCACATTGACGCCGGCAAGACGACGACGACCGAGCGCATCCTTTATTATACCGGCAAGTCCCACAAGATCGGCGAAGTCCATGACGGCGCCGCCACCATGGACTTCATGGAGCAGGAGCAGGAGCGCGGAATCACCATCACGTCTGCCGCGACAACCTGTTTCTGGAAGGATCACCGCATCAACATCATCGACACGCCGGGGCATGTCGACTTCACCATCGAGGTTGAACGCTCCATGCGCGTGCTGGACGGGGCGGTGGCGGTATTCGATGCCGTGGCGGGCGTTGAGCCCCAGTCCGAGACCGTGTGGCGCCAGGCCGACAAGTATCACGTGCCGCGCATCTGTTTCGTCAACAAGATGGACCGGACCGGTGCCGACTTCCAGCGCTGCATCGACATGATGGTCGATCGTCTGGGAACCCGGCC
>DASTRG010000259.1:0-7994 GCA_035761325.1 Rhizomicrobium sp. | reverse complement strand
GGATGGCGCGACCGCCTCGACAAGAATTCGGCGCGAGGCCCCGCAGTTGAGAAGTTATTTCGGGAGACCATCGAGGTGACGTTAAACCTGCCGTTTGTCGTCTCTACTCGCATCGATAAGCCCACGGCAGAGCGACCGCATTTCTTCATCACCTATGGAAGCAAGCACCGCGAAGGCCTGAAAGTCTTCCGCGAAATCGAATATAAAGCTTTACGGGAGCACGAAAAGAGTCGTGCCAATGCCAGTGAGCGTAAGCGAGCGGAAAAAACTGGATCTGACGATCTTTTCGCTCAACACCATGCCCTAATCCGTGAAGCAACCATCGACGAGATTGTCGAAGAAAACAAAGACCTCGCGCGAGAATGGTTGCTCGCCAGGCTCACTCTTGGTCCATTCAAATTTTCACAAATCGTTGAAGAGGTGTTGAAAGGTTTTATGTTGCGTGAGACGCACGTCAAAGACATTTGCGTGGCGCTATCCAAGGAAAACAAGATAGCGAACACTTGGAGCGACAGAGGTCGCAAGCCAAATGACGCAAGTGTTATAAAGTTAGTCAAGTGACTGATAACTAGCGCGGGCCGCCCACAGACAGATCGGAACGTCTGGGCCGGCCGCACGCGGCGCACCTTACATATCCACCACGCCCGCTAACGCGCGTCATGCGATACTCGCGGCATGAGATGTGTCGCGCCGCATGTCTGTTCTGCCGTCCCGCCCCGCCGGATGAATCCGGTTGCACCTTATCCCCGCTGGACAAGGGGGAGGGGTCGCAAAAAAGAGTACGTTTTTCCCCGCCGCATTCCCGGCTTTCGCCCAAGTCAGGGGGTGGAGAGCCGGCCAACGCCTCTCCACCAGCCGCCGGGCCGCGCACGGCCGCTCGCTTGGGCTCGCGGCGTTCGGCGCTCAAACCAGTCCACCGGACTGGTTTGCCCGGCCAATGGCCGGTCGCGCCTCACCTCACAACTCCAGTTTCAGCACATCGCGGAAATAGTTGGCGGTGATGCGCGCGCTCTCCTTGGGCGGCCGCCAGGGCGAGGCATCCAGCTCCACCACCAGGAAGCCGCGCCAGCCGATGGCGTCCAGGTTCGCCATGATGGCGGGGAAATCCACCCCGCCCGTCCCCAGCGGATAGAAATAGGGATCGTTCATCATGTTGCGCCCGCGCTCCGGCACATGCCGGGTGCCGCCGCGGTCTTCGGGCGCTGTGTCCTTGAAATGGTATTCCACCACCCGGTGGCCCAGCCGCTTGCCCAGCGCCACCGGGTCCATCCCCGCCATGGTGATGTGGCCGGTATCCAGCACAAAGCCGACATGGTCGGGGTTGGTATTCTCCATCACATAGTCGATCTCGTTCAGGTTCTGGATCTGGCTGAACAGGTGGGCGTGCACGCCAAAGCGGATGCCAAGCTCCTCCTTCATGCGCTTGCCCAGCATATCGAGGGTGATGGCGATCTCCTTCAGGTCGGCCGGCGTCGTGCCCTCGGGCCGCCGCCGCCCGGCATTGGTCTTCTGGTGGTCGCAGCCGAAGCGGCGCGAGAACCGCGCCATCGCAAAATGGCTTTCGACCACGCGATCCCGCAGCGCCGGATCGGCGAAGTCGGTCGGCTCGCCCAAGACGCCGCCGGTGATGCACGAGAATTGCAGCCCGATCTCGTACATCCGGTGCATCAGCCCTTCGGCATCGTCGGGGAAATAGACCTCGTTCGGCTCGGGCGGGCCGCTGCCCTTGTAGACATAGCCGTCGGGCCAGACTTTGTAGGGTCCCGGCTGCTCGTTGCCCATGCCGGGCGGGTGGGTCTGTTTGCAGAACGAACTGCCGAACACCTCGACATAGCGGTAGCCGACCTCGCGCGCCTCGCGGAAGCTCTTGAACAGATGCCCGGCCCAGCCGCCCGCCGCGCCGGTGGTGTGGCCGATGCGATAGCGCTGCTGCTGTTCGTGGAAGACTTGCGGCCTCAGCGGCGGCTCGCACGCGGCCAGTGCCGGGGCCTGTGCCGCGGCGGGCGCCGCCGCCAATCCGGCCACGCCCATGCCCATGAGGAATTGCCTGCGTTCCATTCGCGTCCCCGTGGTTGCAGGATGGCCAGTGTTTGATGGTAAGAGCGCGACCGGCGCGGCGCTAGGGCCTAAAAGCCCGCCGTCCCTCGATCGCCTGCCAGGCCAGGAACACCGGCACCGCCACGACGATGTCGCGCGCCCGCCGCAGGAGCGAGATCGCCAGCCCGATTTCCGGGGTCAGCCCGAACACCGGCGCCAGCGCGGCATATCCCACCTCCTGCACGCCGATGGCGGCAGGTATAAAGACGGTGGCGCTGCGCAGCCCCTCCAGCATGGCCTGGATGGCGATGGCCGCCCAAAGGCCGGTGGGAAGGCCCATCGTCTTCAGCACCACCCACAGCCACACCCCGCTGGCCATCCAGCCGGCCCATTGCAGCAGCATCGATGCCAGCACTTTGTCCTTCCGGCCATAGAGCGCGCTGATCGCCGCATGAAAGCCCTGGATATGGCTGACGGACGCGGGAAACAGCCGGTCGCCAAGGCGCCCCATCCATCTGCTGCCCGTCACCTGCACCACCGCGAACGCCATGGAGCCCAGCGACAGGAATACTGCCCCGACCAGCATCGCGCCGACATAGGCCGATAGCACCGTGTCGGCCCGCAGCAGCGACAGGCTGGCGAGCACGCCGGTCAGGACATAAAGTCCCTGGGCGAAGACCTCGGTGGTGACGTCTGCAATGACCGTGGCGGCGGCCTCTGCCGCGCCCACCCCCGCCAGCACCAGGGCGCGCGCGGCAAACGCCACACCACCCAACTGGGTGATGGGCAGGACGTCCCCGGCAGAATCGCGCAACTGCCGCGCCGCGACCACGACCGCAAATGACACGCGACGCGGCAGGAACGGAATAAGCCCAAGCGACAACATCACCTCCAGCCCCAGGCCGGCGCACACGATCGTCACAAAGCCGGAAAGCCCCACGCGCGTCATAGACGCCATCACCGCGGACAGGTCGAAGCGCCATAGCACCGCCGCAAACACGGCAGCCCCGATCCCCAGCGCCAAGGTCATGCGTGCCCTCACTGTCCCCACTCCCTGTCACCAGGCCGTTCTTGTACCATGCGGCATGATGGGCCCGCGGGGGCTAGGTACCGGCGTAAAGGAACGATTTGGGCCGCAGGGTCGTTGAACACGGCGAGGGCCTGGGGCCGTTCACAACCATGCTGGGAACACACGGCGTGGCATATTTGTGGAGGTGTTCCATGCGTCGATCGCTTCTCGTTTTGGGCGCCGCGGCAGCGCTGGGCCTGGCGGCTCTGCCGGCAACCGCTGATGTACATCAATTGGGCGCGGTGAACGTCGCCGCCGGCCATTATACCCATATACGCTGGTCGCACTTCGACGGTGAGGTGGCTAACCTGCGCTTCATTCCGGTGAACGACACGATCTCCTGCGACCATATCGACGTCACCTACTATGACGGCACCACCCACGAAGTGTTTTCCGGGGTAATGCCCGAAAGATCCGTGGAGACGGTCACCTTCCCCGAGGGCGACAGCCGCATCGCGCACGTCGATTTTTCCTGTAAGGCCCAGACGCGCGATGGCGCGCGTATCGCTCTGTCAGCCCTCTCGGAAGGCGATGCCGTCACCGCCGGTCCCGAATTATGGCAACGCGGCGCGGACGTCGCCACCCATACCCTTCCGGTGCCGGCGGAGCGCGCTTTCCCCGAACAGGACCCCCACTGAATCCTGCCGTGAGTCAGCTCGCGCCCCGACCTGACCAAAATGGCATACAACGCCCCCATGACAGCACGGCTGGCGTGGGCTAATCATAGCCGCGATTCGAGGCGGACAATGTGGTGGGCAAATCCCTAACCGGGATGGAGCGGACGTTCTGCCTGGCCATGATCCTTCTGGGCTTGGCCGGCGCGGCCTATTTTGCGCATCGCGTGTCTTCCGGCCAGAGCGTGGGACGCGATGTGCGGGCGGCACCGGTTCTGCGAACCGGCCCTGTGGTGGAAGGGCCCAACGGCCACGCCTACCAGTACGTCGCTGATCCAAACGTAAGCTGGCAGCACGCGCGCGAGGCCGCGCAGGCCCTCGTGTGGCACGGCAAGCATGGCTATCTGGCAACGATCGACAGCCAGGCCGAATTCAACTTCATTGTGAGTACAGCATTCAGCCGCCAGTACCCGGACGTCACTTACCTGGGCGGGCGCCAGACCAGTCCCGGCCAATGGCGCTGGGTGACGGGACCCGACGCGGCTGCCGACGGCGGCAAGGGCCGGATGTTCTGGAAGGGCTATAAAAAGGGCTCCGTCCAGCCCGGCGCCTTTACCGACTGGATGGCGACTGCCTTCAGCCATGGCGGCAAATGGGACATCCACAATGTCTGCTGCGTGACGCTCTTTTCCTATCACCGCCCGCAATTCAGCACCTCGCTGGGCACCGGCGACCGGGAAGAAGGTGTCTCGGGCTACCTGGTCGAATTCGGCGGCTAAGCGGTTTCATGAAGCGCGCGCCATGCCGGAGATTCAGCGCAAATAGGGCTCGACCTTTCCCTTGTACTTGACTGTCATGGGCTTGCCGTGGCGGTCCACCGTCTTGCCCACGGCCAGGCGAACCCACCCTTCGCTGACGCAATATTCCTCGACATTGTTGCGGTCGACGCCATTGAAAAGCACGCCCACGCCTCGCTCCAGCAATTCCGCGTCATGGTAGGGGCTTTGGGGGTTCGTCGAGAGGCGGTCCGGCAGCTGGGGCGCGGGATCGGCGCCAGGTGGGGTCGCGTCGGGCGTGTCGGTCATGGAGGTCTCGACGAAAGGACTGCGCCGGCCTCCTAGCCCCAAACCGGCTTCGTACTCAAGCCCCTCACGCCATCAGGGTTGCAACCTTCAGCCTTTGCCTTTCAAGTCCGTCCTGCAATTCTTCAGGAAATCGTCCATGGCTTTCGACCTTTATGATGCTTCCATCCCAGGCCTGATCCACATGCTGGGCAGCCTGTCCTCGATCCTGGCCAAGGGCGAGGCCCATGGCGGCATCGATCCGTCGGAGGCGCGGCTCGCCCCCGACATGCTGCCGCTGAAGGCCCAGGTCTATATCGCCACCGACAGCGCCAAGGGCTGCGGCGCGCGCCTGGCCGGGGTGGATATCCCCAAATTCGAGGATGTGGAAACCAGCTTCGCGGAACTGCGGGCGCGCGTGGCCAAAACCATCGAATTCCTCACCAGCCTCAATCGCGCCGACTTCGCCGGGGCGGAGAACAAGCACATCGTGCTGAAATTCCCCTCCAACACCCTGGAATATTCGGGCGGCGACTATGTCACCCGCTTTGTGCTGCCCAATGTCTATTTCCACATCACCACCGCCTACGACATCCTGCGCAACCGGGGCGTGACGCTGGGGAAGAATGTTTATCTGGGTGGGTGAGGAGCGATTTGCGTAGCAAACGAAATGGTCCGGTGGACCATTTCGAGCGACGAACGCGCCGAGCTTGGGCGAGGCGCCGGAGAGAAGCGGACACAGGCGGATAAAAGCGCCGAGCTTGGGCGAGGCGCCGGAGAGCTGCCACCACGCGCGCAGGCTCCGTATCAAACCTAACCACCAAGGGGCCGGCACCGCCGGCCCTTTTCTTTTGTGCGGCGGATAAAGGGTGGACGTGTGGCTGGATAGCCCGCGGTGAAATCCGCCCCTCTGCGGCGCCACCGCAACAAGAAACCGCGGTGCCACGGGCACCAGACGAATCTTCGTTTTGGCGTTTTTGGGCACCCCCCTCCCCCCTGCGGGCGTGGACAAGGTGTGGACAGGCCCGTCCGCTGCGCCCGGCCGCATGACGCATGCACCGGCGCATGGCCATGGAAATCCCGCCGGCCGATGTGTCGCGTCTGTTTCCATGACAACGAGTATGCCACACACGGCGCTGCCATCCGAGGTGGATAGCATAAGGGCGAATCGCGGGAGGGAGTGAACCGACGGGCGCCGCCAGTGCCAAGAGGGCGGCCATCCAAGCCCATGCGGGACAAGCGTCGGCTAAATCTACTCTGACCCTATTTCTTCCCCATTCCTTGTGAGCGTATCGACGTTCTCGCCATAGTGCCTTACGGAGGTAACGACATCGCCAACCAGCAGCACGCGGCAGACATCCCAGTCCACCTGATCGTAATATTCGCGGATTAGCCCACCTCCGCGACTACTGTGAGGCCAGGCGTATGCTGAGCCCATTCGCCGTATGTTATTGCATCGATCCCCGTAATGAATCCGCAGAGCGGTTGCTGACTTGCCGCACAGTTCATCCCCGTAGATTCGCGTGAAAACTCTTATGGAAGGCAGCGATGAGATGTACCTCTTGTACCAGATCGGAATCATCAAATAACTAGATGAACACCGCTCCCGCAGGTCAATACGCTGTAGATCAATTGCGGTGACCTGTTCGGCTCTGCCGCACTTCTCCTGCCACTTTTCAAGCAATGCCAGATTGGGGCGGCTCGCGGTCACATAATATTCATTGAAAAATATTTGAGCTGCTTCGGCGGACATCAGTGATGCCTGACAGCTATTGCGGGGTGGACCCGCGATGCAAGCGCCAAAGTCGGCTAACATTTTTTGCCGCTGCCGCAACGTCTCTGCGTTGTTGTTCTGGATGACCTGCGCGCGACACGCGACGTGCCGGGATTCGATATCGACAAGTCGTTCAAACACCTGGTCCGCAGGCATGCTTTCTGTTGCAGGACGATACCACGCGTCGTCTGACGCTCGTGCAGAGATAGGGCACAGCAAAGCCACACATAAAATCAGGAACGCAGCCGCATAATTATTGGAATAGACCCTTCCTGACGCGCGCGTCCTCTGGACCCGTTGCCAGATAGCTGCATGCGAAGTGTCCCTCACAGCCCCCCCATGAGCGCGTACTCAACCTCTGCCGTCGTACATATCCACGGCGCAGTTACCAGATCAATTTTCCCGACGATGTCGCCTGCTCCATGCAACCCAACCCTAGCAGGCGACCGGTAATATGACTTGTCACGAACGATACATGGAGCGAACAGACTTTCAATAATTTGCTTATTCAGCAGCTCGCCGGAATGTTTAGCGAATCCACAATCGGCGGCGCACAAACGGTTGCAACCGCCAACCTCCTGCACCCGTCGTGCAAGCGGCGAGAGCAGATACGCCTGTTACCGGTTTTGATTTCCGCAGTCGCGGAAGCCCCCGGTGAAAGCTGCGATTTTTCGCCATCCACCATGATGTAATCCCGCAGGAGCCGCGCGCGAGCCTGATAAACAAGTCCCTTCTGCTTGTCCTCAATAGCGTCGCGACTAATTGTTTCCAGAACCGCCGGCACAACGCCATACCGGGTGAAGGGATGGGCTTCCAATTTTACTGTTACAGGCTGGCCTGGATGGACAAATCCCGCATCCCGGTTCAGCACCATCGCTTCAACCGTCACTCCGCATGTCGCGGAACGACCACTAGAAGGGAGTCCGCCGGCTTTACGACCGCGCCGAGCATGAAAAAATTGCGGCCGGAGGGGGCTTATTCCGGCAAGATCGGCCGCCCCCTCACTCCCCGCCCAAATACGACGCCAGCGCATCGATCTGCCCCGGCAACAGCTGCATGGCGGTGTGGTTCATCGGACCGTGGACACGGGCTACCAGGTTAAAGGCCCAAAGCTGTTCGGTCAGATAGTCCTTGCGCTGGCCGGCAAGGCGAGGCCCGGCATCACTTCCTTCACCACTCGGGCCATGGCAGGACTGGCATGGCGTCACCCCCTGCGATGGCAGCCCGTCCTCATACAATTGCCTTCCCAGCGCGGCCTGCGGCCCGGGGACTGCGTTGTCCGCCGGCAGGTCTGCGTAATGGCGGGCGATCCGGCGCCTTGCGGCATCGTCCAGCTGGTGTGCGTTCGACCACATCGCCTGCAGGCTGTGGGGCGACTGGTTGAGCCCGCTCGTCATCCCGCTCAGCCGGCCGACAAGATAGTCATAGCTTTGCCCGTT
>DASTRG010000258.1:0-2519 GCA_035761325.1 Rhizomicrobium sp. | reverse complement strand
CCGCCTTGCAGGGGGAAAATCCGCGCCCGGAATATCCTTATGCCGGCTTGGGGCAGATCGCGGAGGCCGAGGGCGATGTTGAGGCGGCGCGCCGCTATTACGTGAAGGCCGTTGCCGCCAATGGCCATTATGGCCTTGCAGTGGACCGGCTGGCAGCCCTCGGCGGTCCCCCGCCCGACGCTGTCGGCGACCCGGGGGTGGTCCGCTTGCGAGCGCCGGGCGCCAAACCAACCCCCATCGACCCGCCCGTGGCATTGGCGCCGCCGCGGGGCGCGGTGTCGACCGCCTCGGCTTCCGCCTCCGTTCCGGTTCATCTGCATATGCCGGGTGAGCCGGCCCGCCCGGCGCCCGCCCTGCGCCCGGCCATCGGCAGCGGCCCGCAGCCGGCCAGCCCGCGCCTGGTTCAGCTGGGTGCCTGGCGCAGCCGGGCCGAGGCGGAGGCCGGCTGGCAGCATGCGAGGCGGAAGGGCGGCAGTGCCCTGGAAGGGCTGGCGAATATCATCCAGCAGGCTGATTTGCCTGGCAGGGGCCATTTCTACCGGCTGCGGGTGGTGCCCGGCCCGGCCGGGGCCCGGAGCCTGTGTGAAACGCTCAGGGCCCGCGGGTTGGACTGCCTGCTTGTGACAAATTAATTGCTGGATATTCAGGCTCTTGCGCCGTCGGCAGGAGTTCGTATGGTGCGCCGCACCCAAGTTCATGGACCATGAAATCGAAAATTGCTCTGACGGCCCTGCTGATCGCGGCCGGAACCAGTCCCGTATTGGCCTCGCCCTGGGCCGAGGTCGGCGACAACCAGTTGCGCGGCGACATCGAGTTGCTGGCTGCATCGGGCCGCATCGACAATGTTACCGGTCAGTGGCCGCTTTCCTGGGACGCTATCGTTCCAGCGCTGCAAGCCAACGGCCCCTATGACGATCCCGCGCTGCAGGCGGCCCGCCAGCGCGTCCTGACCCGCGCGGGGATGGACCAGCAGCCGGGCCTCTCGGCGGGGTTGGCGCTCGACGCCACCAACAATCCCGGCCTTGTCTATGGCTTCGACGGCATGGGGCGCGGAAAGGGACAGGCACAGGCCAATCTTTCCTATAACAGCGCCAGTGTCGCCGCACGGCTTTCGCTGGGCGCGTTCAGCAACGATTTCTCGGGGCGAACCACCAAGCTCATGCCCGATGACAGCTTCGTGTCGCTGAAGATAAACGATCAGGCGCAGGTTTATGCGGGATGGCTGAGCCACTGGTGGGGCCCGGGCTGGATATCCGCGCTGGCGCTTTCCAACAACGCCCGGCCCATGCCCCAGATCGGCATCCAGCGCGCCGGCGGTGCATCATCCTGGCCGATCCTCAACCTCCTGGGACCCTGGCAGGCGGAATTCTTCATCGGTCTTCTGGACGACCCGCGGATCGACCGCAACACCGGCTATAACGCTGCCCATATCTCCTTCAACCCGCTGCCGGGGCTTGAAATCGGCCTGGGCCGGACCGAGCAGATATGCGGCGAGCATCATCCCTGCGTGCCGCTGCGCGACGTTTTCAATGTGAACAACGATCCGAAGAACACCGATCACACCAACGACGAGGGCGAGATCGACATACGCTGGTCCCATGCCATCTTCGGCATACCGTCCGAATTCTATACGTCGCTGATGAACGAGGACTCCTCGCCCTTCACCCATTCGGGCACCACGCACCTCTTTGGAACGACCATCTTCCTGCCGATGCCGTCGGGCAGTCCGCTTCGCCTCACGGCGGAATACACGGACAGCGTGCCCACCTACGACATTTTCAGCTTTGGAAATGTGATGCACGGTTTTGCCTATACCAACGGGGACTATGTCGATGGCATGCGCTATCGCGGCCGTACCCTGGGCTTCAGCCTGGACAGCGATTCCCGGCTGCTCTCCGTGCAGGGCAGCTGGACGGATCCCCAGGGGCGGTTTTACGAAATCTCCCTGCACAAGGCGCAGATATCCAATCCGCACAATACCGAAGGCAATGTCGTCACCCTGGCGCCGGTCAACGTGAACATGGGGGAGGCGCGGGTCAGCCTGCCGCTGCCGCGTATGAAGCTGGACCTGGCGGTGCGCCTGCAGGATGACCAGCCCCGTCCCAAGACCGGGTTCACGGCCTCGGTGGAAGCGGCCCTTCGCATTGCCCTATGATGCCGCGCCAGAGCGCCGGCCGGCGCGATTCGGAGCTCGTCCATGGTCACCCTTGTCACCGGCGGTGCCGGCTATATCGGCAGCCACACCGTTTATGCCCTGCTGGATCGCGGTGAAAAGGTCGTCGTGCTGGACGATCTGTCGACCGGCGTTCGTGCCCAGGTCGGCCAGGAGGCGGCTTTCGTCGGCGGCGACGTCGGCGACCGTGCGCTGGTGGAGCGCATCATCGGCGAGCATGGCGTCGATGCGGTCATCCACTTCGCGGGTTCCATCGTGGTGCCGGAATCGGTTTGCGATCCGCTGTCTTATTATGAAAACAACGTCGTAAAGTCGCGCAACCTCATTGCCGCCTGCCTGGCCAGGG
>DASTRG010000257.1:0-3094 GCA_035761325.1 Rhizomicrobium sp. | reverse complement strand
GCCTCCCGCCATCAGTCCCAGCCGGGCCTGGATGGGCCGTGTGATCGATGGTTTCGCCGCGCCCGTGGACGGCAAGGGTCCACTGCCCCAGGGCAAGAAATCCTACCCGCTGCGGGCGCCGCCGCCGCCTGCTACCAGCCGGGCGCGGATTGGCGCCAAACTGGATCTTGGGCTGCGGGCGCTGAACACCTTCACGACCTGCTGCGCCGGCCAGCGCATGGGCATTTTCGCCGGCTCGGGCGTGGTCAAGTCCACCCTGATGGCCATGCTGGCGCGCAATTCAAATGCCGACGCCATCGTGATCGGGCTGATCGGCGAACGTGGCCGCGAGGTCAAGGAATTCATCGAGGACGATCTGGGCGAAGATGGCCTGGCGCGCAGCGTCGTGGTGGCCGCCACCTCGGACGCGCCGGCGCTGGTGCGCCGCCAGGCGGCGTATGTCGCCATGAGCGTGGCCGAGGGCCTTCGCGATCAGGGGCTGAACGTGCTGCTGCTGATGGATTCCGTCACGCGCTTCGCCATGGCCCAACGCGAGATCGGACTTTCCGCCGGCGAACCGCCGGCTTCAAAAGGGTATACGCCGACCGTCTTTACCGAACTGCCGCGCCTTCTGGAACGGGCCGGTCCCGGACCGGAAGCCCCCTGCGCCGGAGGCACGGATATAAAGCCTGGATCGATCACCGGCCTCTTCACCGTGCTGGTGGAGGGTGATGACCACAACGAGCCGGTGGCCGACGCGGTGCGCGGCATCCTGGACGGCCATATCGTTTTGGAACGTGCCATTGCGGAACGGGGCCGCTTTCCGGCCATCAACATTCTCAAAAGTGTCAGCCGCGCGATGCCCGGCTGCAACTCCGACACCGAGCAAGCCCTTGTTCTGAAAGCCCGCCGGCCGCTGACCGTCTACGAAGACATGGCGGAACTGATCCGGCTGGGTGCCTACAAGGCTGGCACGAATCCTGAAGTGGACGAAGCCGTGCGTCTTTATCCGCAGCTGGAAGCCTTTCTTTCCCAGCGAAAGGACGAGGTGGCGACATTGGACGAGGGCTATGATGCGCTGTCGGCAATCATGGACGGTGCCAAGGGGATCTAAGCGATGAACCGGACCGATACATTGCTGCGCCTGAAGCACTTTCGGGTCGATGAAACCAAGCGCCGCATAGCGGCGATCGAGGCCATGCGCCTGGACCTGGAAAGGAAGCTTCAGGATCTGGACGACAATGTCGCGCGCGAGCGCCAGCGGGCCGGCGATTCCGACATCGGGCGTCTGGCCTTCCCCTCCTTCCTGCGCTCCATCGAGACGCGGCGCGACAACCTGAAGACCACGCTCAAGGACATCGAGCGCGAGCACGCCATTGCGATGGCCGACCTGTCCGATGCCTTCCAGGAGTTGAAAAGCCTGGAAGTGGCGATCGAACAGCAGGCCAAGCGCCTGGCGGAGATGCAAACCCGCCAGCAGCAGTCGCGGATGGACGAAATCGCGCTGGTGCGCCATCTGCGCAAGCACAACCTGCGCACCGCCTGAAGCATCCGTCCGGCGCGCCTTAAACCAGCACTGCCAGCATCGCCAGCGCCAGCACGGCGGCGCTCGCCCAGGTCGCGATCAGGAAACCCCATGAGCGCAATGGCTTGGCCCGGTTCTCCCACGGCATCTGCCGCATCGCCAGAGATTGCTGGCGGGCAAAGACCAACTGTTCATGCCGCCAGTCGGCGGCTGCCGATACATGAAAATCGCGCGTACGGGGCGCTGAATATCCGATAGCAGACATCGCTTTAAGACCCTTTATTGGCCGAACCATCGTTGGCAGGTCCCTTCGGCTATTGAACGCTCGGACAAAATCGGCAGTTCCGTGGCGGCCGTTCTGTCGCACCGTCGTGTGGCAAAAAAGCCGCGTCGCCGGGCACGCCTGCCGTTGAACCATCAACCGGCTGCGATACCATTCGCGGGCTGAGTCGCGGGCTGCGTTCCATGTCATTTTCGGAAACCATTTCCCCTTTCCTGGGGCGTTGCGTCCTTATCTGGTTCTATATGACGGGGGCGATGGATATCCTGGCCAACTGGCACCATATCGCGGTGGTGATGGAGGCGCGGCATGTGCCGCTGGCGCCGCTTGCGCTGCTGGTCACGCTGATCGTGATCTTCATGGGCTGCCTGTCGTTGCTGTTCGGCTACCATGCGCGCCTCGGCGCGGTGATGCTGTTCGCGCTGACGGTGACTGCCGCGGCGGTGATGCATGATTACTGGAATGTCGACGATCCGGCCCGCCGCACCATCGAATTCGGTTTCTTTGCCCGCGATTGGGCGATCGCCGGCGGGCTGTTGTTGATGGTGGGCATGGGACCGGGGCCTTTCGCGGTCGACAACCGCGGCGCCGGCAAGCGGCGCTAGGCTTTTGCGTCCTGAGGGTGTCGCTCGTCGCTCATGGGCATTTCGCCCACATCGCTCCTCGCTCCTGCTCAGGCCGCAAAATCCTGCGCGCCTGAAACCGGTACCGTGAAATCAATGCGCCTGCGGATCCAGCAGCAGGCTCGCCAGTGCGCCGGGCTCAAGCGTCTTTAGTGCGTCATCCGCATGGGCACTGTCGCTGACATGGGCGAGCTGTGCGCCCGAGGTGATGGCGGCCACAAGCGCGCCCAGCCTGCGGGTGCGATCCAGGTTGGTCACGATGACCCGCCCGAAGTGGAAGGACGACACCAGGTCGGCGGCATCTTCGGCATCCGACAGGGCCGAGATCACGCCGATGGTCTCCACGCCCGGTACGTCGCCCAGCGCTGAAAAGGCCGTGGCCGCCCGTGCATTCAGCGGATTGAAGCCATCGGCTTCCATGACCATCAGCACGCCCGGCGGATTGGTGCCGCTGCGGAACAGGCCCAGCGCGGCTTCCGCGCGGGTCAGCTCGGTTTTGCGCCCCGCCAGCCTGGCGGCACGCACGATCTTGGCGGCCACGGCGCTCTTGCCCGATCCGACCGGTCCGGCCAAAAGGATTCCGTGCGCCTGTTCCATGTCCAGCGGCGCGCTTGCCATGCGCTGATCCAGCGCATAGGCCAGCGCGGCATGCGCGCTGACTTCGGCGAAGCCCTCGGACTCGCGCGC
>DASTRG010000256.1:0-31428 GCA_035761325.1 Rhizomicrobium sp. | reverse complement strand
GCTGCCGGTCGGCGCGCTCAATACGCGCGCCAGCGGCTGGTGGGCGATGATCTTCACTATTTTTACCGAGGCGTCGCTGTTCGCCTACCTGCTCTTTTCCTACTACTACCTGGCAGTGCAGCCGCATTTTCCGGGGACCTTCCCGGAAGGGGGGCGGCCGGCCCTTACCCTCGCGCTGCCCAACACGATCATTCTGCTGCTTTCATCGGCGTCCGTGGCTTGGGCACAGCTTGGTATCGAGCGTGGCAACAGGGCGCGCCTGGCATGGGGCCTCGGGATTGGCGCCTGCCTCGGGCTGGTCTTTCTGGTGATCCAGTATTTCGAATGGGCGCAAAGGCCCTTTGCGCTCGCGTCCTCGCCTTATTCCTCGCTCTATTTCGTCGTTACCGGCTTCCACATGGCGCATGTGGCGGTGGGTGTCGCCATGCTCGCGGCGCTGACCTGGTGGTCGGCTCAAGGATATTTCAACCGGGTGCGCTATGCGCACATCCATATCGGGGCGCTGTATTGGCACTTTGTCGATGTGGTGTGGCTGGCCGTCTTCTTCACGTTCTACATAACACCACTGCTGGGGTTGCGGGCATGAGCCAGACGATAGACCCAACCGGCGCCGCGCCGGAAACACGCTCCGTGAAATTTCTCACCCTGCTGTTCGGCGCATGTGCCGCGCCTATCTTCTGGATCGGCCAGATCCTTCTGGGCTACGGCGTCAGCGCCTTGGCCTGCTATCCTGGCGATCAACCGGTTATGCCGCCCACGGTCGGCCTCCTATTCAATGTCCTGATCGCATTCGATGCCGTCGCACTCGCCGCCGCACTGGCTGGCGGCCTGATATCGTGGCAGGCCTGGCGCGTGGCCGGCAGGGGAGCAGGCCATCGTCACGTCCTTCACACCGGCGAAGGCCGCAACAGCTTTCTTGCAATCTGGGGCTTGCTGTCCTCGCTTTGGTTCTTTTTCGCGATCCTGTTCAACACCATCGCCACCATCACGGTGCCGCCATGCCAAAGCTGATCGCCCTGGCGTGTGCGCTGCTGGCGTTGTTGGGCGTCGCGTTGCTCTGGCCGGCCGCCGAAATGTTGTTTTCCGCGCACATGGCCCAGCACCTACTGTTGATTGCAATCGCCGCGCCCCTGCTGGTGCTTGCGGGGATCGAGGTCAGGATGCCGCCCGTGGCCGGTTGGGCGCTGTTCATCACGGTCTTCCTGTTCTGGCACTGGCCGTCGGCCTTTCAATGGGCGGCAGGAAATCCGGCGACGGAATTGCTGGAACTGGGCTCAATATTGGCCTGCGCGGTGTGCTTCTGGAGCGGGGTGCTGGGCCGCAACCGGTTCGGAGACGCCGCCCGCGCCCTGCTTGTGATGACCGCGGCGGTGCTGACGGATCTTCCGGGTGTGGTGATGCTGTTTGCACCGCGCGCGATCTGCGTGATGCCGCATGAGGATGCCGCCCGCTTCGGCCTGACACGGATGAGCGACCAGCAGCTTGCGGGCCTGTTGATGTGGGTGCCCGCCAACCTGGTGTTCTTTGGGGTCGCCACCTACCTCTTTTCACGCTGGATAAGTGACTCTCACCTGGTGACATCATGAAAAAACATCTTTTCTTCGCCATCCTGCTGCTCCTTTCCGGCACAGCACTCGCCCAGGACAATGCCGTTCTGCAAGGCGACGACCGGCAATGGCCACTGGCGGGCAAGGACTATTCCCTGACGCGTTTTTCGCGACTCGACCAGATCAACGCCGGCAATGCATCCAGGCTGCAGGTGGCGTGGACCTTTTCGGTCGGTTCCAACCATGGCCAGGAAGCCGCGCCACTGATCGTCGATGGGGTCATGTATGTGGTGGGCGCCTATCCCAACGAACTGTTCGCGCTCGACGCAACCACCGGCCAGATGAAGTGGAAATACTCACCCCATGTCGACCCGTCGGCACAAGGTGAAGCCTGCTGCGATGTCGTAAATCGCGGCGCCTCCTATGACAACGGCAAGATATTCTACAATACCCTCGATAATCACACGGTGGCGGTGGATGCCAAGACGGGAAAGGAAGTCTGGGCCACCAAGCTGGGCGAGATAACCAGGGGTCAGACCCTGACAATGGCCCCCCTGGCCGCGCATGGAAAAGTGTTCGTCGGCAATTCCGGCGGTGAAATGGGCGTTCATGGCTGGGTGACCGCGCTGGACGAGGCGACCGGCAAGATCGTCTGGCGCGCTTATTCCGTGGGAAGCGACAAGGACGTGAAGATCGGACCGCGCTTCAAGCCTTTCTATCCCAGCGCCAGGGGAAAGGACCTGGGCATCACCACCTGGCCCAACGGGCGCTGGCAATCGGGTGGAGGGCCGGTATGGGGCTGGATCAGCTATGACCCGAAAACCAACCTCATCTTTTACGGTACCGGCAATCCGGGCCCCTGGAACTCCAACCAGCGCGAAGGCGACAACAAATGGACCGCCACCATCTTCGCGCGCGACGCCGACACGGGCGATGCGATCTGGGCCGACCAGATCAATCCGCACGACATGTACGACTATGACGAGATCAACGAAAATCTTCTGCTCGACCTGCCCATCAACGGACAGGCAAGGCCTGTGCTGGTCCACCCCGGCCGCGACGGCTTCATGTTCGTGATCGACCGGAAAACCGGACAGATATACAGCGCCGACAAGTACGACACCCAGACATCGATACTGTCCTATGACATCAGGAAGGGGCGGCCCAACTATAATCCGGCGCTCACGCCCTTGCTGGGCAAGAATGTCAGGGGGATTTGCCCGGCTTCACCGGGCGCGAAGGATTGGCAGCCCACTGCCTATTCACCGAAGACAAAGCTTCTCTATATCCCGCACCAGCATCTGTGCATGGACTACAAGACCAGCGAGGCAACCTACATTCCCGGCACGCCGTATGTCGGCGCCACAGTGAACATGTACGCCGGCCCTGGCCATTATCGTGGTGAGTTCGCCGCCTGGGACGTTACCGGCCGCAAGAAGGTCTGGGCCATCCATGAAAAATTTCCGGTCTGGAGCGGGACCATGGTCACCGCCGGCAATATCGCGGTGTACGGCACCATGGATCGCTGGTTCAAGGTGGTGAATGCCACCAACGGAAAGCTTCTTTATCAGTTCCGCGCGCCGTCGGGCTTCATCGGCCAGCCGGTGACCTATCAGGGCGCGGACGGCCGGCAATACATTGCCATGCTGTCGGGAGTGGGCGGGTGGGCCGGCGCGCTCGCCAATGCCGAGATCGATCCCAGGGTCAGGAACGGCGCACTGGGTTATACGGGCGCCGTTACCGACCTTTCCAGCGTCACCAGCGGCGGTTCGACCCTCATGGTCTTCGCCCTGCCCAAGGGAGGCGCACCATGAACCGGTTTTTGTGGATCGTGATTGCCGTCACCGGCCTGGTGGTCGTTGTCGTGGCGTTGGGCGTCGGCAGCGCCACGATGCCGGGGGCGTGGAAGAAACCCGCTCTCGCCAAAGGCTACAGCGGAATGGTGCCGGCCGAAGCGATGCTGCGGGTGCCGGTCTCGGGGATATATCCGGGAGGCAACAGCAACGGGCTCAATCCCGACATGCAGAACCCGCTGAAGAACGATCCCGATGCAGTGATCCGCGGCATGAAGGACTTCGATAGCTTCAATTGCTCCGGCTGCCACATGGCCAATGGCGGCGGCGGCATGGGTCCGGCCCTCAGCAACGACACCTGGATCTACCGATCCTCACCCGCCAACATCTATCTGGATATCGCCCAGGGCCGGAGCGCGGGCATGCCTGCCTTTGGAGCGATGCTGCCCGATCGCACAATCTGGGAGCTTGTGACCTATATACAAAGCCTCAGCGACAAGCCCACGCCCACCTTCGGCGTGACGACGAGCGCCGCGCCCGACAGCGCGCCCGAAGAGCAGGTCCCCGCGGGCCAGATCCAATCGCCAACGCCCTGGAACTACACCGAACCGACACCGCCCAACGGCGAAAAGAACGATGCGGGCGACCAGCGCCCCGACGCGCCATTGCCGCCGGGAGCCGAACAGGCCAAGCCCCCTCTTCAGTTGGTTACGCAATAGGCGCGGCGCCAAAGGGCCGGTTTCCCGGTCCTGTCAACGGGCCGGCGAAGCATGTCGTCGCGGGCCCCGCGCGGCTGATCGATCCTGGCGATTGATCTGGTATGATGGGCGATCTGGTATGATAGCCGGCCGCAAGGCTGCGCGGTTCTTCATGTCTTCCTGCAACAGGAGAAGGATATGACCCCGAATTGGACTCGCCGGACCGTTCTTGGAAGTGGAGCAGGCATATTGATGGCGGGGCCGCACGCCCAGGCTGAAGCGGCAAAACTGCGCACGCGGCCGATTCCGCATGGGAAGGGCGAAGCGCTGCCGGTCGTTGGCGTCGGCACGTCCGAGGTCTTTGATGTGGGCCCATCGGAACGGGCCGGGCCCGCCGCCGTGGTGCAGGCGTTGGTGGATGGCGGCGGCACGTTGATCGATACCGCGCCGTCCTACGGCCAGGCCGAGAATGTGGTGGGCGACATTGTCGCCGCCAGGAAGCTGCGGCCCCGCGTGTTTATCGCCACCAAGCTGGAGGAATATCGCCCCGGCGGCGAGGCAGAGGAGGCGCAAGGCTGCCTCAAGCGCCTCAGGACCGACAAGCTTGACCTGCTCCAGCTTCATAATGTGCGCGATCCCGGCCAGAGCCTTGCGGGCCTGAACGCACTGAAGGCCCGGGGACTGTGCCGGTACACGGGCGTCACCACGACGTTCAAAAGCGCATATGCGGCGACGGAAGCCATTGTGCGCCGTGAAAAGCCGGACTTCCTGGAGATAGACTACGCCATCGACAATCGCGATGCCGAGACCCGTTTGCTGCCGGCGGCGGCGGATGCGGGAACGGCGGTACTGGTTGCCTTGCCGTTCGGCCGCGGGCGCCTGTTCCGTACCGCGCTGGGCAAACAGTTGCCGGAATGGGTTGCCGAATTCGACTGCGCCAGCTGGGCCCAGTTCTTCCTGAAGTTTATCCTGGCACACCCGGCGGTGACGGCCGTCATTCCCGGCACCGGCAACCCGGCCCACATGGCCGACAATCTGAAGGCCGGCCTGGGCCGCCTGCCGGACGCGGCACAGCGGGCGCGCATGATCAAGTATGTCGAGGCGCTGGACTGAGCTGCTTGCCTGTCCGCCGGTCTACCTGTCCGCCGGCGCGACGTTTACATGCAGCGCGGCGCGCACCTCACTGGCCGGCAGCGCCTTGCCATAGACGGCCGTGCCGGTGTCGAAACTTTTGGCGGTGGAAAGATCGCCCACGATCACCGGCTCGAAACCCGCATCGCGCACCATCTGGGCGACGACAGTCAGCGCCTCCCTGTCGTCGCCTGCCAGCGGAATGCCGATGCGTTCACCGGGGCGGTTGGCACTGGACGTCAACTGCGCCGCACCGACCGTGGTGAAAGCGCGCACCAGGCGCGTTCCGGGCAGGTAGATGGGGTCCATGACGCCGGTGCCTTTCTCCAGCGCATCCCTGGTCATGTCGCCGTCGCGGCGAACATTGGGATTGCAGGTGTCCAGGACGATCTTGCCCTTGAGCTCGCGGGCGTAATCGCGTCCGACTTGCGGCAAGGCGCCGTACGGCACGGTGACGACGACAACCTCGCCAAAGGCAGCCGCCTGGGAGGGCGAGCCGACCTGGACATTCGAGCCTATTTGCGCCGCCAACTGTCTGAGCGGTTCCAGATTGCGCGCCGAGATCATCACCGGATATCCCGAATGCGCCCAGAACGCCGCCAACCGGCCGCCGATCCGACCGGCGCCGATGAATCCGACCTTTGGTTTGGCGGATTGGGCGCGCAACGCGGGGGACAGCATGGCCGTTGCCAGCATGACCGATCCCTGGACAAGAAATCCGCGCCTGATCAGCATCCGCGCTCTCCGTCGGCACATGGTAGCACGACAGTGAAGACCGACAAACGGCCTCGCCGTTGCGAAATCCCGTCATCGGCCCCAATATCGGGGCAAGAGGCCGCTATGGCGCGCCGCAGCAATTGTGGATACCGCTCATGGCCCACTCTGCTTTTTTGCCGCTGTCGCGCCTGGCGCGCCGCGTTGTGCAAGCGCAAGCCTCCGAGCTGCGCGGCGTCATGCTGGCGTTTTCATGCAATTTCGTCCTGCTCGCCAGCTATTACATCCTTCGCCCGTTGCGCGACACCATGGCCACGGTATTCGGTGTCGCGCAGTTGCAGGATCTCTTTACGGGAACGTTCGTAATCACGCTCGTATGCGCCCCCATCTTCGCCTGGAGCGCGGCCAATATCCGCCTGGCGCGTCTGCTCCCCGGCGTGTTCTGGTTCCTGCTGCTCGATCTGCTGCTGTTCTACGGCCTTTTCCGAACCATCCCGGGAGATCGCTGGACCGCCGCCGCCTTCTATTTGTGGTTCAGCGTCGTCAATCTTTTCCTGATTTCGATTTTCTGGACGCTGATGGCCGATACATTTTCACCTGACCAGGCCACCCGGCTATTTGCGTTCATCGCGGCCGGCGGCAGCGTCGGCGCCATCTTCGGCCCCATTATCACCACCGCTTTTGTCAGGACGATCGGCATCGCCGGCCTGCTGCTGGTGGCGTGCGCGGGATTTTTGATCGTCATTGTGTTGGTGCACCTGCTGATGCGCGAGAAGATGCAGCTTCAGGAGGCGGGGACGGGGGCGCAGGGCACGACCCTGGATCACAAACTGCCCGGCAACCCCCTGCGCGGGTTCACGCTGCTGTTCCGGTCGCGCTATCTGCTGGGCCAGGCGGGCTTTTTCCTGCTCATGACATGGGTTGCCACATTGCTCTATTTTCTGCAGGCCGATTTCGTGGCCCGGACTTATTCCGCCGTGGAAAGCCGTGCCATCGCGTTTGCCGACGTCGATCTTTTCGTGAACATCTGTTCCGCCATGATCCTGATCCTGGGCCAGGGTTGGCTGCTTCGCCGCTTTGGCGTGACCTTCGGCCTTGTTCTCAGCCCCATCCTGATGGTGGGCGCATTCGCGGCGCTGGCATTGGCGCCCACGTTCCTGGTGGTCCAATCGGCAAGGGCGCTGCAGCGCATCTCGCAATATGCCATTGCCCGCCCAAGCCGCGAGATACTGTTCACGGTGGTCGACCAGCAGAGCCGTTACAAGGCCAAGAACGTCATCGACACCTCGGTATACCGCTTTGGCGACCTGACGGCGGCCTGGATGCAGGCGGGCCTGCGCGGCGCGGGGTTCGGCCTGCTTGCCGTCGCGGGGCTTGGCGCGCTGGTCGCCGGGGCCTGGGGCATCGTGGCGCTGTTGATCGGGCGCCGGTATCAGGTGCTGGCGGGCAGGGCGCAAGCCGCCATTATCGAAAGACCCATGGAGGTCTGACAGGCAGGGAGGGACGACATGGCCGCCGCGATCGATGGCTTTTTCGTGCGCATGCTGAACCGGGGTGCCGACATCGAGCCCCGCGAAGTCGGCATCGTCCTTGTGGCCTTCGTCTATTTCTTCTTCCTGATGTTCAGCTATTTCATCCTGCGGCCGCTGCGCGACACGATGGGCACGGTTTACGGCGTCCCCCACCTTCAGGAACTTTTTACGGGCACCTTTCTTTTAAGCCTGGTGGCGGCGCCGGTGTTCGCCGGCCTGGCGTCACGCTTCCGGCTGTCGGTCTTCCTGCCCTGGATATACGGCTTCATCGCCATCACCATGCTGGTCTTCTTCGCGCTGTTCGAGCGTGCCGGGAACGACCGCCTGGTGGCGGCAGCGTTCTACATCTGGCTCAGCACTTTCAATCTTCTGACCATATCGGTGTTCTGGAGTCTGCTGGCCGACATTTTCTCCAGCACCCAGGCCAAAAGGCTCTTTGGTTTCATCGCGGCGGGCGGAACGGTCGGCACCATCGCGGCGCCGGCCTTCGTAAGCCTGTTCGTCGGCCTGACCGGTACCAACGTTCTTTTGCTGATCTCGGCCGCCGGTTTCACCATCACCGCCGTCCTGGTGCGCGTGCTGGAGACGCAAAAGGTCCGCTTTGCCGCCACCGATGCGACGGCGCAGAAAACCACCCTGACCCGGCGCCTGGGTGGCAATCCCTTCGACGGCTTCACGCTGCTTTTGCGTTCGCCATATCTGGCCATGATCGCCCTGTTCCTGCTGATGATGACCTGGATATCGACGGTGATCTATTTCCAGCTCGGCGACCTGATCAGCCACGAATTCGCCAGCCGCGCCGCCCGCACCCGGGCCTATGCCGTCATCGACCTGGCGACGAATTCAGGCGCCGTGCTGATCCAGTTGTTCGGCACCGGCCGCTTCATCCGGCGGTTCGGCGTCACCGCGGGACTTCTGGCCAACCCTGTCATCATGCTGGTGGCGTTCATGGCGATAGCCTTCTCGCCGGTGCTGCTGGTACTGGGAACCGTCCAGGTGCTGCGGCGCGTATCGGAATACGCCGTGGCCAAGCCCAGCCGGGACATGCTTTTCACCGTGGTGGACCAGCAGGCCAAGTACAAGGCCAAAAACGTCATCGACACGGTCGTCTACCGCTTTGGAGATCTTTCCTCGGCCTGGGTCAGCGCCGCGATACTGCCGTTCGGCGTCGCAGGGCTTGCGGTTTTCGGCGCGGCGGTCGCGCTTGTCTGGTTTCCGATCGCCGTTCTGCTGGGCCGGCGCTATGAACGGGCAAGGGACGACATCGCCGGGGCCCGGTAAGGATTTGCGCCGCCATCAAATGCGCGCTTCGCCGGCGGCGATTGAAGGTCCGGCGCGCTGCCGGTCCCGGCCCGGTTCAGAGCGCCAGCTGCGCCCCGTCCCGGTATCCGCCAGGCGTGCCTTTACGAAGGTGCTCAACGCAGACAGGCCGGCAGGGCCGCATGCACATGAGTGCTATTTTTCCCGCATGCCGCGCTGCATGATGTCGGTGACCGGCTCGGCCAGATATTGCAGGACGGTGCGCGATCCGGTCTTGAGCGCCACCTCGACCGGAATGCCGGGCATCAGCCGCAGGCCGACATAATCCTTCAGCGGCGCGCGGCTGACTCTGACCAGGACGCTGAAGTAGGGTTGACCGGTGCGGCTGTCGACCAGCCGGTCGGCCGAGACCTCCGTTACACGGCCCTGGATGACGGGCAGGAGACGTTGCTTGTATCCGGTCAGCCGGACGGTGGCGTCCATGCCGACATAAGCACTGTCCGCATCCTGGGGCGCCAGGCGAGCTTCCACTTCGAGCTCGTCATCGTCCGGCACGATCTCCATCAGGGTCTGGCCGGGCTTGACGACCGTGCCCCGCGAATGCACGGAAAGGGCCACTACCCGGCCGGCGGCGGGCGCCTTGACGGTGACCCGGTCGTAGATGTCCCCGGCGGTGCGCAGCTTGTTGGCGATTTCCAGCCGGCGTACCTGTATCGCGCGCAACTGGTCCATTACCGTATTCTGCCGTTCGTTGCGAAGGTTCTGGATCTGCATCCGGTTCTCGTCGATGTTCAGGCGGGTCTGGGCGATCTTTGCGATGATCTCGCCGCGCGTGCCCTCCATGATGGATTTCTGCCGCTTCAGCGACAGCACATGCTGCAGCGTGTCCATCTGCTGGTCGAACAGCTTCTGGACCGGGACGATCTCGCGATCCATCAGGCCGATCTGGGCCTCCAGGGAATCCTGCTGCGCCTGCAGGCCGGCGATGATCCGCTGGTCCTGTGCGATGCGCGATTGCAGGATTTCGACCTGCTTGTTCAAGGTGTCGCGATGGGAATTGAAGGCACTGGTCTCGCCGGCCATCGCCTGGGCCACGCCGGGCTGGGCCGCACGGGCACGCAGGCCGGGTGGAAATTCGATCGTCTCCCGGTCGTCCCGTTCGGCGACCAGGCGTGCTTCCTGGGCCGCCAGCGCATCGGCCTGTTCGCTGAGGGTGGCGAAACTGGAATGCGCCTGGGTCTGGTTCAGCCGGATCAGCGGCTGGCCGGCCTTGACGTGCTGGCCGTCCGATACCAGCACGGCGGACACGATGCCGCCTTCCAGATGCTGGATGGCCTTGTGGTGCGACTCCACCACAACGACACCGGGCGCCACGATCGCGCTGTCCAGAGGCGCAAACCCGGCCCATCCGCCAAGAAATACCGCCAGGATGGCGACCGCCAGATAGCCGCCGCGCAGCAAGCCCGCCGTATCCAGGAAAGCCAGTTCGCCGTCGGCCGTGCCGCGCGGTCCACGCGAGGCGGGTAGGGCGCGCCGGAACCCGGCGAGAGGAAAAGCGGTTTCGCTCATGATGCAACCTCGCCCAGGGCGAGGCGCTCGCGGCCTTCATCCGGTGCGGTGTGCGCCATCGGCCGCAGCAGCGCCTCGCGCGGGCCGAAGATGGCGGGCGCGCCCGGGCGCAGGATCAGCAGCTTGTCCGCGGCCACCATCAGGTTCTGGCGATGCGCTATCAGGATAATCGCGGCCCCGCGCGCCTGAAGAACCTTGATGGCACTTTTCAATGCCGCCTCGCCGGCCGCATCCAGATTGGAATCCGGTTCGTCCAGAACCACCAGGCAGGGATCGCCATAAAGGGCCCGGGCGAGCCCGACGCGCTGGCGCTGGCCGCCCGACAGATGGTGCCCGGCCGCGCCCACATCGGTGTCATAGCCGCCGGGCAGCGTCAGGATCATGTCATGCGCGTGGGCCTGCCTGGCCGCCCGCACGACGCTTTCGCTGTCCGCGCTTCGCAGCCGGGCGATGTTGTCCCGCACGGTCCCGGCCAGCAGCTCTACGTCCTGCGGCAGATATCCGACATGCAGGCCCAGATCGCGGCGCGGCCAGGTTGAAATATCGGCGCCATCCAGCCGGACGACGCCCGACGAGCCGCGCAGCGCGCCGATCAGAATGCGCCCGAATGTCGATTTGCCCGATCCTGACGGACCCGTCACGCACAGAAGCTCGCCCGGCTCGATCACGAAACTCAAATGGGCCAGCAGCGGCCATTGGCTGCCTGGTACGGCATAGGAGATGTTCTGCACCACGACCCGCCCTGCCGGTGCCGGCAGCGGCATGACGTCTTCGCGGAGCGGCGCGCGGTCCAGGAGGATCGACAGCCTTTTGCGCGCCAGCCGCGCCGCCAACAGGCTACGCCGCGCGCCGATCAGTTGTTCGATGGGCGCCAGGGCGCGGCTGCCCAGGATGGAGGCGGCGATCATGATGCCGCCCGTGGCCTGGAAATTCAGCACCAGCAGCGCGCCGGTGCCCAGCAACAATATCTGGATCAACTGGCGCACCGCCCTGGAGATGCTGGTTCCGGCCGCTTCGCGGTCCGATACGCTCAGGGCGAGCCGCTGGTTCGCCAACCATTGGGTGCGCCAGCGCGCGACAAAATCATCCCCCATTCCCAATCCTTCCAGGGTGGTGGCGTTGCGCAGGCCGTCATCGGCGAATCCCTGCGCGGCAATCTGGCCGGCGATGGCGCGTGTGACGGCAGGCCGGGTGGCGATGGCGGTGGCGTACGCCAGGCCGGCAAGAACCAGTCCACCCAGCAGCACGATGACGAAATAGGCCCAGTGCAGAAGGAACAGCAGGACGAGAAACAGAAGCAGAAAGGGTGCGTCCAACAGCGCCGCCAGCGCGGCGCCCGACAGGAAACCGCGAATGATCTCCACATCGTGCAGTCCCTGATGCAGGCTGGGGTCGGCCGTGGCCGAAGCGGTGGCCACGCAAGCGCGCAATGTCCGCGCTCCCAGTTTTTCGCCCACGCGCAAGCCCAACCGCGCAAGCAGCCGCGCCCTTACCGAATCCAGAAAGGCGAAGGCCACCAGCACCGCTGCTGCCATCAGCGTCAGCAGCAGAAGGGTCTCCTGGCTCCGGCTGGTCAGGACCCGGTCGTAAACCTGAAGCATGTATAGTGAGACGTTCAGCGCCAGGATGCTGTTTACCGCGCTGAACAGCACGCCCGCCCACAGCAGGGGTCCATACTCGTCCAGCACCTCGCGCACGGGATCGGCGGGCTTGCTGTCCGGAAAGACGATCCATCCGATCGGCACGGCGTTCTCCCCTCTTTTGAGGGTGGCTTCGCCGCAAGGGCTTGTCCTGTGACAATTTGAAGGCATGGCGCGGAACTTCGGGCGGCAATCACAGATTGATCACAGGGGCCGCCATCCGGCTGGATCATTCTGCGATGCGTCGATCCGGCCAGAAAACCAGAAAAGGAGACAGGCATGTTTCGTTTCGAAGGCTCTGTAAAAGTCACCGATGCCGACCTTACCGACGGCGTCGTGAAAGACTATACGGGAGCAATCGTCAGCTTCCAGGAGGTGACGCTGCCGGTGGAATTTTCCGCCGTTTATGACGGGGCGGACTTCGCATTCGCACTGCCGGGAACACCGGATGTCGAATACAACTGGGACAAGTTCAACGCCGATGTCCTGGTCCTGACCAATGGCGATGACGGCTTTGGCGCCGCCGAGGGATACTTCGTGCAGCAGGTCTATGGCGGCGCGGGCGACGATCAGATTTCCGAGTCTGCCTACAATGGCGGCATGTACATGGATGGCGGCGATGGAAACGACATCCTGCACGGCTCCTCAGGCCTGCGTGAAACCCTGATCGGCGGCAACGGCAACGATATTCTCGACATCGTCGGACCGGACAAGGCGACCGGCGGCGCGGGTGCCGACACCTTCGTCCTTGCCGGCCAGTACGGCGCGTTCTTTTCCGGCAACGACCAGTCCGCCTTCATTTGCGACCTGCAGACGACGGGACCGGATCATGATGTCATCAGGCTGGGCGGCTTTCCGTTCGAAGGGCATAACTATGCCAGCTTCACCGAGGCGGAGGCGGACGGCACGGTGGCCATCCACTATCTGCACGGCTATACCTATCTGGATATCGACTCCAACCACGACCATGTGCCCGATGGCGAAATCGCCCACATCAAAGGCATAATTGCGCCGGACCTGGTGGACGACATCATCCAGGTTCCGCATGACGATTTTGTCGGGGTGTAGCGGTCAGCAGGCCCGGCAACAGGCAGCGGAGCGGCATTGCCCGCCAGTGCGTCAAAGAGTCAGTTCCGATACGTCCCGGTATCTGCCGAGCGTGCCCTTCACGAAGGTGTTGAACGCAATGGCATGGCGCGGCTGGCTTGATGCGTTCGGCTCAACCATGTGGGTCAGCCGGGAAGAGAACAGGATCACGTCGTTCTGCTTTGGCAGCACGCGCGTGATCGGCGAGTTGTAGACATTGCGCCTGTCGCTGTCGGGCGCCAGGTCGATCTGCTGATAGGTCACGTGGCGCGTGAAGATCATGCCGGCGGGCGGCGAGGGAAGCTCGCAATAATAGAGAGATCCCGAAAGGATGGAATTGGAATGGGAATGGCCATGCATTCCGACGTTCGGATTATTGATGAGCGACCAGGACTGCGTCACATATAGCCGCTGCGAAATGCACATCACATCCCTGGCATAGATGTCGAGAACTTCCTGGACGGCATCCTTGATGCTCTTGAGCTCCGGTTCCTCGAAAATATACAGATTCTCCGAGATCAGGTTCTCCATGTTGCTGACCATTTTCAGCCCCTTGATGAACGCAATCTGATCGGGCGTGATGGTGCCGGCGATGTTTGCCCGGAAATAGGGCTCTGCGAACATTGGGTGTACTTCGTGCGAAACGACCGTCATGTGCCTTCCCCTCTCCCTCCGGCGCCCGGGGCTGTTGATGGTTCGATGTCCTCCGC
Organism: Rhizomicrobium sp.; assembly: GCA_035761325.1. Lineage (GTDB taxonomy): Bacteria > Pseudomonadota > Alphaproteobacteria > Micropepsales > Micropepsaceae > Rhizomicrobium. The sequence goes on along the minus strand of DASTRG010000256.1, from coordinate 17,748 downwards.
TCACTGGTACCCCAGGGCGAAGGCCCAGAGTATCTGGCCGTCCATGCCGGCGATATACTGGCGGCCATCCACCATGTAAGTCATCGGCGTGGCGCGCCAGCTGTCGTTGGTGCGGAAATTGTACAGCGTCTTTCCGGTCCGGGCATCGACCGCCGCGAAATCTCCGCCAACCTCGCCATGAAACACAAGTCCACCCCCCGTGGCCAGGACACCGGAATAATTCGTCTCCTGCGGTCCGGGCATCGGTTTTTCCCACACGATGTCGCCGGTCTCGATGTTGAGCGCACGCACCAGCCGCAAACCCGGATCGGACGGGTCCGGATTGTTGCCGAAGATGTTGCCCTTGCTGCGATAGATGCCGCAGTCCTCGGCCGCCATCACATAGAAAAGCCGCGTCTGGGGGTCGAACGCGGTGGGGTACCAGTTGGTCGCGCCGCGTACACCGGGGCAGGTCTTGGTGCCTTCCTCGGTCGGCGTGTTGCCGGGCACCAGGTGCGCCTCCCCGGTCCTGGGATCGAAACGGTCCGCCCAGGTGATCTTCTTCACGAAAGGCTTGGCGAGAAGAAATTCACCGTTGGTCCGATCCAGCACATAGAACACGCCGCTGCGCTGGGCCGTCATCAGCAGTTTTCGCGGGCGGCCCTTCCACACCGTGTCGGCCAGAACCATTGGCTGCGTCGCGTCCCAGTCGTGGGTGTCATAGGGCGTGAACTGATAATACCATTTGAGCTTGCCGGTCTTCGCATCCAGCGCGACGACGGAATTGGTATAGAGGTTGGTGCCGCCGCGCTCCGACGGATCAGTGTCGGGATAAGGGTTGCCCACCGCCCAGAACAGCGTGCCGGTTTCCGGGTCATAGGAGCCGGTTTCCCAGGTCGCCCCTCCACCTGTTTCAAGCGCGCGGCCTTTCCAGGTTTCCGACAGATTCTCGCCGGGCTTGGGAATGGTATAGAAGCGCCACGCCTCCTTTCCGGTATTGGCGTGGTAGGCGACGATGAATCCGCGCATCGGGCCGTCGCCGCCGGCGATGCCGGTGATCACCAGGTCGTCCACCACCATCACCGAGGCGGAGGTATAGACGCGCCCCTTCTCGCTGGGCTCTGCCAGCGGTCGGGTCCACATCACCGCCCCCGTCAGCCGATTGAGACAGACGATGTAGGCATCATCGGATGTGTAGAACAGACGGTCGCCCAGGATGCCGACGCCGCGATTGGGCCCGACCGGCAATGCTGAATCGCTTTTCGGCCTGGCACCGGCCCTTCGCGCGGCGGTCTGGACGCCGGCGCCGTTGGTGCGCGGGACGCACCAGATGCGCAGGCCCGTCCTGGCGTCGAGCGCGCAGACCTGCGTTCCCCCGGTGATGTACATGATGCCGTCCATCACGATGGGCTCGCCCTCCAGCCCGACGCCACCGGGAACGAATGCCCACTGGGGCTGAAGCTGTTTGACGTTATCGACGGTGATCTGGGCGAGGGGGCTGTAGTGCCCGCCGTCGCGCTTGCCGTTATAGGTGACCCAGTCGCCGGGCTTCGGATTCATGACGGCATCGATATCGGCCCGGGAAACCGGTGCGACGGCGTGTGTCAGCGGGCCGGGTTCGATACCGCCCAGAGTGCCCATATAGGCCAGAAGGTCGCGCCGTTCACCGGCACTTCCGTGAAAGGCGGGCATGTAGGACTGCTTTTCCCGCACCGCGCCGGCGATGTCGGGCGTGTAGAGCATGCGGAACTTTCCATCCAGCGTCTGCAGTGCGACCGCATGCTCGGTCTGGCGGCGGGCAAATCCGCGCAGCTTTTCACCGTTCTTGAGAACGATATCCTGGACCGCCCACTGGAAATCGGGACAGAAGGCCCAGCCCGGACAACTGGGGTCGGATTTGCTGCCCAGGAGCGAGGTGGGATCATCCAGCCACTTTTCCATTTCGGCGCGCGTCGAGCGGGCGGCAACTGCCGAAAGGTCGGGGCCCGCGCTGCCGCCGCGCCCATGCACCATGTGGCAGCCTGAGCAGCCGCCGGCGCCGAAGAAATATGCCTCGCCGGCAGCGACCTGCTCGGGCGGCGCGGATGCAAGGCCGGAGATGTTCATCGTGTGGATCCAGGCTGCCAGCCGGGCGATTTCGGCATGAGGCAGGTGGCCAAACGCCGGCATTCCGCGCTGGCCATTGGTGATGATGGCTGCGATGCCCGCGGCATCCAGCGTCCGCAGATGCGGATTGTCCTTCAGTGCCGGGGCGCGGTCGCCGCCGCCGCCATTGTCGCCGTGGCAGGAGGCGCATGTGCCGTTGAAGTCCTTGATGGCCTGCGCGGTTTCGGCGGCGCTTGGCGCCGGCCCGGCCGGCATCTGGGCCTTGCCGGCCGAGGACGCCAGCGCCGCCAGCGCGGCCAGACCGAGAAATGCGAATATCTTCATCCTTCACCCCAGCCCCTTGATGATGCGATCAGGCCGGCGCGGGCTGATCGGGCGCGCGCCGGGCCCATTTGTATGCCGCCACGGAATTCTTCCAAATATTTTTCAGCGCCGTCCCGGCTCCTTGCGCAGTCCCGGACAAGTGCCACCGTGTCGCTGTCGCGCCGACAACAAAATGACGTCTGTTCCGCGGCATCGCAAAGACCTCTTGTCGGCGGGAACGCTAATTCATCGCTTGAGTCATTCAAAGACATATTCCCACTGAATTTGGGCTTGATGTGCCGCGATCATGTTTGGATTCGCACATTTTTTACTGCCGCGCGGCATGTCCCTGCGTTCCGATCTGAACCATGTCGGGCTGCGTCTCACAAAGCGAGAAGCTGAAGGGCCGGTTTCTTGACAGCAAATCGGACCGCGACAAATCTCGCCTCAATCAACAGCGCGAAGTCGCGTCGCGCAAACGATGACTGCGCAAACGATAACTGCAGGGGAGGCGGTTGATGTCATTCGACTCGTACACGAGCGGGCATTTTGCAAGGAAGCTTTTGTGCGGCGCGTCTCTCGGCGCCATCGCCATCGCGATCGCCGGCGCGGCACAGGCCCAGGAAGCGGCGACCCCGGTGGAGACGGTGACCGTCACCGGCACGATGATCAGGGGCATCAATCCGGTCGGCTCCAACCTGGTGACCGTGGACACAGGCACCATCAAGGCCACAGGCGCCCTTACGACGGACGAAGTGCTGGCCCAGATCCCGCAGATTTCGAACACCTTCAATACCACAGCGGTAGCCCAGACGCAGATCAACATCGGCTCAATAAGGCCTGTTATCCGCTACATCCCGTCCCAGGCCATCGTCGGTGGTTCGGAAACCCTGGTCCTGCTGAACGGCGAGAACATGATCGGCGTCAGCGGCCTGGCCACCGCACCGGATCCCGGTCTGATTCCCACCATTGCGCTGAACCGGGTGGACACGATGCCGGACGGCGCCTCGTCGATCTACGGCGCGAACGCCATAACCGGCGTCATCAATTTCGTGACGCGCGACAATTTCGAGGGCTTCGAGGCCAACAGCTCCGTGGGCGTTGCAGACGGCTATACCGCCTTCAACGCCAGCGCGATGACGGGTCTGGGCTGGAACAGCGGCGGTGCCTATCTGGCGTATGAGCACAAGAGCAACACCAGGCTGGCCGCGGCCGACCGCTCCTACACCCGGATGGACCTGACCGGCATCGGCGGCCGCGATTCACGCAGTACCAACTGCGCGCTTCCCAACATAAGGGTGGGGTCGCAATATTATACAATGCGGGGTTACCCGGACGGGACGCCGGGCTCGCTGGCGGCCAATGTGAGCGGGCCTTTCCCCGGCCTGGACCCGGTCAGCAATGCGGGTTCGCTCAATCGCTGCGACACAAACGCCGCGGTGGACCTGCTTCCCAAGCAGGAACAGGATTCGGTTTTCGGCTCCATGCACCAGCACATCATGGAGGGCGTGGATTTCTCCGCGACCGTCCTTTGGAGCAACCGCCTGGCGTCCCAGCGCCAGCCGGTGCAATCGGTGACGCAGACGATCGACAACACCAATCCCTTCTTCCAGCCGATCGCCGGCGAGACCTCGCAGACGGTGCTACTCGACTTCTCGCCCTATCTGGGCCGCAACTGGAACGTGGCGCGCAACGACATCACCATGTTCCAGTTCACGCCCAAGCTGACTATCGATTTGCCCTTCCGCGATTGGCAGCTCGATCTGACCGGCAATTACGGCCGCAGCTTTTCGAACGGCGTCGTGCGCCAACTGGACAGTTCCGCGCTTTCCGTCGCGCTGCGCCAGCAGACGATCAACGGGGTGCTGTCGCCCAATCTGGTAGCGGCCAGCAGCTCGGCCGGCAATGCCGTCGACCCCTACAATCTCGGCATGACCAATCCGCAGGTGCTTAATTCGATCCTGGACGTCGCCCAGATCGGCAAGGCGACCCAGCATGTGCTGCAATATGAGGGCGCCTTGAACGGCACGGTGTTCTCCCTGCCGGGCGGCGACGTGAAGGCGGCGGTCGGCGCGAAATACAGCTGGGACGATTATATCTCGCAATGGTTCATCAATGCGCCGATCGGCCAGGAAAGCGGCCTGCCCAACCCGGGCAGCCAGACCGTCTTCGCCAAGACGCACCGCACAACCGCGTCGGTATTCGGCGAAGTGATCGTACCCCTGGTCAGCGAAGCCAACAGCCTTCCGTTCGTCAATGGCTTCTCGCTGGACGTTTCTGGCCGTCACGACGATTACAGCGATTTCGGCACCACCGACAATTACAAGATCGGCTTCACCTGGGACCCGTTTGAGGCGCTTACCATTCGCGGCACCAAGGGCACGTCGTACGATGCGCCCAGCCTGGCCGATACGCTGGCGCCGGACGGCCGTTACATCTATAGCGCCGGCGGAGTCACGCCAAATGCACGTGTCCCACCGGGCACCTCGCTTGCCGACGCTCTGCGTCCGTCATTGTTCGTGCCCGGCGGCGATCCGAATCTGGGGCCGGAACTGGGCAACACCTGGTCGCTGGGCGCCGATTTCCATCCGACCACGGAGTTCGGGATCGACCTGACGGGCCTGGATCTCAGTATCACCCGCTGGCACATCTTCATCGAGAACCAGATCGGCCTGCCGCCGTTCAACTCGCCGGTGCTGTTCCAGATTCCGCAATACTCGAAATTCTACATCATCAATCCGACTCAGGCGCAGGTGGCGGCCTTCGGCTACAACTCGTTCATCGGGTTCCCCGGGCCGAACCTGGATTCGATATACGCACCCGGCGTCACCCCGCCTTTCATCCTGGTGTCCGCGCGCCGCGCCAATATCGGCAACGCGCTTCTCGAAGGCTATGACTTCTCCGCGAAATACACGACCGACATCGAGAATTTCGGCACGGTGTCCGTGGGGGCATCGGGAACGGTCAGCGAAACGGACCAGACTCAGGCCGTGGCCGGAACGCCCTGGAACAATATCCAGGAATTCGGCGCGCCGCTCTATGCCCTCACCAGCTATCTGCAGGTGGCCAGCGGGCCATGGAACGGCAGGGTCTGGGTCAACTACAGTCCCGGCTTCCGCGTCAATCCGGGGACCCAGTCATACACGCTCTACAACCAGCGGCGCATCGACTCCTTCCATCCGGTCAACCTCTATGTGTCCTACGCGCTGGATGGGGTGGCCGATTGGGGCAGCGGCGCGACCGTGGGCCTGACCGTCAACAATATCGGCGACGACGATCCGCCGATCTATCTGGAAGGCGGCAGCGCCATACCGACCAATGGCGGGCAGGGTATCGCCGCAAGCGGCTCGACGATCGGCAGGTACTTCGTGTTCAGCCTGCAGAAGAAATTCTGAGAATTGTGGCCTAGCGTTTCCCCCTGATGCCCCGCCGTGGTCGTGCGGCGGGGCCATTTTTTCTCCGGACATGCAGCAGATATCCAGACCGTTACGGCAGACAGCGATACCCGGGCCAGGCCCCGTTCGCCGTCGGCGCGGCCGCGTTTGCCGGCGGTGCAATCGGCAAGATCACGGATGGACGCCATGACGATTATCCCCGACCGCTTTTTGGGACGCAAAGCCGTGATCACCGGTGGTGCCTCGGGACTGGGGTTGCAGGCCGCCAGGCGCATCGCCGACGAAGGCGGACAGGTGTCGCTGTGGGACACCAATGAGGCGGCGCTTCAGCAGGCCCGAAGCGCAATTCCCGATGTTCACACGGTGTGCGTCAATGTGGGAAACCACCAGGCTGTCGCAGAGGCTGCGCGGCAAAGTCAAAGCGCCCTTGGCAAGATCGACATTCTGATCAATTGCGCCGGCATCACCGGCGCGACCGTTCCCATCGGAAATTTCCCGGTCCAGAGCTGGCTGGAGGTCATGGACGTGAATCTGAACGGCCTGTTCTATTGCTGCCGTGAGATTACGCCATTGATGTCGGCTCGGGGATACGGCCGGGTTGTGAATATCTCGTCGGTGGCCGGCAAGGAAGGCAACCCCAATGCATCGGCCTACTCCGCTTCCAAGGCGGGCGTGATCGCGCTGACCAAATCACTCGGCAAGGAGTTGGCCAGGAACGGGGTTCTCGTGAATTGCGTCACGCCCACCGCATTTGAAAGCCCGATCCTGGGCCAGCTGCCGCAAAGCCAGATCGACTATATGCGCTCACGCATTCCGATGGGGCGGTTGGGCGAGGTTGCCGAGGTCGCGGCAATGGTGTGCTGGCTTGCAAGCGAGGAGTGTTCATTCTCCACCGCTGCGACCTTTGACATCTCCGGCGGCCGCACGACTTTTTGACCGAGGGCGCGCGGCTCCGGCGCACCCCGAAAATGTTAGCGATAAAATATGCCTTTCATTTCAAACGCCAAGCGACTTCATCTTGTATAATATCAAATAATATGATAGTGTCTCATATAATGAGAAAGTTATCCGGGCGCCCAGTCTAGCCCCGTTATTTGCAGATCATGCGGCGTAGCTCTTTTGGGGAGAGAGCAGATGGCTACACCCAGGAATCAGTCTGTCCAGAGAGCGTTTGCGCTGCTTGGTTCGTTCCAGCGCCCGGACGAGTGGGTCAGCAACGCGGAACTCAGCCGTCGTGCACATTTGTCCAAGGCGGCGGCACATCGATTGATCAAGACGCTTGAGGAAATCGGCGTTGTGGTTCGCGACGCCCACGGCTTCTATCGGCCCGGCATGGCGCTTGCGTCGCTGTCGCGCGACATCTCGATTGCAGACCTGGTCCGCAGAACCTCGCTGGACATCCTGACGGACCTGGCGGGGCGGCTTAAGGGGATCATCCATCTCGGAATCCTGGAGAAGGGGATGGTGACCTATGCCGCCAAAGTGGGTGATGTGGAACGCCTTGTCATACCCAGCCGCGTCGGCGCCCAGCAGGAGCCCTATTGCAGCGCCTTGGGCAAGGTTCTCCTGTCCGGCCTTTCGGACGAGCAGCTGGATGAATTTCTGCGGGATGGCGAGCTGGTTGCCCTGACCCCGCAGACGATCACCGACCGCCGCCGGCTGGCCATTGAAATAAACGAAATCCGGCGGCGCGGATTTGCGATCGACGACCGGGAAGTGCTTCCGGCAATCTGCTGTATCGGCGCGCCTGTTCGCGATCCAAATGGACGAATCATTGCCGCCATTTCTCTGGCCGATAGCTCGGCTCACCTGGCGCCGGGCTGGATAGACGAAGTGTCCGATGCCCTGGTTTCGGCCGCCGCGCAGATCCGCCGGAAGGTCTACCCCTCATTCGCCGCCAACAATTGATGCTGCGGCGCAAACTCGGCCTTTGCCGGGGTTGGGCGGCAGGTTGCGTGAAAGCCTTTCGCCGGATTGCGGCTGTCTCACTTACTGGAACAATGCCGCGCGTCCGCGCATCTCCAAGCTGTCCTCGGTCCGTGAATCTGCTTCTATATCCAGTGCGCTCCGAAGGCGGCAGAATTCCTATGACAGAAATGGTGCGGGAGACCGGGCAACGTGCGTGAGAACCGAAGAGACTTTCTGAAAGGGGCCTGCGCGGCCGGCATGCTGGCGGTGGGCGTATCAGGCGCCGGCGCGGCAACCCCGAAATCGCCCAATGGCAAGCCGCTTCGTGGTGTGTTTCCTATCGGTTGGACCCCTTGCACGGCCGACAACAGGCTGGACACAGGTGCAATGGCCAGGCAGATGGAATTCATCAATCGCGGCAAGGTCGCCGGCCTGGCGTGGCCGCAGAACGCCAGCGGCTGGAATACGCTTTCGCCCCAGGAATGGAATGCCGGCGCCGAAGCCCTGGCCTCCGTCAAGGGAAATGCCGCCCTGGTGCTGGGGGTTCAGGCGATCGGGTTCAATCTGGCGAATTCGCAGGAATACGCGCGAACCGCGAAACGGCTGAACGCCGACGGCATTATTTCGCTGGTTCCGCCCAACGCCACTGACGCCGATGCCATCAATTATTTCAAGGCCCTGGCGGGCGCATCGGGGTTGCCCATCATGGTACAGGCGGTCGGCGATGTCAGCGTCGATACGCTTGTTGCGCTGGCGGCCGCGGTGCCAAGCATTATCGCGGTCAAGGATGAAGCGGGCGATCCGCTGGAGCGGGCGCCCGACCTGCTGCGGCGGACTTCGGGGCGCGTGGAGGATTTCTCGGGCGGCGGCGGCATGAAGTTCTTTCCGGAGATGGAGCTGGGCTTTACCGGCACATGCCCCTATGTCGGTCTGTCCGATGTCCTTCAGGCGTGTTTCAATTCCTTTCAGGCCGGCCGCAGGAGCGAGGCCTTCGATATCTTCGGGCGCTTTCTGGCTTTCAATTCGCTGCCGCATGCCAACGATTATGTGCTGAAGGCGCGTGGAGTCTTTGCCGAGGATGCGATAATGCGTTCTTCGTCGGGCACCGGTCCCGCCAAAAGGCGCACCAGTCCGATTACCGACGCCCAGAAGGCGGCGATCCGAAACGCGCTTGCCACTTATCTGAAGCCGTACCTGGTTGCCTGACGGTCGCCCGCTGAAACGGCCTGGTTGTAGATAAAGGGGGCATCGGCCCCGGTGCTGGAGGATATCTTGATGAAGCTGCGTTACGCCGGATTGGCAATTCTGTTTCTTCTTGGCAGCAGCGCCGCGGCGCTGGCGCAAGTTGATTCATCGCCGGCCCCGCCGCCCAACGCAAACGTCGTTGGAAGCGGTCCCATCGTTCAGCCGCCGCCGCCCCCCGCCCCCGGGACGCCTCGCCGGGCACGGGGCGACTTCGCCCAGCACACCCGTCACCTTATATATGTGGCGTTGCCGGGCTCGCTGGAACGGCCGATCTATCCGAACGGGGACGGCATCGTCGTCCTTGACGCCGACAACAATTACGCCTTCGTCAAGCGTATCCATGTGTGGGATTATGCCGGCAGCATGAGCCCGGAGGATATTTCCGGGGTTGCCGCGAGCCCGGCGACGAACATGCTGTATCTGGCTGCCCGCGGCCGGCTTGGCGCGATCGACCTTGCGACCGACAAGATGGTGTGGACAACGACGCTGGACGGCAAATGCTGCGAGCGTCCCCAGGTCGATGCCGACGGCAAGACCCTGGTCGTGGGATCGAATCTGCAGGACTATTGGTACAAGCTGGACGCGCGGACCGGGAAGCTGCTGGCGGTGATCCATGCCCCCGGCAGCCCGTCAGCCCACAACCTCAACCTCAGCGCCGACGGCAAGCTGGCCTTCATGTCGCCCAACGGCAAGCTGCTGCAGATCGCCGACGTCGCCACCGGCAAGGTCATCCGCACCATCCGGTTCCCGGATAACATCCGCGTCCAGGTCCTGAACAAGGATTCGTCGAAGATCTATGTCAACCAGAACAATTTTCTGGGCTTCATCATCGCCGACACCCGGACCGGCAAGATCCTCAAGACGGTGGAAGTGACCAGCGTGGACTGGCGCAAGGTGTGGAACACCTCGCCGCGGCCCCGCATTCCCCACGGCTGTCCCAGCCACGGCATCCTGATTACGCAGGACGGCAAGGAGATCTGGCTGGCCGACGGCATCTTCAAGAAGATTCACATCTTCAGCAACACCGACGACCCCAAGGAGATCGGCACCATCGACACGCCGGACGGCGTCTTCTGGATGACCATGGGGCTGGACGGCAAGCTGGTCTATGCCTCCTCCGGCGACATCATCGACGTGGCCACCCACAAGATCGTCGGCGCCACCAAGAGCGAGTTCGGCACCCGCATGTTCAGCGAAAAGGAACTGGATATGCTTTTCGAGGACGGACACCTGCAGCGCGTGTCCAACCAGTTCGGCAATGAATATGGCGATTTCGTCACGGCGGAGAAGATGGGCGTGGGGCCGCATATGCCGGTGCTTCCGGGCAAGGCGCCGCTGATCGCCACCTCCACGGGTCCCGATCCGAACGCCGGCGTCAACTGGGCGGCGCAGTAATTGGACGGTGGCAATTGGCCGGGCATGGTACAAAAGGCGGATGGAGGAAAACGGCCTGCGGACTGGCCGGCGCGGGGATGTGGTTGCTCGTTCCCGCCGCACAGGCCCAATCGCCTGCGGCCGCGGCCCAATCGCCTGCCGGCGCACAGGCCAAGACCCCCGAGCAGGCGATCCGCAAGGTCTGCACCAGTTGCCACGGGCTGGAGCTGGTGATGGATACGCCCAGGGATTACGATGCCTGGCACGACACGGTTCAGGAAATGCTCGATCGGGGCGCCAGGGGCAGCGCCGACGAGCTCGACCTGGTCATGCAGTTCCTGTTCGAGAACATGACGACGATCGACGCGAACCATGCCGACGCCGAAGCGCTGCAAACCGTCCTGCATGCGACGGACGACCAGGTGAAGACGATAATGGAACGGCGGCCGTTCAGGAATCTCGCCGATCTTGAAGCGGCGGTCCCCGGCCTTAATCGCTCTGTGCTTGAGGCCAAAAAACGCATGATCTTCTTTCAATGAGGCGATCGGCGATCATCGGCAGGGTTGGTCATCGGCATTCGGTTCCGGGCTGAAATCATGAAGCGGATTTTCAGGGCTGACGGGACACTGCCGGCTTCGGCGAAAACCGGTGTCGCGACCAAGTCGCTGGCGGGCAGCCAGACCCTTCTTCGCGGGCTGGATGTGCTTGAGGCGGTGGCGTCCGGCGCCACCACCCTGGCGGAACTGACCGAGGTCCTGGCCTTGAACCGCAGCACCGTGCATCGCCTGGCGGCCACGCTGGTCGAGCGGCGCTATCTCAGCTTCACGCCGCGGATCGGCTATGCCCTGGGTCCCAAACTGCTCGAAATCGGTTTCCAGGCAAGCGACCAGATGAGCCTGCCGCAAATAGCGCGACACCATATAGAGGCACTTGCCGACCAGACCGGCGACACGGTCCACCTGGGCATCCTGGATGGAACGCGCGCGCTTTATCTGGACAAGATCGCCGGCCGGCGAAGGGTCGGAATCAGCTCCCGGATCGGCGAGCGCCATCCGCTGCGTTCCACCGGCCTCGGCAAGGCCCTGCTGCTGGACGAGCCGGCGGAGCGGCTTGAACAGTTTTACCATGCCGAGCATGGAAGCCGGCAGAAATACAAATTCACGCTCGCCAACTGGCTTCGCTGCATGCGCGAATACGCTTCCCTGGGATATGCGCTGGACCTGGAGGAGAATGAGGACCGCATCCGCTGTGTCGCCGCGCCCATCCGCGATGCGGCGGGCAAGATAAAGGCGGCGATCAGCGTGAGCAGCGCGGCGCAATACATGGATGACAGGCGGATGCGCGAGCTGGCCGAGCTTGTGCGTCACACCGCCTGCCAGATCAGTGCCGATCTGGGCTGGAATGGCTCGCGCGATCAGGTCTCCCGGCCTGCCGTGCGGAACATGAAGGAGCCGGGCGGACATCCCTGACGAAACCCGTCGCTGGACGCCGCCCGCTGATCGCACCCCGCAAATCGCACTTTCGCCCGCAATTCCGATGGCGGCGAAATTTGTCGACGCTGTGGCAGCGCGGTTCTTGCATCCGGAACCGGCTTGGGCTCTGCTGGCTGCGGGCTTGTTTCGCGCCATGGTGCGAGGTCGGGGAAGCATGTCGAACGACGCGCTGGACCGGAAGTTCTGGGAAAGGCTGGTCCGCCGGGTGCGGCAAAGGATCAGGGGCCGCGCCGATGCGGAGGACCTGCTCCAGGCGGCCTATCTGCGGCTGATGCAGTACCGCCAGGAGCATGTGGTTGAAAATGTTCCAGCTTTCCTGGTCCGCACGGCGGTTAACATCGGCGTGGATAATTATCGCCATGACCGGCTGCTCTGCGGTGCCGCCCCCGAAGACATGACCATTACCGAAATTTCGCCTCTGCAGGATGAGGTTTTGGCCGCGCGCGCTCGTCTAGAACGCGTCAGCCAGGGTTTGAACCGCCTGACGCCGCGCACCCGGGAAGTCTTTCTGATGCACCGTCTGGAGAATCTGAAATATCGCGAGATCGCCCAGCGGCTGGGGATCAGCCAGAGTGCCGTGGAAAAGCACATCGCGCGCGCGGCCCTGTTTCTGACCGAATGGACGGAAGGCTGGTAATGGGATCGGCGCCACCATCCCCGCAGGCGCGGGCCGAAGCCGCCGCCTGGCTGGCGCGCCTGCACGGCGACGACCGCTCACCGGCCGATGAGGATTCGTTCCGCCTGTGGCTCTCAGCCAGCGCCGACCACGCCGCCGCCTTTGAGGCGGTGGACCGGATGTGGTCGGCGGTGGGCGGGATGCAGCGCAGCCAGGGATTTTCGCGCCTGCATACGGCTCCGCAATCGCGGCAGGTCAGCCGCCGCGCGGTGATGGCGGGGGCGACGCTGTTGCTGGCGGGGGCCGGAAGCCTGGCATTCTGGCGCTCCGCTTCGGCCAATGTCTATGAGACGGATGTGGGCGAGCAGAAGCATGTCGCGCTGGCCGATGGCAGCCAATTGTTCCTGGACGCCAAGACCCGGCTGGTGGTGGATTTCACCGATGCTGTCAGGTCGGCCAACCTTCAGTACGGGCAGGTCAATTTCCGCGTCGCGCCCGACCGGAACCGCCCCTTCGTGGTCCAGGCGGCTCAGCGCAAGATCGTCGCCACCCAATGCAATTTCGATGTTCGCTGCGAGGACGGCGAAGTCCAGGTGCTGCTGATCCACGGCGAGGCGGACGTGGCGCCGGTTTCGGCGCCGCGCGGCAGCCGGACGGAACGGCTGGGGCCCGGCGAACGGCTGGTTGCCTCCGTGGACATGGAGCGGCGCGACCGGCCCAACCTGAACCATCTGCTGGCCTGGCAAAGCGGTTCCGTCGTTTTCGAGAATACCGATCTGGCGGAGGCGGTGCAGGAGATGAACCGCTACAGCACGGCCCGGCTGGAAGTCGATCCGTCCGTGGCCGGATTGAAGGTCAGTGGCGTGTATCGCGTCGGCGATAACGAGGCTTTTGCCCGTTCGATCGCCAAGCTCCTGCCCATTACCGTGCGCCAGGAGGAAGATTCATACCGGCTGGTGCCGGATCAGCAGGGATAGGGGGTGGGGAAAGACACCCCCTGGAACGTCTCTCCACAAAAATGGCCAGCAAAAGGCTGGGCGAGGAGGGAAGCGTCATGGGGACTTCGCGCGCGGGCGCACGGCGCCTGATCCTGCTGGGCGGGGCAGCGGTTCTTGCCGGCCATACGGCGGCAATCGCCCAGGCGGCCGGCCACGCCGACCAGGCCGCCAACCTCTCGATGCAGGAGCAGCCGCTGTCCGACGCCCTGCGCAAGGTCGCGCAGCGGACGGGCGAGAACATTCTGTTCACGCCCGAGTCGGTCGCCGGCCTGCGTGCACCCCCGATCTCGGGCCAGATGAACGCGCAGCAGGCCGTGGCCATGCTGACCCGCGGCACCAATCTTCAGGTCATGTCCGACGGACCCAACGGGCTGATCGTGCGCGCGCCGGCACAGCGCGCCGTGACCCAGGCGCCGGACCTGTCGACGGGCGGCATGTCGGTCGAGACGGTGGTGGTCAGCGGCTTCCGCTCCAGCCTGGAGCGCTCGCTGGAGATGAAGCGCAACGCCAACGACACCTCCGACAGCATCCTGGCGGAAGACATCGCGAAATTCCCCGACCTGAATGTTTCGGAATCGCTGCAGCGCATTCCCGGCATCACCCTGCAACGCGATCAGGGCGAAGGGCGCCAGATCTCGGTGCGCGGCCTCAATTCCACCTTCACCCGCGTGCGCATCAACGGCATGGAGGCGCTGGCCACGACCGGATCGGAAGACGTGTCGGGCGGGTCCAATCGCGGCCGCTCCTTCGACTTCAATGTCTTCGCCTCGGAACTGTTCAGCCAGCTCACCGTGCACAAGACCGCCTCGGCCGAGGTCGAGGAAGGCTCGCTGGGCGCCACGGTGGACCTGCACACCGCCCATCCGTTCGACAAGCCGGGCTTCACGCTGGTGACATCGGCGCAAGGCGGCTACAACGACCTGTCCGGCGGCTTCAACCCGCGCGTGGCGGGACTGGTGTCCGACACCTTCATGGGCGGCAGGCTGGGCGTGCTGCTGTCGGGCGCTTACCAGATCCAGAACGGCCTGGAGAACGGCTCCAGCACGGTGCGCTGGCAGAACGACAACACCGCCCAGACAGGCAACCACTCCTCGCCCTATATCGCCGGCTGCGTCAACAACGTGCCGGGCGCGAGCTCGCAATGCTCGACCGGCCAGCGGCTGGGCTATGTCGCGTTCAATCCGCCCGGCCCGCTGCCGGGCGCCGCGGCGACCCAGGCCTTCACGCCCGCCAGCGCCACCGCGCCCAATCGCCAGACGGTGGGCGCGGTGCCCAACGGCGCCAACTTCAATGCCGCCACGCTTCCCAACAACTACGACGTCGTCAATGAAGCGTTCCGACCGCGCTTTCCCCGCTATGACAACATCACCAACCATGAAAAGCGTCTGGGCCTGACCGGATCGGTCCAGTACCAGCCGGACGATGCAACCCTCTTCACGCTGGATGCGCTCTATGCCGATTTCGCGGTGGAGCGGCAGGAATACTATCTGGAGGCCGAATCCTTCTCGAACAATAATGTCAGCAGCACCATCGCCGGCCTGAATGCGCCGATCCTGGGCGCCGGCAGCATCGGCGTGCTGAATTATGACGTCAATCCGGTGACCAACAATCTGGACTATGTCCAGGCCGTCAATGCGGGCCTCAGATCCGAGCATCGGCTCGACCATCTCGACACCCGTTTCAAGCAGGTGACCCTGGACTTCAACCACGCCTTCAGCGACGTCCTGAGCATGCACGGAATGTTGGGGTGGTCGGAATCCCACCACAGCAACCCGATCCAGACCACATTGACCATGGATTATGACTGCAACGCCGCGACATCTGCGACCGGGGCGGTGTCGGGCTGCCCGGGCGGGGCAGGGGGCGGCGCCGGCACGCTGGCCAATCCCTACTCCTTCGATTACCGCGGCGACCTGGGAAAACTGCCGGCGTTCAACTACGGCAATGTCGACGTCACCTCGACCAACGGCTGGTTCCTGTCGCAAATCCGCGAGCGCCAGGCCTATGTCAACAACGGATTCCGCACCGCCCAGGTGGAAGGCGAATACAAGGCGTTCGACTGGCTGACGGTGAAGGCCGGTCTCGATTACAAGAATTACGGCTATCGCGCCCTGATTACGGCGCGCACCAACGGCACCACGGCAAGCCAGGACAATGTCATTCCGGCGGCGATCGAGTCCCCGGCGGTCCTGGCCGCCAATTCCCAGCTCGTCACCATGCACGGGCTGGACGTCGGCCCGGGCACCCCCACCACCTGGGCCGTGCCGGATATCGAGGCGTTCAACAAACAGTTCCACATCTGGGACCAGAGCCAGGCGGCCTTCGTGCAGGGGCCGGGCCAGTTCCTCAGCCAGAACGGCATCGTGCGCGAGAACGACCTGGGCTATTGGGCACAGGCTGACTGGGACACGATGTTCTACGGCGTACCGTTCCGCGGCAATGTCGGCGTGCGTTACGTGCAGACCGACCAGGACACGGTGGGCTACAGCTTCGATCCTGCGTCGAAGTCGATCATCACCACCCAGTTGTCGCGCAGCTATCATGACGTGCTGCCTTCGGCGAACGCGGTTTTCTCGCCCACCGACGATTTCCTGATCCGCCTCAGCGGCGCCTATGTGATGGCACGTCCCGACCTGAACAACCTGCTGCCGGGCGGGGCCACCGCGACGGTCACAGGCAGCAACTTCAACGTCACCGAGAACAATCCCAACCTTCTGCCCTATCGGGCCAAGACGGCCGACATGTCGTTCGAGTGGTATTACCACAAGGGCGCGCTGTTCTCGGTCGCCTTCTTTTACAAGCACCTCGATTCGCTGATCCAGACGCTGCGCCAGAGCGTGGCCTTCAACCAGAACAGCGACGGTGTCCCCGACAGCCTGGCGATCGCGGCGTGCGGCGCGGCCTATCAGGCACCACCGGCCACCGGCTGCAACGAGGCGGCGACATGGCTGTTTTCCAAGCCGGTCAATTCCAAGGGCGCGCCGCTTTACGGCACGGAAATATCATGGCAGCAGCCGTTCGATTTCCTGCCGGACATGTTCCAGAATACCGGCTTTCTCGGCAACGTGACCTTTGTGCAGGCCACGCAGACCTATTTCAATTCCAACGGCACGGTGCTGGCCAAGACCGACCTGACCGGCCTGTCGCGGACCTCCTACAGCGCCACGCTCTATTACGACGACACCGTGTTCTCGCTGCGTGGCACCGCGTCCTTCCGCAGCAAGTACCTGGCCAGCATCAATCCGGGCAACCTGAACGACGTCATCGTCAACGCCGCAACCCTCAACATCGACGCTTCGGCCAGCTACAAGATCAACGACAATTTCACCGCGACCTTCGATGCGATCAACCTGACCAACCAGCCGACCTATCAGTACGCCGATTCAATCGGGCACCGGCTGTATTATTATCACCAGACGGGCCGTAATTTCTTCCTGGGCCTGCGCTATAATTATTGACGCGTCTCCCCAACTGCGGGCGGGACCGCATCCTGGGTCCCGCCGCCTCTTTTCGCCGCGGGAGGATCGTCAGGCAGCCGGGTCGACCTGATAGTGGTTCACGACCGGCGGTGCGGCAAAGAGATGGCCGATCTCCGCGCGCCACCGGGTAAAGTTCTCCGACTGCCTGAATGTGACGGTGTGGTCCTCAAGCGTCCGCCACCACACGATCAGGATGAAGGTGTTGGGGGCCTCGATGCCCTGGTGCATTTCAAGGCGGCAAAATCCTTCTGACGTTTCAATAAAGCGCCTGGCGCCGGCGAAGGTCTGGCGGAACAGTCCGGCATCCTGCTCGCGGACAGTGAAAAGTGCCGTTTCGACAATCATGGCGCACTCCGTGCCGGTGTGTGGTCCCATCTGAAGCGCATCAGCATATAGCTCAGCAGCGCTGAAATCGCCGCTGCCCCGGCCATCGCGTAAAGCCCAAGGGAGAAATCCCCATGGCCCCTGACGGTCGCGCCTACCACATACGGGCCAAGAAACCCGCCCAGGTTTCCGACGGCATTGATGACCGCGAAGCCGGTGGCGGCGGCGGCGCTGCTGAGCACAAGCGGCGGGATCGAGAAGAAACAGACCGCTTGTGCATAAAGCCCGATGGCGGCGATGGAGACGGCCACCAGCGACCACACATTCGGGCCGAGCCAGGCGCTGACGGTCAGGCCCATCGCGGCAATCAGCATCGCGACGATGGTATGCCAATGCCGTTCGTTCAGGCGATCGGAATTCCACGCCCAGACGACCGCGCCGGCCGCCGCCGTCACGAAAGGAATGGTGGCCGCAAAGCCCACCTGGCTGTCGGAAAGGCCGGCGGCGCTCAGAATGAGCGGCAGGAAC
>DASTRG010000255.1:0-6176 GCA_035761325.1 Rhizomicrobium sp. | reverse complement strand
GTCCGCCATCACGGGCTCGCCGACGACATCGCCCGCTCGATGAGCGCCATCGCCTGCCGCGTCGCCGTCGTGCCCGGCCGCAATGCCATCGGCATCGAGCTGCCCAATACCGGCCGCGAGACGGTCTACCTGCGCGAGCTTCTGTCGAGCAGCGATTTCGAGAAAGCGCGCGCGCCGCTGACTTTGGCGCTCGGCAAAACCATCGGCGGCGAGCCCGTGATGGCGGACCTCGCCAAGATGCCCCACTTGCTGATCGCCGGCACCACCGGTTCGGGCAAGTCGGTCGGCCTCAACACCATGATCCTGTCGCTGCTCTACCGCATGGCGCCCGAGCAGTGCCGCCTGATCATGATCGATCCCAAGATGCTGGAACTGTCGGTCTATGACGGCATCCCCCATCTGCTCTCGCCCGTGGTCACCGATCCGCGCAAGGCGGTGGTGGCGCTGAAATGGGCGGTGCGTGAAATGGAAGAGCGCTATCGCAAGATGTCCAAGATGGGCGTGCGCGGCGTGGAGGCTTTCAACGAGCGCGTCGCCAAGGCCAGGGAAAAGGGCGAGGTGCTAAAGCGCACCGTCCAGACCGGCTTCGACCGCGAGACCGGCAAGCCCGTCTATGAGGACGAGACACTGGAATTCGAGGCGATGCCCTTCATCGTGGTGGTGGTCGACGAAATGGCCGACCTGATGATGATTTCGGGCAAGGAGATCGAGGGTGCCATCCAGCGCCTGGCCCAGATGGCGCGCGCCGCCGGCATTCACCTGATCGCCGCCACCCAGCGCCCGTCGGTGGACGTGATCACCGGCACCATCAAGGCGAACTTCCCCACCCGCATCTCGTTCCAGGTGACCTCGAAGATCGACAGCCGCACCATCCTTGGCGAGCAGGGCGCCGAGCAGCTTCTGGGACAGGGCGACATGCTCTACATGGCCGCGGGCGGGCGCATCCGCCGCATCCACGGCCCCTTCGTGTCGGACCATGAGGTGGAAGATGTTGTGCGATTCCTGAAATCGCAGGGCGTGCCGGAATATCTGGACGCGGTGACCGAGGAGCCCGACGAGGATGGCGACGATCCCTATGCGGTGTTCGGCCAGGGCAATGGCCAGTCGGGCGACGACCTGTACGACAAGGCACTGGCCGTTGTTGCACGCGACCGGAAGGCTTCGACCAGCTATATCCAGCGCCGCTTGCAGATCGGCTACAACCGCGCCGCCACCCTGATCGAGCGGATGGAGAATGAAGGCGTGGTCAGCGCGCCCAACCACAAGGGCGTGCGGGAAGTCCTGTTGCCCGATCACGACGACCGCTAGCTTTTCCCGCCCCGGCGGCCACCTGCAGGCCGCGTGCGGGGGCCCTCCCGGTATCGGCGAAAATGCCGTACAAGGATCGGCGGGGCGCGCGCCGGCGATCTGTGGCGTCGGACACAGGCCGTCGCAACGTGGCGTGGCCGCCAGGTTTGAGGGGTTTGAGGGATGGCATCCTATATTGACCGGTCCCTTGGCGATGGCGAAACCGTCATCCTGCGGGCGCATTTCCACTGGCTATATGCGCTGGGCGCGTGGCTTTGGATCATCGTGCCGCTGGCGGGGCTGGCCGTCGCGGCCCTTCAGGCCAACCGCGATCCGGCCAACCAGGCCAGCTGGCACACCGTGGCCATTGCCGTGGTGGTGCTGCTTGTGGTGGGGCTTTGCGTGTTCCTGAAACTGATGGTCCGCAAATGGACCACGGAACTGGGCGTGACGAGCCACCGCTTCGTCGAGAAATATGGTCTTCTGACCATGCGGACCAACGAGATCGCGCTGCCCAACATAGAAGGCGTGAAAATCCACCAGAACTTCCCCGGCCGCATCTTCAATTATGGAACCGTAAGGATCGAAGGCACCGGCGTGGACTCCGTTACCACGCCCCAGATCGCCGATCCGGTTGGCTTCGTGCGGGCCATCCAGACCGCCAAGGAGCATGTCGCCGGCCTGACGGCGACGCCGCGGCCCGGTGCCCATCCGGGCTAGCGGTCAACCCGCCGCAAGCAGGGCCTGCGCCGCCGGGCGCGGGAAGGTGACGGTAATTCGCGTTCCCCGGCCGCGCGCGCTGTCGACGGCGATGCTGGCACCATGCAGGTCTGCCAGCGCCTTGGTCAACGGCAGGCCGAGCCCCGCGCCCTCGTAGCGGCGCTCCAGCCGGTTGTCGATTTGACGGAACGGCTGGAAAGCCACTTCAACATCTTCCGGGTCCATGCCGATGCCGGTATCGCCCACCGTGACTGACACGGCATCGGGCACCGCGCTGGCGCTGAGCAGGATCGTGCCGCCCTTTTCCGTGAACTTGATGGCGTTGGACAGCAGGTTCAGGAAAATCTGGCGCAGTTTGGCGGCATCGGCGCGCAGCGACAGGTCGCCCTCCATCCCCTCCAGACGCAGGGCGAGCCCCGCCTCGGCGCACTGTTCGCGCACCATCGCAATGCAATCGTCCAAGAGGTCGCGCATGTCGATATCGGCCAGCGCCAGACTCATCTTGCCGGATTCACTCTTGGACAGGTCCAGGACATCGTTGATCACTGCCAGCAGGTGGCGGCCGCTGCGCAGGATGTCGTGCGAATAGTCCAGATAGCGTTCATTGCCCAGCCCGCCGAAATACTGGCCCGAAATGATCTCCGAAAATCCGATAATGGCGTTCAGCGGCGTCCTGAGTTCGTGGCTCATGTTGGCCAGGAACCGCGTTTTGGAAGCGTTGGCGGCCTCGGCCTCCTGCTTGGCGCGGCGCAGGGTTTCTTCGCGTTCCTTGATCGCCGTGAAGTCGGACAGAAATATGATCGAGCCGCCCTCGCTGGTGGCGCTGACAGTCATGCGCAGCCAGCGGCCGTCGGCCAGTTCCAGTTCGGCATGGCCGGAGGAATTCAGGTCGCGGCTGGGCGCCTGGGTTGCCGCAAGCTGGCCCTGGATCAGCGCCAGGGCAGCATCGAAGGCCACGCCGGGCGTAAGACGCTCGCGCACGGCCGGGAAGAAATCGCGCAGGGTGGAATTGGCCATCACCACGCAGCCGTCGGCCGCCACCAGCATCACGCCTTCGCGGCTGGTCTCCAGCGCATCCACCAGCCGGGTCTCGGCCGAGCGGCGCAAGGCCTGCTCACGGTCCATCATCCGGCGGATATTGTCCTGCATAACGGTCATCGACTTCAGCAGCGCGCCGGTCTCGTCTTCGCCGCCGGCGGGAATGGCCGTTTGAAGCTGGCCCGCCGCGATGCGATCGGCGACGCGGGCCGCCGCCGACAGGGGACGAACGATTGCGTTCTTCAGATAGAATGTGATGGCCGTTGCCAGCAGCAACGCCAGCACGGTTATGGCGACGCTGACATTCTTGTAGCGCGCGATATTCGTGACGGCGATGCGCCGGCCGACGAAGCTGTGATCGGTATTGAGCTCGATCAGCATGTCGAACTTGCCGTCTATCTGGCGGTCCAGGCTTTCCAGAACCGCGATGTCGCCCTTCGCCCGGGCGGCGCGCCAGCGCGCGACCAGGGGCCGGATGTCTTTGATGATTTTCTGCTCGTCCTGAGCCAGGCTGCGTTCGGCGGCCACATCCAGATCGGCAGTGAAGGTGTCGGCCAGCTCACCGATCTCTTCGGCGGCGACCCGCTTGTGAGCGCTGTCGGCGTGTTCATAGCGCTGCTCGGCGAGCTGCATCTCGGTGAAATCGGTATGGGCGGCGCGGGCATAGGAAATCGCCATCAGGGGGCCGTCAAAAGTCGTGACCGCGATGTCGCCCGCCACCGACAGCACGCCATAGCCGGCAAGGCCGCTCGCGCCGATGATCAGGCTCATCGCCACGAAAGCGGCGAAGATTTTTGCGCCGATGGTCTTGCCCGTCAGTGTCATGGCCTGGTCCAGGCGGTGCCCGCTATCCCTGCCGAAATCTTGGGCGGACAGCGGTTTATTTGGGCTTAAGGATGCCCGGCATCGCTAGCGGACATGCACCACGAGCCGCATCTTGGGATGAATGTGGCAGCGCACCTGGAAGGTCCCGCTCTGCGTAAAGGTTTCGCTAATCAGTTCGCCCGGGTTCTGCTCGTCGCTGTCGAAATTGAAATCCGGGGAATCGACGTAAATCTGATGGATGAACTCGTCATCGTTGGTGAAGGTCAGGCTTTCGCCCCGCCCGATGGTGACTTCACCCGGATTGAAGCGGCGGCCCTTCTGCACAATGGTATGGGGGGCATCCGCGGCGAAAGCGGCCAGCGGGACCAGAAATACGGCGGCAAAGGCCAGGTTTTTCATTCCATCACATCTCGTGCCGCACGCGCGCCCCTGGCCGTTCATTGGCCAGCATAGGCCGCGCGCTCGGGGTGGCCGGCATCGCCGGCTGACCAGCCGGATGCGCAGGTCCCCAAGGCCCTGGGAATGATACTGGGGCCTTAGGATTAAGATCGGTTGAAGGCGCCTGCCCAGACGGAAGAATCAAGGGAAAAACCCATGTTTTCCGCGCGGCCTGACAGGGGTGGACAGGACCGGTGCAAAGTCCTATATCCCGCGTCCCTTTGCCGGTCCCATGACGCGGGGTGGAGCAGCCCGGTAGCTCGTCAGGCTCATAACCTGAAGGTCACAGGTTCAAATCCTGTCCCCGCAACCATTCAAGAAGCCCGGCCAATTTTTTTGGTCGGGTTTTTTGATGCCCAGCCGGAAGGCGAAAAACGCCATCCTGTCCCCGCAACTATTAAGGTAAACGCCCGAAAGGGCGTTTGCACTAGGGCGGGTCCGCGGACAGTGGTTTTTGCGGGAGTCCGGCCGGCGCGGACCCAATGCCGAACGGCCTTGAGTGCTGTTTGGCAGGGCCGCGACGCTGACGCGATCACACATGACCTCGTTGACCAACAACCTATTTATTCTCGGGATTTGTCTAGTCCGGCACGACATTGTCCGGCGCGAGCGACAAAACTGACGGCAATATCATGGATTTGCCCCGGTGCTTGAATATGCCGTCCTGCGGTCGCACTCCGGACTGCCGTCATTGCGCGGTTGCCTTTACTATTCCCAGCGCATCGTCACTCACCCGGCAATACGCCGCGCCGCAGCCAGGATAATCGCCGCGGGAATCAACATGCTGGAACGGCGCCCCGAGCCCTTTGCGGTAGCCGCCGGCGCGGAAGCCTTGAGGCAGATGCAAACAGACGGCTATGCAATGCTTCCCGACATGCTGCGGCCGAAGCAGATCGACGAGATCCTGGCTTATCTTGGCGACAAGCCGTTGCTGATGCGAGAGGGACGTTGCCTGGGACCCGCTGAGGCGCGGTCGCAGGCCACGGTCGCCGATCTGCCGCTGGACGTCGTCCTGCAATGTCCCCACGTGCTGGCCGCCGCCAACAACGCATTCCTGATCCAGCTGGCGATCGATTATCTGGGCTGCATGCCGACCATCTCGACCATCGGCATGCGCTGGTCGTTTCCCGGCGGCGAGCCCAGTATCCAGACTCAGCATTTTCATCGCGATCCCGATGACTGGCGTTTTTTCAAGCTCTTCATCTATCTGAGCGATGTCGACGCTGAATCGGGGCCGCATCTTTATGTGAAAGGCACGCATTGCCATGCCGGGACTCTCCGGGCGCGCCGGTTCGAGCGGGCGGAACTGGAGAGGCGCTATGGACGGGAAGCGATCGTCGCCCTGACCGGACCGCGCGGCACCAGCTTCATCGCCGATACCTACGGAATCCATGCCGGGCCGGTACCGCTGTCCCGCCCGCGCCTGATGCTTGAGATCGGATATTCGATCCTGCCGGTGTATTCCCTCAGTTACCGCCCCCGGCGAATCGCGCAGGCACACGGCCTGAACCGGTATGTGAATAGGCTGCTGGTGCGTTGACTGGCGAATCCGGGTTCCACGTCCGGCCCGCCACGCCGCCGGAATGTCCCGAAATCCGCGTCTTTGGCCGAAAACGGGCAAAATCCCGGGAAGAGTTACTTTGATACGCTTTCCCGATTGCTGCGGAGTTTGGCCGCCGGTATAACCCCGGCCCTCAAGGCGGGTTTTGCCTCTGGACTGCCGCCCGCCCGCGTCGAAGGGAGTGCGCATGGGTACCCAAATCCCGGCTGACTATCGGCCGTCGGAAAATGAGCCCTTTATGAATGAGCGTCAGCGCGAATATTTCCGGCGCAAGCTCAATCAGTGGAAAGAAGAAATCCTCAAGGAA
>DASTRG010000254.1:0-9499 GCA_035761325.1 Rhizomicrobium sp. | reverse complement strand
ACGTCCAGGCGCGCCTGGGTCAGCGCCGCCTGGGCGGCACCGATGGCGGCATCGGCCACGGCGCTGGCGTTGGCGGCCTGGTCATAGGACTGAAGCGCAATGGCGCCCGCCTTCTTCAGGCTGTCGGCGCGCGCCAGATTGGCCTTGGCCAGCGAGGCGTTGGTGCGCGCCTGTTGCAGATCGGCGGCAGCCTTGGCGACGGCAGCCTCGAAGGGGCGCGGATCGATCACGAACAGCACGTCGCCCGCCTTGACCTCCTGGCCGTCCTGGAAGCGGATCTCGGTGATGCGGCCGGAAACCTGGGGCCGGATCTGGGCATAGTCCACGGCATCGAGCCGGCCGGAGA
Source organism: Rhizomicrobium sp. (assembly GCA_035761325.1). Classification (GTDB taxonomy): domain Bacteria; phylum Pseudomonadota; class Alphaproteobacteria; order Micropepsales; family Micropepsaceae; genus Rhizomicrobium. Next base: position 9,153 of record DASTRG010000254.1, on the reverse strand, counting down.
ATTCGGACCAGATCTGGGCCTTCTGCGGCTCCATGGTGACGGTGTTGACCGGCACTGCCTGGACCGCGGCGGCCACGGGGGTTGCGCTGGCCATGTGGTGGACGGCAAACCAGCCGCCGCCGGCAGCGGCGGCAAGAATGGCCGCACCCACCAGCAAAGAGCGCCGCACCTGGGATTTCCCTATTTTCACCAAGGTATTACGGCGGTTTTGGCGAAGGGCCAGGGCAGTAGCGGCAACATCGATCATCAAGAATCCCCTTGAATTCTGTAACGCCCGGCACAAATATGTTGGGCAACGCTGCGTTGCAAGATAATTCTGTAACGATCAGCAAAAAATTTTCGGGAGTGCCCAAGGATGGCGGCTGGAAGGCCCCGCAGCTTTTGCACGGAAAAGGCGCTGGACAGCGCGATGCAGGTTTTCTGGCGCAAGGGCTACGAAGGTGCCTCGATGGTCGAGCTGACGACGGCCATGGGTATCAATTCTCCCAGCCTCTATGCCGCGTTCGGAAGCAAGGAAGGTTTGTTCCGCCAGGTTCTTGAGCGCTACGACGCCCGCCGCCAGGCGTTCATGGAATCGGTGCTGCGTGCGCCCACCGCGCGCGAGGCAGCGCATCGCTTCCTGCATGGTGTGGCTGATTTCGTCGCCGACACGGGCGGCAAAACCCCGCCCGGCTGTCTTCTGCTTCAATGCGGCTCATCGTGCGGCGACGATGTCATTCCCGACATGGTGGCCCGCCATCGTGCGGAGAAGGAAGCGGCGCTGCGCGACCGTTTTGTGCGCGCGGTGGCGGAGGGAGACCTGCCCGCCGGCAGCGATCCCGCTGCCCTGGCGTGTTATCTCATCACCGTTTCGCACGGCATCGCGGTGCAGGCGGCGGCCGGCGACGGGCCCGCGCAGCTGCATGCGGTGGCCGACATCGCGATGGCTTCGTTTCCGGCGGCGAAAACGCGCGAGCCGGTCGGCGCATAACGCCGCGGCAAGGTTCCCCGCCCATCCCGCCATTGCCGCCGGAAGGCCGCCATCATGGCGCCATCGGAACAATTCGCGCGCCGGCGGGCAACGCCCTCCAGCTTTTTTGCGCCGGCTCAAAGCCGGTTGGTACAGGATGAGGCAGACTGCAGGCATGTTTCCAATCGTGCCGTGATGCACCTTCACTGAAAGGAAGGGCCTGGTTGATGTTGTTCCAAGATCGCCATGATGCCGGTCAGCAACTGGCCGATGCGCTCACCCCGTTCAGAGGCCAGGATTGCGTGGTGCTGGCGTTGCCGCGCGGCGGGATACCGGTGGCGGCCGAGGTCGCCACCGCGCTGGATGTACCTCTCGACCTGATGCTGGTGGGCACGGTCGCCGCGCCGCGCCAACCCGAGTTGACGATTGGCGCGGTGGTGGACGGCAGCCCGCCCACCATCGTCCGCGACGACGAAATGATCTCGATAACCGGCATCCGCGAAAAGCAGTTCAAAAAATTGTGCGCCGACGCCCTGTCGCAGCTTGAACGCCGCAGGCAGCTTTACCTGGCGCGCCGTCAGCCCGAACGTCTGACGGGGCGAACCGTGATCCTGGTGGACGACGGCGTGGCAAGCGGCGCCACCATGCGCGCCGCGTTGCAGGCCGCGCGCCAGAGGCGGCCCGGCCTGCTGGTCATGGCAGTGCCGGTGGCGCCGCCGGGCACAATGGAGAATTTTCACGGCAAGGCCGACCGCATCGTGTGTTTGCAGATGCCGGCGCCGTTCAGGAACGTGGGCAGCTATTATGAGAATTTCGAGCGTGTCTCCGACGCCGAAGTGAGTTCTCTGCTGGAAGCCCGCACGCCCGCACCGCAGCACGCCATGCATCTGCGCTGATGGCCGGATCGGCCAATCGCTTTCGGCCGGACCAGGGCCGGGCGATGCCTCGGCTGCATCGTTGAGATCGATCAAGGGGCTTAACCGCAAGGCCCCCTATTGTCGGACGGCAATCGCGATCGCCATCAGATGACCGATCTGCCGGAAATTCCCGCCGGACTATCCGCGCTGCGCGCCCTGGCCCTGGACCTGCGCTGGACCTGGAGCCATGAATCCGATTGGCTGTGGGAGGAGCTGGACGCCGATCTTTGGCGGCGCACCGCCAACCCCTGGAGTGTGTTGCAGAACGTCTCCACGCAGCGGCTGCAAACGCTCGCGGCAGAAAAAAGCTTCCGCGAACGGCTGACAGAACTGGAAAGCGCCGGGCGCGCCTATCTGGAGCGCAGCAACTGGTTTGGCGCCACGCACGGCGCCGCGCTGGATGGCATCGCGTATTTCAGCATGGAATTCGGGCTCAGCGCCGCCCTTCCGCTTTATGCGGGCGGCCTGGGGGTGCTGGCGGGCGACTATCTGAAAACCGCCAGCGATCTGGGCCTGCCGGTGATCGGCATCGGTCTGCTTTATCAGGAAGGCTATTTTCGCCAGGTGCTGGATAACGCCGGCGTCCAGCACGAACTCTATCCCTATAACGAGCCCGGCGCGATGCCGCTCGAACGCGTGATCATGCCGGACACGGGATGGCTGAAGATCCCCCTGGCGATGCCTGGCCGCACCGTGCTGGTACGGGTCTGGCGGGCGGCGGTTGGCCGGGTGAAGCTCTATCTTCTCGAAACCAACGATCCGCTCAACAGCCCGGCCGATCGGGGCATCACCGCAAAGCTTTACACGCAGGATGCCGAGACCCGGCTTATGCAGGAGATCGTGCTGGGGGTCGGCGGTTGGCGGACCGTCGAAGCCCTGCATCCACAAACCCAGATTTGCCACATCAACGAAGGCCATGCGGCCTTCGCCGTCATCGAGCGCGCGCGCGGTCTTGCCGTCAAGGCAAAGCTCAACTTCTGGCAGGCCTTGTGGGCGACGCGCCCCGGCAACGTCTTTACCACCCACACCCCGGTTGCGGCCGCCTTCGACCGCTTCCCGGCCGCGATGCTGGGCAAATACCTTTTCTGCATGGAATGCGAGGTCGGCGATCCGGCCGTGAGGCAGGCCGACCTGCTGGCGCTGGGCCAGACCAATGGCGACCGCGAAACCTTCAACATGGCCTATCTCGCCCAGCGCGGTGCGGGCAGGACTCTGGGCGTCAGCCGGCTGCACGGCCATGTCAGCCGCGCCATCTTCCAGCCGCTGTTTCCGCGCTGGCCCAGCGCCGAGGTGCCTGTCGGCCATGTCACCAATGGCGTGCATATTCCCAGCTGGGATTCGATGGCGGCCGATGCGCTGTGGACCGATGCCTGCGGCAAGGAGCGCTGGCGCAATCCCCCCGCCGACATGAGCCAACTGATCGGCAACCTGTCCGACCGGGCGCTTTGGCAGATGCGTGGCGAAGCGCGCCGGAACCTGGTGGAAAAAGCGCGCCGGGCCCTGGCCGATCAGTTGCGCGGCCAGGGCTGGGATTCCCGGACTGTCGCAGGCGCGGACGCCGCGCTTGATCCCAACATCCTCACGCTGGGTTTTGCCCGCCGCTTTACCGGTTACAAGCGCCCCAACCTGTTGCTGCACGACGTGGCGCGCCTGGGCGCCATCCTGAGCGACCAGACCCGGCCGGTGCAGATCGTCGTGGCAGGCAAGGCCTATCCGGCGGACCTGGAGGGCAAGCGCATGATCACCCAATGGATTGAACTGGCGCGCCAGCCCCGCTTTCGCCGCCGGGTGATTTTTTTGGAAGATTACGACCTCGCCCTGGCGCAGGAACTGGTTCAGGGAGTTGATGTCTGGATCAATACGCCGCGGCGGCCCTGGGAAGCCTGCGGTACCAGCGGCATGAAAGTTCTGGTCAATGGCGGGCTTAACTGCTCGGTGCGCGACGGCTGGTGGGACGAGATCTTCACGCCGCAGATCGGATGGGCGATCGGCGACGGCTCCGCTTTGGCGGACGCCCGCGACGCCGAAAGCCTGTATGACGTCCTGCAATTGCAGGTGATACCGGAATTCTACGACCGCGACGCCGCCGGAATGCCGCGGCGCTGGCTGGCACGCATCCGGGCCAGCATGGCAGCCCTGACGCCCGTCTTCAGCAGCACGCGCATGCTGCGCGAGTATGTGGAAACCGTCTACCTGCCGCTGCTGACGCATCTGAAGGATCGGACCGGCAGGGGATACGACACCGCCCGTGCATTGGGCGCATGGGCCGATGGGCTGGAACGCAATTGGCAGAATCTGCACATCGGCCCGCCCAGCTTCGAACGCCGTGCCGCGGGCTGGCAGGTGACGGTGCCGGTGCTGCTGGGCGCCATACCACCCGACGATGTGCGGGTGCAATTGTTCGCCGATGCCGATGGCGGCGGCCAGCCGATGCAGGTGCCGGACTTCGTGCGCGGCGATGCCATTGCGGGCACAACCAACGGCTATCTCTACACGCTCGCGCTGGCGACCAACCGCCCGCCCGAGGATTTCACCGTCCGCGTGGTGCCGTGGCACCCCGATGCACTGCTGCCTGGCGAGCTGCCGCTGATCCTGTGGCAACGCTGAGTGCGTCGTCGCGGCGCGGCAGCGTGGAACTTTGGCGCACCCAGGTTGCAGCCGCCGCGCGCTGCCGTGACGGAATGCGGCAACGCGCGCGGACCGATGATCGAACAGATTGGCGTTCGGCTTGATCCCGATCAACGCCGGCAGACCGCCGCCTGTTTACAAGGGCCCAAAAATGAGAGTGCCGTGGAAGAGTATCAGGTTGTTCTGCATGCAGAGCAGCATCACAGCATGGTGATGAAATACCGCGCCGCGAGCGTCGATGCCGTTCTGCGACGCGCGGCGGCGCTGGCGCCGCCTGGCGGCACACTCGAAATAAGAGTCGGCGACCGCTGTGTTTACCAAGGAAGGCCGCATCCGCAACCTGCGTCTTCGTGAGGCCCGCCGCCGGTCGGCGGTCCGTGGGCCAAGGCGCGACGGCACCGGGCGCGAATTAGTGCCTGCGGTGACCCTGCTCGTCATATCCGGGCGGGCGGACCCCTCCGGAAGTCAGCCCCTCATCTCTGGCAGCGGCCTTCCTGTCCTCAAAGGACATATGACCACGGTCTGCCGGTGGTACATTCGCTGGACTGCCCGCGGGGAAGCGGGGCCGACCACTCCAAGCCCGACCCTCGCCTGTGGAAGCGCCCCTCCCGGCCTCGGGAGACGAGCGACCACCTGCTGCGGCAGACCGGCCGCCATGCCGCGAGCCGGGGCGATAGACACGGTTGCTGCGATACCAGTTCAGATCCCGCGCCGGACCATATCTGCCGTTCCGATACCGGGCGGGGCGTTCGCCGCGCCAGGCGTCATCGCGCCAGCCGCCATGAATCCAATATTGTCTGCGGCCGTCCAGGTTGCGGTAATAAAACGGCCCATCCGCCCAAGCGTTGTCATAAAAAACCGAGCCGTAATAAATGGGCTGATCCCAGTAGTTATCGGGACAGCCATATTCGTCACAATAGCCATAATCCTCGACGCCATAATAACCATCGGCATAATTGCGTTGGGAGTAGCTATCATTGTAGGGCTGGCCCTGAACCATGCAGCCTTCAGTGCTTCCCAGCACCACCAAGACCGCCATTACCTGATAAAATGATCGCATCAAATGCTCCTATCGGCTCCGTTCAGGCTTGTGCGGTAAAAAGATCATGTCGAATATCCAAAGCAGGGACCGTGTAAGCCATTGCCGGATATCATAAGTGGCGAGCACACCGAGTGGGACGATATGGGGTACAGTTCCACGCACCACTCTCAATGATGAAATCCGGAACGAACCGATCGTTATTCCGTGCCACCCAATCTGCTCCGCGGCCCTGCGGGCTTTGGCAGCCTGGCAGGGGCCGGCGCTATCATAGATAAGCCATTCCGGTCGGGCATAGTTCCCCATCCCATGGAGGTAATTCGCCGCGACCTTGAAGGTCTTGATGTCTAATCATTGGCCGGTGCCCCCCGACCCCGTCGGGATCGGGCCGCCCCTCTGCCGTTCAGCTGCCCTCAGACGGATGCGGTTCCGTTTATGATCCGCTGATTGATTTTTGGAGGTTGCGAGGCCCGACAAACAGGCTCTCAAGCGTCTGTAAATTCTGGATAATCCAGGAAATCCACTGGAGCGGGCGAGGCGAATCGAACGCCCGACCCTAACCTTGGCAAGGACGGCAGGCCCATTTGCGGCGGCTTGCGGTGACTTGCCGTAACCAACCATAACCTATTGGTCTAACTGAAGGAATGGGCGTTTTTCCAGGCGCGATGCGCACCGCCTCCCAACGCCAAAATAACCCCGATTTGCATCCGCGTGGCGACCCGGTGGCGACCAGGAAATCGGGTTTCGACATGATAGCCTTGCTTCCGCAGGCGGATTCGCGACTACGCATTCCGCGTAGTATTTTACCTTGACGGACTACGCGATTCGCGTAGGATGGACGATGGAACTCGAGTGGGACGACGCGAAGAGCGAACGCACCCGGAAGGAGCGCGGTTTCGGCTTCGAGAATGCCGCCCTCATCTTCGCTGGCCCTGTGCTCGAATGGGAGGATCAGCGCCGGGATTGGGGCGAGATCAGGACGGTCGCGGTTGGTGTCGTAGAAGGCCGCTTTTTGACGGTGATCTATACGGAGCGAAATGCAAAACGGCGGATAATTTCCGCGCGACCGGCCCGCAGAAAGGAGAAAGCGTTGTGGCTATCGTCCGCAAAACCCTGAAGGAAATCAAAGCGTCCAAGGCCAATTGGGCCAAGGTCGATGCAACGACCGAAGAAGATATTCGTCGCCACATGATCGAGGATGGCGAGAACCCCGATGCGGAATACACGCTCGAAACGAGCTTCTCGCCGCAGGCGATCCGCAAGCGCCTCGGCATAACGCAGGAACAATTTGCGCAGGCGCTCGGCATTCCCGTGGCGACGCTGCGCAATTGGGAGCAAGGCCGCAACGCGATTGATCCTGCCGCGCGCTCCCTTCTCGTTTTGGTCGCACGCGATCCCAAGAAGACGCTCGCGGCGCTGGCCTCGGCCCGCCGCGCCCACGCCGCCTAAGCCGCCGACGCTTCGCAAAGGGCTGATGCACTGGTTTACGGCGGCTTGCGACGGCTTGCCGACAGCGACATTAGATATTTGATTTTATTAGAAAATATCCGTTTTTCTTATGGTGATGCCATGCGGAAAACGGATGAATGGCCGCCGCCAAGATCACCAAGCGGCTTGTCGATAGCCTCCCCCGAGAGACGCACCGCTATGTCCTCTACGACACGGAGCTGAAGGGCTTTGGCGTGCGCGTCACGCCCTCCGGGCTGGCGACCTACATCGTGGAATATCGCCCGGATGGCGGCGGGCGGAACGTCACCAAGAAGCGCATGAGCATCGGGCGTGTGGGCGAGATCACCCCCGAACAGGCGCGGGACATCGCCCGCGACCGGCTGGGCGATGTGCGGCACGGGAACGATCCCCTCGCCGACCGCCAGACCAAGCGCCGGGAACTCACCATTATCGGCCTCATCGAGCAATGGGACGAAGAGAACCCGCCAGGACGGCGCACGGGCAAACCGATGGAGCCGCGCACCAAGGCAAACACATTGGCCCGACTGCGTCATCATGTGGTGCCGATCCTGGGCCGCAAACGTGTGCGCGACGTGACCGTGGATGACGTGAACGATTTCATCCGCCGTGTCTCCAAGGGCGAAACGGCGCGCAAGGCGGTATCCGCAAAGAAGCGCGGACGGATCAAAGTGCGCGGCGGCCAAGGCGCAGCCCGCAAGGCAGCCGCCGACCTGTCGCTGATCTTCGGCTACGCCATCGAAAAACGCATTGTCTCGACCAATCCGGTCGCACCAGCGAGAAAGCCGCCGGCTGGCAAGCGCTATGATTTCCTCAGTGTGGAAGAATTCGCCGCGATAGGCGCAGCGCTGGCCGAATTGGAGGCTGAGGGCGCGAACCCAACGGGGATCAATATCTTGCGTTTGCTGTTGCTGACAGGCGCGCGTCCCTCCGAGATCGAAAGCCTGCGATGGTCCGAGGTGGACCAGCAAGGGCGATGCCTACGGCTTGCGCACAGCAAGACCGGCTATTCGGTGCGCCCATTGTCTCCGCCCGCGCTCGATCTTATCAATGCCCAGCCGCGCCGCCCGCAATCGCCTTTCGTCTTTCCGGCGTCGCGTGGCGAAGGACATTTCGTCGGCTCGAAGAAAATCTGGGAACAGGCACGCGAACGAGCCGGGCTTCCGCACCGCGTCCGTTATCATGCGCGCCATGCCATCGCGTCTATCGCGCTTTCGGAAGGGATCGACGTGGCATCCGTTGCGGCCATGATGGGACATAAGGGACCACGCACCACGCTTGCCATCTACGCCCATGTCATCGACAGTCGCGCCGCTCAGGCCGCCGACAGCATCGGCGCGAAGATTGCCGCGGCCCTGAACGGCGGATCGTCCAAACCGCGAGCCAGTGGGGAATAATCCGCGGTTTCGCGCATCGCCTCTGTTAGGGAGCCAATAAATCCTTTTATCAGGAGCCACAGGTTGGCTCGCGAAAGGAGCGACCATGACAACTGAAATTTTTACCCGCCCGGAAGCCGCGCGTTTCCTGCAAAGCCAATATGGCTTGCGTGTCACCAAGGCGAGCTTAGCCACAATGGCGACGCGCGGCGGAGGCCCGCGCATGATGAAATTCGGACGCTATGCGCACTATCGCAGATGCGACCTGATCGAGTGGGTGCGCTCGCGCTGTTCCGGCCTGCTCGATTCCACGTCTACCCCGCGCAATGACGATACGGGAGGATTGTTCATCTACGAGGAAGACAACGGCGGTTTGGAAGACAGCTTCGATTACCATAACACCGGCGATGCACGCTTTGACGAAATTACGCGCCTCGAAGAAAACGGCTTGGACGTGGACGCATTGCTCGCCACGCAACAAGAACGGTTCGACTATCGCGCCGCGTTAAACGAACAGAAAAGTTGACACCCTTGAGGGGCATGGTTCTTTTTGGTGGTAGGTATTTCCGCCTACGGATCATTTGAAACCATGAAAGGGTTTGACAATGAGCAAGATCGAAGACGAAGATTTCATCATGGTTCCGGCGGCCAACGGCGGCGGGGCATTGCTTCGCCGCAGCGAAATCGCCGGAGGCCGCGCCAATGGTGCCGATGGTTGCATTCTCTATTTGCGCAGCGGTCCTTCCGTCTATTCGACGGCAACCGTGCCGCAGGTGG
>DASTRG010000253.1:0-6521 GCA_035761325.1 Rhizomicrobium sp. | reverse complement strand
GCGCTTCCGCGGTCGTGAGATGGCGCACCAGAATCTGGGCATGGAGTTGCTGAACCGGGTCCAGAGGGACACCGAGGTCTTCGCCAAGCTGGAGCAGATGCCCAAGCTGGAAGGCCGCCAGATGATGATGGTCTTGGCCCCCCGCTAGGGGCCATTTCCATCCCATTCGCGTAATTGCATTCGCAGGGAGTCGGCCGCGACAGCGGCCGACGGGGGCCAAGGCGCCGCGGTAAGGCACCGGATCATCCTCTCAAGCGGATTGTCGATACGGGGTTAAATCGGCCGCGACCAGGCGGCCGATGCGGCGCCGGAAGCGCGGTGGCCGCGGCACCGCGCCGGATGGCAGCAAACTCCACCGCGCGGAGCCAAAAGCCCGGCACGCCCACGTGCCGGGCCGGATGGCAACGGGCAACCCTATTCTTCAGCGATCTGCTTGAACGTCACCCGGCCGCTGCGCAGCAGGAAGATCATACGCCCCGCCGGGGCAAAGGCATGCGCCGCCAGCAGGCCTTCGCCGCGCGGTGCGCCCAGCGGCACGACCACGGCTGTGCAACGGTCCTCGCTCCCGAAACAGGAGCGGATCGCCGGATCGAGCCGGTCGAACTGGCGCGAGGTGCGCGGCATGAAATATTCCTGAACCGCCAGTCCCGAGAGGGAGCGGGCACCATGGCCGGCGTCAAGGCCAAGGCGGTCCAGATCGGACTTGCTGGAAACGCCCACCATCACTTGCGCATAGGCCAGCCTGGCCATGTCCGGCGAAGCGAGAATCCTGGTGGGTTGCGACCACTTCGCGCCCGCGACACAGGCCAGCAGCATGACCACAAGCGAGGCCGCACACAGCAGCGGCAATGGGCGGTAGCTGTTCCACCGGCGCGTGGTCATGGGTTGGCGGCAGATCCTGGAATTTCAGAGATCAGCCTTTAGCAAAGCCGCCAACTTCGCCAACCACGGCGTCACATCAGGGTAAACCGCTTAACGAATCCAGTTCGGCGACCAGGCCGCCGCCGAAATAATGGAGCAGTTCGGTGCGCGCGCCGTCATAGCAGCTTGGGCCGCCGCCCGCGCACACCAGCGTGCCATCCGCCGCCTCGTCCGACAGCCGCAGAACGCCATGCTCGAAGGTGACGGGAAACAGCGTGCTGACCAGGGGTTTGAGCCGGTGATAGTCGATGCCGGTTTCCAGGCACCAGGCATGGATGAGGCAGCCGCGGCCGTTGCGGTCGCGGAAGGCGCAGGCCCCGTCGCGCACCGCGGTCCTGAGATGGGCGCCGCCGGGAAATTCGGTGTCCGCGACCACAGAGCCCGCAAACCACTGTTGCACGGGCACGCCCACGCGATCGCGGAAGGCCTGCGGCGCGGCCATCAGGCGCTCGGCGTTCTCCACGTCGATGTCGACACCGTGGTCGCAGCAGGCGTCATGGCAGAAGCCGCAATCCATGCAGCGGGCGAAATAGCGGGTGCGGAAAATCGCGGTGTCCACGGCGGTGAGCACGGGCGCCCCCAGATGGCACACATAATTGCGGGACAGCGTCACCAGGCTCATGCGGCGGCCATCACGATCGCGTCGATCAGTTCCGGATAGTCCATGCCGGCCTGGGCGGCGGCGGCGGCAAAGCCGGCATCGGGGGCAATGCCGGGATTGGCATTGACCTCCAGGATGAAGGGGGTACCGCCCGCGTCGATCCGGAAATCCACACGGACGAAGCCCGTCAGGCCGAACAGCGACCAGATCTTCCCGCACGCAGCGCGCAGCCGGGCGGCCAGTTCGGGTTCGTCCCGTTCCACGCCGAAACGGCGCACGGTGCCGTTCCAACCCTGCGAGCCCTCGTCCCACTTGGCCGCATAGCCGACGATGCGCGGCTTTCCCGCGGGCCAGGCCTGGAAGCGCATCTCGGCCATCGGCAGGATGCGCGGCCCGTCGCCTGTCTGCAGCAGCGCGATGTTGAACTCCCGGCCATCGACAAATTCCTCCGCGAACCAGTCGCCGCCCAGGGATGCGGCGCATGCGGCGGCCCGGGCCAGGACGGCGTCCCGTCCGGTCACCACGCAGCCGTCGTCCAGCCCCAGCGAGGCGTCTTCCAGCGCCGATTTGACGATCCAGGGCCGCTCATCCAGCCCGGCCCAGGCGGGCGGGGCACTCCAGTCGGGCGTGGCCAGCCCCGCGCCGCGCAACAACTGCTTGGTGCGCGGCTTGTCATTGGTGAGGGCCATCGGCCCGGCACGGACGCCGGTGAAGCGCACGCCGCGGTCGGCCAGCATGGCCGGAGCCCGCGGCGCCAGCTGGCCCAGACCGTCCACGCCTTCCACCAGATTGAACACGAGCTCGGGTGCGTGCGCCGACAGGACATGGTCCAGCGTTTCGGCGCGGAAGGCGGCCCGCGCCGCCACATGGCCCCTTTGCGCGAGCGCCTGGACGACGGCGACGGCGGCGACAAGAGTGTCCTGTTCCTCCGGGGGCGCATCCGGCGCGATGTCGGAATGCAGCACCAGCACCCGCATCAGCGGCCCTTCAGGTCCGGATGGCGTTCCAGGAACGACGCCAGGATCAGGCCGATCAGATCGTTGTATGAAAGCCCTTCATATTCGGCGATCAGGCAGAAATCCGAATAGCCGGGTCGAAGGCCCGCCAGCGGATTGACCTCGATGAAACTGGGGCGGCCCGCGGCATCCTCGCGCACGTCCACGCGGCCGCCGTCGCGGCAGCGCAGCAGCCGCCAGGCATCCAGCGCCACCCGACCCGCCGCCCGCGCGTCGGCATCGGTGGCACGCACAATGTCCAGCTTGTCTTCCCAGTTGGGCTGCTTGTTCTCGAGGCCGTAGCCATGGCCGACATAGCCGGCCTTCTGCACGATTTCCACGACACCCAGCACCCGCGCCCGATCGCCCGTGCCGGTAATTCCCACGGTGAATTCGCGGCCGGGCAGGAATTCCTCCACCAGCACGGGTTGGCGGAAGCGCTCCAGCAGATAAGTAACGGTTCGCAGCAATCCCGCCGCGTCGTCGACACGGGACATTACGCCCACGCCCTTGCCCGAACCTTCCGACAACGGCTTGCAGAAAAGGGGAAAGGAAAGATCGACACGCCTGGCGTCCTGGGCCCGTTCCACGACGGCGAAGCCGGCGACGGCCACGCCCCCGTCGCGGACGACCCGCTTGGCCATCGCCTTGTCCAGCGACAGGGCCAGGGTCAGGGGATCGGAAAAGACGTAAGGGATGTCGAAGCCCTCCAGCAAGGCCGGTGCCTGCGCCTCGCGCGCCACCCCTTTCAGGCCCTCGCAGAAATTGAACACCGCATCCCAGCGATCGCCGGCCGCCAGCCGCGCCGTCAGTGCCTTGATGCCGCCGATGCGGTCGGGCGCATGGCCGTGATGGACCAGGGCGTCGCAGATCGCCTGCACGGTCTCTTCGGCGTCGAACTCGGCGCAGTCTTCTTCGCAGAGGCCCAGCGCCAGATGGTCGGACCGAAGATCATAGGTAACGCCGATTTTCATGGGATGACGGGGCGCATCAGCGGCCCAGTGTGCCGTGCGGGTCGGGGTACCTGTAGATTTTGCCTTCGAAATTCCTGAGCAGCAGGAAATCGCCGTCGCGGCCCATGACCGGATCGGGCGCAAGCTGGATCTTGCCGCCGCCGCCGGGAGCATCGATGCAGAATATCGGCGTGGCATAGCCGGTGGTGTGGCCGCGCAGGGCCGAGATGATCTCGAGCCCCTTCTCCACCGGGGTGCGAAAATGCGCCGAGCCGCGGATGGGATCGCACATGTAAAGATAATAGGGCTTGACCCGGTTCTTCAGCAGACCGTGCATCAGCGCCGTCATGGTGGCGGGTTCGTCGTTGATGCCCTTCAACAGCACGGTCTGGCTGCCCAGCGGGATGCCGGCGTCGGCCAGCCGCGCCACCGCCTCGCCCGTCTCGGCGGTCAATTCGGACGGATGGGTGAAATGGATGCTCATCCACAGCGGATGATGCTTTTTCAGCATGCGGGTGAGCGCCTTGGTGATGCGCTGGGGGGTAACCACCGGCATCTTGGTGCCGATGCGCAGGAACTCGATGTGCCGGATGGCGCGCAGCCGGCCCAGCAGCCAGTCCAGCTTGTCGTCGCCCAATGTCAGCGGGTCGCCGCCCGACAGCAGAACGTCGCGCACCTCGGTGTGGGCTTCCAGATAGGCCAGGGCCTGTTCCCATTGCCGGGTGGAGAATTCGTATTCCCCGCCCGGATTGCCCACCATGCGCGAGCGCGTACAGTAGCGGCAATAGGTGGAGCATGTGCCGGTGACCAGGAACAACACGCGGTCGGGATAACGGTGCACCAGGCCCGGGACCACCGTGTCATGGTCCTCGCCCAACGGATCGTCCGCCTCGCCCGGCGACAGCAGATACTCACCGGTCGTCATGACATGGGTCCGGCGCAAGGCATCGCCGGGATCGCCGCGCCCCATCAACGAGGCATAATACGGGGTGATGCCCACGGGCAACGGGCCGGTATGGCGCGCCACCGCCTCATGCTCGTCCGGCGAAAGCGCGAATATCCGTTCCAGATCGTCCAGCGACCGGACGCGGCTGCGCATCTGCCAGCGCCAGTCGTTCCACTCCAGCGGGCCGGTGCCCGGAAAGAACCGGCGATAGAAGGCACGCGACGCCGGCGCAATGGGAAATAGCTGGACGGGCTTGCGGGAAATGTCAGGCGCGCGCACGGCCTGCGGCGCTGGGGATAGGACCGGGTTGAGAGTCTTCAGGGGGTCACGGCGACGCGCGACAGGCAGACCCATATGCGGATACCGCTCCCCGGTCCCTTCGCGGCGCGAACGCCCCTTGGCAGTTCATGATGCGCGCATCAGGTCCGGCGATATTTCCAAGCTGCCGAATATTGTCAAGAGAGAGTCGCCTTCAGGGCGCGATCCGCCCGACACGATACACAGTCACGTGCACGCGCCTGCCGCGTGAATAGTTAAAGCCGCTCAGGCTCCCTTCCGCCACGGCGTCGTCCTGCAGCTCGGCCAGCCGCGCCAGGAACGCGCCACGCTCCCGATTCTCGACCAGCGCGAGTCCGCCACGTGCCGCCGCGGCATCGGCCGCGCCTCGTCCATCCGTCAGCACCACGTCCTTGCCCAGCGCGAAGACCAGACTCGGTTCCTGGAAGCCGGCCACGGCCGGCGGAGGGTCGCCCGGCCTGGCGTGATCGGCGACCAGCGGGGCCAATCGCCGGCTGACCCATATCTGCGAAAGATTCGGCCCGACGACCGCGGTCAGGCTGGGCACGAAAACGAACAATGCCGCGAGCGCCGCCGCCGCCGCCTTGCCGTCCCGGCGCAGGGCAAACAGCACCAGCGCCGCAAGTGCCAGCCCGGCGCCCAGTCCTGCCAAGGCCAGCGACTGCCAGTTCAGGTGCGTCCCCCCGCCATACAGGTGGATCAGGACGACGGGGGCCGCTGCCAGAAGCGCTGCTCCCCCCAGAAACTGAACCCCGCCCACCCAGCGCGCGATCGTGATGGCCCGTGAGGGCGATGGCCGCCTGGCAATCCAAAGCGCCGCCAGAATCGCCAGCGGCGGATAGGCGGCCAGCACATAGTGCGGCAGCTTGGTGGGCACGATCTCCACCAGCAGCCACCAGCCTGCCGCCCAAACCAGCAGGAAGCGGATCATCGGATCGGTCCGCTGCCGCACCGCCGCCACCAGCGCGGCAGGCACGAACAGGATGGTCGGCCAGAAGGTGATGGCCGAGAGGACAAGAAAGTAACCCGGCGGCGCGCCATGGCTTTCCTGTCCGCCGGCAACCTTGGCGGCGAAGTCGTTGCCCAGCGACTGCTGGAAGAAGGCGCCGTGGCTCTGGACGGCGATGGCCAGCAGCCAGGGCGCAACGATCAACGCGACGAGCAGCAAGCCGCGCACCGGCCTGAGCTGCGCCAGCCAGCGCCACTGCCGGTCCCGCCATTGGCGATCCCAGGCCACCAGTCCTGCCACCGTCAGAACCGCCAATGCGGGCGGCACCGGTCCCTTGACCAGAATGCCCGCCGCCATGGCCGCCCAACCCGCCATGACCAGTCTGCCGGAAACGGCCGGTGCGCCTTCCACGCGCGCGGCGCGCCAGACGCGGATCAGCACACCCTGCATCGCCAGCATGGTGGCCAGCAGCACCGCGTCGGTCGTTGCGATGCTGGCCTCGCCGGTCAGCAGCACCGTGCCCAGCATCAGAAGGCCGGCCAGGAATGCGGTTCCCGCACCGGTCAGCGCCAGCGCGCACCAGACGGTCAGCCAGGCGGCCGCAATGGCCCCCAGAAGCGAGGGCAGCCGATAGGTCCAGATCTGATGATCGTCCACGCCGGGAAAGCTGTCGGCGACGGAAGTGGCCGCAGCCTGCAGCCAGTAGATGCCGACCGGCTTTTTGTAGCGCGGGACCTGGCCGAAGCGGATGTCCACCAGGTCGCCCGATTCCACCATCTGGCGCGAGGCCTGGGCAAAGCGGCTCTCGTCACGGTCCAGGGCCGGCAGGCTGAGAATGCCGGGCAGCCACAGAACCAGG
>DASTRG010000252.1:0-4138 GCA_035761325.1 Rhizomicrobium sp. | reverse complement strand
GAGGCACCCGCATCATCCTGTCGGACACGGTGGGCTTCATTGCCGACCTGCCGACCGAGCTGGTGGCCGCCTTCCGCGCCACGCTGGAAGAAGTGCTGGCGGCGGATGTCATCGTCCATGTCCGCGACGCCGCCCATGACGAAACCCAGGCCCAGAAGGCCGACGTGCTGAAGGTCCTGGAAGACCTGGGCGCCGACCCGCCCACGATCGAGGTGCTGAACAAGATCGATCTGCTGGATGAGGGCCAGCGCCGGAGCCTGCTGGCCCGCAACCACCGCGGCGAAGCGGTCGCGGTTTCGGCCCTGACGGGCGAGGGCATCGACGATCTGCTGGCGGCTTTCGAAGCCGCCGTGACGCGTGGCAACATCACGCTGAAACTGGACCTTCCCGCTGAAGACGGCGAGGCGCTGGCCTTTGCCTATCGCCACGCCCAGGTGTTGGAACGGCGTGAGCGGTCCGGCAGGATCGCGCTGACCTTGCGAATCCACCCCGGCGACCTGGGGCGCTTCGAAGGCCGTTTTCCCGTAAACATCAATCTGTAGGAGGGGGTTACGGGCTGACCCTGAACCGGTATCTCAAGGGGCCTTTTCCAGCGCCTTGGCATCCTGCCACAGATTCTCCATCTCCTGGAGCGAGGCATCACCCAGGCCCACGCCGCGCGCGGCAAGTTCCCTCTCGATGTGCTTGAAGCGGCGGGTGAACTTGGCATTGGCGGCACGCAATGCCGCCTCCGGATCGACTTTCAGGTGACGCGCCAGGTTGGCGACCACGAACAGAAGGTCGCCGATTTCCTCCTCGCGCTCGGCCTGGGTGCGCGCCTGGGCAACCTCGCGCGCTTCCTCCGCGATCTTTTCGATCACCAGATCGGCATTGTTCCAGTCAAATCCGACGCTTGAGGCGCGGCGTTGAAGCTTTTCGGCGCGCATCAGCGCGGGCAGGGCGCTGGCCACATCGTCCAGCAGGCTCTGGTGGCCCTTGGCGGCGCGCTCGCTCTCCTTCAGCTTTTCCCAGAAGTCCTTCTGGCTGGCCGCGTCGGGCTGGCGCGCGTTTTCGGCGTCGCCGAACACATGGGGATGGCGGCGGATCATCTTGTCGGTGACTTCGGCCACCACGTCGCCGAAATCGAACAGCCCGGCTTCCTCGGCCATGCGGGCATGGAAGACCACCTGGAACAAAAGGTCGCCCAGTTCGCCGGGCAGGGCTTTCAGGTCGCCGTCCTGGATCGCGGTGGCGACCTCATAGGCTTCCTCGATGGTATAGGGCGCGATGGTGGCGAAGCTCTGGGCGCTGTCCCACGGACAGCCGCCGGGCCCGCGCAGCCGCGCCATGATCTCAAGCAGGATGGCCACGTCGCGGCCGGGCTTCAGGGGTTCGGGATTTCTCATGGCCCCAGTTAGGACCGGCCGCACCGGGTGGCAAGCAGCCCGCACTGTGCTGCACAGCTATTTTCCTGCCATTTTCTTGTAATGCTCAACTGCCTTCTTCACGTAAACGAAAATCGTTCGCTTGTGCGCTAGTTGCGCCGCCACGGCCGGGTCTTCCATGGCGGCGTTCCACATCGCACGCGCGCGTTCGGGGATGGTGGTATCACCGCCCACAAATGCTTCGCTCATCGCGGACCAGCGGTGCGCCAAATTCTGGGCAGAAGGGGTTGTAGGATCGACCCCGGATTGCATCAACCTTTCCCCTTCGGCGATCAGGTCATCCCAATTTTGGATCGTTTCGTTACGGTCGATGGCTTTTGAGCGCATCGCTTCCTTTTCGGCTTCGCTGAAATAGCGATCCGAAAAGGGTTTGAGCAGTTTTGCCATTTCCTTGACATCGGGTTCAGTTGTCATGACGGTCTCCTTGGCGAGGGTTGCGAGATCGTCGATGGACAGGACCGCGCCCGATGCCAGCCGGCGGCGGGCATCGCGCACCACCGCCAGCGCCCGGGCAAGCCGCTGGCTCTCACGGCTGAGGACGTCTTCCTGAAGCGCCAGCACCGCCGCCAGGTCGTCACGGCCGGCCAGAAGCTGGGCGATGCGGGCCAGGGGCAGGCCCAGGCGCTTGAGTGCCAGGATCTGCACCAGCCGCGTGACCTGGGCCGGGCCATAGGTGCGCCAGCCGGAGGCGCTGCGCACCGGCGCGATCAGGCCGTGGCGCTCGTACAGCCGCAGCGCCTTGGTGGTCACGCCGAAGCGGCGGGCGGTCTCGGATGGGCTGAGGAAGCGGTCCATGGCGGTCTTCAGTCTATCGACAGACGTCACAGGCGGGGTGGCCCCAAGGGACGGGGCAAGGGCCAATTTACGGCCCCGGTCTGCCATCAGTTTTGCGTATAAGTAATATTATGGGAAATATGGAGGCGATTATATACTTGAGTTAGTGGCCCGCAAGGGCTAGATCGGCCCGAGACAGGCCGACGCTACTCAGGCTGCGGGTGGTCCCGCGTATATTATCGCCAATTATTTCTCAGGGACCGCCCGCAGAAAGTGACCGGCCATGAAGCCGGAAGTTGAAGTTGTCGAAGCCTTAGAGGCCGAATTTCGTCGGTGGTACGGCGAAAATTTCCACATCTTGGAGGATGGCGGCTGCGGTGACGTTTATGAGCTTTTTACCTCTCTTTCTAAAGCGATGAAAAAGGCTGCTTGGTCTTCCGCCGTTAGACCAGAATAGTTCCACAAGTCCTTGCCAGAGTCTGTGAACGATTTTACGTGAGCCTTAAATGTCTCCAAGGTGAACGTGTGTTCCTTGACGGCGAAGTCGCCACCCGAAAGGCGCTCCAGAAAACAAACCTCTGTTGCGCTTGCTCCTATATATGAATGAGCAAACTGGTTGCGCTTTCCCTTGTTCTGCAAATTATTAAGCGCAGCTATTATCTTTGGCTTATTTGGGGAGGTTCCCCTCCTAACCAGTTCTCGCAGAAGGCGCGCCTTTGCACCAAACATCATTCCAGAAGTCAAAATGTGTGTTTCGACAGGTTCAATCTTGAGATGCTTGCCAATTAACATATCGATTGCAGAATCGACCGACGCCCACGCCGCGTGAAACATCCCAAAGAAATATAAAAACTCTTTGCTTGCGAGCACCGTGTCTTTAAATGCAGGTTTAGCCATACAGGGGCATTCCTATGGAAAACGAGACCCTAAGCCCAAAAGAGATCGCGAAGCGCCGCGACGCTGCCATAGCAAAGATGCTGGCAACGCCCCCGCAGCCGCGCACGGCCAAGGAAAAACCGAGTCCAGGCAAGCGCAAAGCGAAAAATCCCCGCGCCTAGCGACTCTTCGTCAATTCGAGAAGTTCGAGGATCAGCCGCAGCTTATCGCGTCCGGCCTTGAAATCCGCTTTGGAAGTCTCTGTTAGCCTACCTGTCGATAAGTCAGCCGCTTGCCTTCGGCACCCTTCACGATGGCGGCAGCGCGGGTCAGGTCGTTAAAGCCCAGCTTGGTCCGAGTGTTCATGCGGAAATCAAACTCGTTCAGGTAGCGCGGCAGATGGGCCGGGCTGACATGGTGGAACGTGCCGACAATGCCCCGCTTCACGATGGAGAAATAACCCTCCGCTGTATTGCAATGGATGGACGCCTTGTTGCCCGAAGCCTTCTTGGCGAACATCTTGTCGTGATCGACACTCTCATGCTTACCGAGGGGCATCATGCCCTTGTAGAACTGAGCGCCGTCCGTATGCAGGACGCTATCGGGGTCAAGGTTGGCCCGCACCGCAGAGCGAACGTCGCCCATGTCGCGGCCATCAATCACCGCAGAACGCACCTTGCCATCACGCTCCACCAGGGCCACGAACTTCTTGTTGTTGGCGCGCTTGCGGCCACCCAGCGGGGTCTTGGACTTGCGGGAAGGGGCAATCTCGGTTTCGTCCGCTTCCACAATCCGGCCGCCGCCGCCCACCCTGGAGCCGTCCGCCGGGGCCATAGCCTCCCGGATACGGTGGGCCATAAACCAAGCCGATTTATAGGTGATGCCGAGCATCCGGTGCAGCTGGTGGGCCGAAATGCCTTTCTTGCTGGACGCCATCAGGTGGGTCGCCAGAAGCCACTTATGCAGGGGAATATGCGACCGCTCGAAGACGGTGCCGGTACGGACCGTAAACTTGCCCCGGCAAGCGCCGCACAGGAACATTCCGGCCTGCGTTGCGCCGCCCA
>DASTRG010000251.1:0-9560 GCA_035761325.1 Rhizomicrobium sp. | reverse complement strand
ATGCAGGACAACATCTTCGTCTCCGACGGCTACTGCAACAACCGGGTGGTGAAGTACGACAGGAACGGCCGCTTCCTGGCCGAGGTCGGCAGCGAGAAAAAGGGCAGCGGGGTGAATGAGTTCAACCTGCCGCACGGGATTCAGGTCGACGCCCGCGGCAATGTCTATGTCGCCGACCGCACCAACAACCGCTACGTGGTGCTGGACAACAATCTGAAATGGAAGACGGCCTACACCAATGTGGGCACCGCCTGGAGCGCCTGCATCAGCCAGGGCCCGCACCAGTATCTGTTCGTCTCCAACTCCAATCCCAACGGCAACGCGCCGGGCACATGGTCGAAAACCGGCCAGATCTACAAGATGGAGCTGGACGGCAAGGTGCTGGGCAAGTTCGGTCACGCCGGCAAGCTGGCGCCGGGCTTTCAGGTGGTTCACATGATGGATTGCCGCGACCCCAACAAGATCATCGTGGGCGAGATCGAATCCTGGCGCATGCAGGAATTCGTCCTTAAAGGGGGGAAGTAAGATGAAGCGTCTGGCAACCCTTCTTCTGACCTGCGCCGCCCTGATCCTGCCGGCGGCCGCACAAGAGATCGCAACCACGCCCAGCCAGCCCCTGCAGCTTCCCGCCGATACCTTCTTCGGCGCGGCGGCGGGTGTTGCCACCAATTCCAAGGGCGATGTCTTCGTCTATACGCGCAACGGCGATCCCACCATCACCCTGGGCGGCAGCCGCGCTTTCGCTCATGGGGGCTCCAGCCTTTACGAGTTCGGCCCGGACGGCAAATTCGTCCGCCAGCTCGACAGGGAGAATTATGGCTTCCTGGCCGCCCAGGCCGTGCGCGTGGACGCCCATGACAATATCTGGGTGGTTGATGCCTACAGCGACATGGTGATCAAGCTCGACCCCGAGGGCCGTGTTGCCATGCTCCTGGGCCGCAAGCCCGAGGCGGTCAATGTACCGGCCGGCGAAGACAATGGCCGGGCCCTGCCGGGCGCGCCCGCCGCCTCCGGCATGCCAAGCGACCTGTTCGAGGGCCCCGCCGATGTGGCCTTCGACAGCGCCGGCAATATTTTTGTCGCCGATGGGCTGCACAATGCCCGGGTCGCCAAATTCACGCCCGACGGCGTTTTCGTCAAAAGCTGGGGCGGACGAGGGACCGGCGAGGGCCAGTTCGCCAGCCCCCGCTCCATCGCGGTGGACGCCGGCGGCAATGTCTATGTCGCCGACCGCGGCAACAAGCGAATCCAGGTATTCGACAACAACGGCACCTTCAAAAAGGCGATCACCACGGCCGGCGATCCCATGGCGCTTTGCATCTCCCCCGGGGCGCACCAGTACATCTATGCTTCCAATTCCAATCCGGTGGACGACCTCGACCATGGCGGGGAAATCTACAAGCTGGAGCTGGACGGCTCGGTGGTGGGCCGGTTCGGCCACGCCGGCAAGCTGCCAGGCGAATTCGGCACCGTGAACGCCATCGATTGCCGCAATCCCGCCGCCCTCTATGTCGCCGAGATGGGCAACTGGCGGGTGCAGAAGATCGCGCTGCATTAAACCGCCGCAACGCGGAGGGCTTTGCTGCGCTGCGAAGAAGGGAATATTCCCGCGCCGCCGCTTTGCGTCCGGCGGAATCCCTCGTTAGGATCGCGTCCCTTATATCTGGGAGGCATCGTTGAACCAGGGACATTCCGCGCGTGGCGCGTGGCTGATCATGCTCGCATCAGTCATCGCAATCGCGATCTGCATCTACGACTATTACACACCCGAGACCGGGCTGATCGGCACCGGCGGCGTGGTCCTGGTGGCGGTCGCCGCTGTGCTGATGCTGTTGGCGGCGCTGGCGATGCACGCCTACACCGCGCGGCCCCGCTGGCTTCAGCGCTTTCTGGTGATCTCCATCCTGCTGGACATCATCGGGTCCTCGGTAGCCGGCTATTTCCTTGAGAGCCCTGTCATCATGGCCGCCCAGGCGCTGGCCCTGATCGGCTGGCTGATGCAGATCATCGGCGACGCCGCCGACCGCAGCGTGGAGATCGACAATGTCGAAGATTAAAATTTTCACCTTCGCAGCCGCCGGTGTCGTGGCGGCCGCCGTGGCCGCGGCCACGCTGGCGCCCGTCGCCACGGCCCAGGTCGGCGGATCGATGATGATGATGGCGTCCAACATGGGCCAGGTCTGGGATGCCTTCGGCGGCAACCAGCAGGCGCAGAAATATTCCACCGCCACCCAGATCACGCCGGAAAATGTGAAGAACCTGAAGGTCGCCTGGAGTATTCATACCGGCGACGTCGGCAGCGGCGCGCACTCCACCACCTGGGGCGCCACACCGCTTTTCGTCAATAACACCGTCTATGTCGGCACGCCCTTCTATCGCATCTTCGCGGTGGCGCCCGATACCGGCAAGACCAAGTGGGTCTACGCGGCCAGCCGCAGCCAGGGCAAGCCGGAGAATCAGGGCTACAAGAGCCGCGGCGTCGCCTATTGGCAGGCCAGCGCGCCCGTGCCCGGCCAGCCCTGCCAGAAGATGGTCTATATCGGCACCATGAACGGCGAGCTGCATGGCGTCGATGCCGATACCGGCAAGCCTTGCGCCGCATTCGGCAAGGATGGCGTCGTGGATGTCAACGCCTGGCTGAAGACCAACAGCAAGTGGAAGATCGGCCTTCTTCAGCCTCCGGCGGTCTACAAGGATACGCTGATCCTGGGCTGGGCCGGCAATGACTGGGTCTACAAGGTCGAAAATCCCGGCACGGTCTATGGCATCGACGCGCGTACCGGCGCGCTGAAATGGACCTTCAACATCATCCCGCCGGACCAGATCAACCAGACCGGCACCGCCAATGTGTGGGGCGGCATTTCCGTCGATCCGGAAACGGGGCTGGCCTTCCTGCCGACCTCCTCGCCCAGCCCGAACTATTATGGCGGCGACCGGCTGAAGGAGATGCCCTATGTCACCGCCACGGTTGCGGTGGATGCGGAAACCGGCGAGGTGAAGTGGAGCCGCCAGCTCGTCCATCACGACATCTGGGACGTGGACACCGATTCGGCCCCCACACTCGTGGACCTGCACAAGGACGGGCAGACCATTCCCGCCCTGGTCCAGGCCACCAAGATGGGCTTCCTGTTCGTGCTGAACCGCAACACCGGCGAGCCGATCTATCCCATCGAGGAACGGCCGGTGCCTGCGTCGGATGTGCCCGGCGAGCGCGCCGCGCCAACCCAGCCCTATGTGCCGGTGCCCGAGCCGACCACGGCGGACCATATGCCGCCGGTCTCGACGCTGGCGGATGTCCTCAGCTTCGGTGAATGCAGCCGCTGGAAGGCGCGCATCCGTGACGAGGGCCGCTACACACCACCCTCGATTCGCGGGTCGATTTCCTGGCCGGCGACGGTGGGCGGGGTGGAATGGGGCGGCGGCGCCGTCGATCCGACCACCGCGACCTATGTCGTCAACAGCGACCAGGTCCCGCAAGTCTATACCCTGATCCCGCGCGCGGAAGCCAACAAGCTCTATGGCAACGCCCTGCGCGGCAAGGGCGGCTATGCCGCCCAGCAGGGTTCGCCTTACGGTTTCAAGCTGGAGAACTTCCTGAATATGTGGGGCATGCCCTGCTGGGCGCCGCCCTATGGCACGCTCTCCAGCTATGACCTCAATACCGGCAAGCTGCTGTGGAAGAAGCCCTTCGGACAGGTCCAGAAATGGGGTTTCTACATGCCGGAAAGCTGGGGCTCGGTGACCATCGGCGCGCCGGTGATCACCAAATCGGGTCTTGTCTTCATCGGCGCCTCGATGGACTCCCGGGTGCGTGCGATCGACCTGAAGACAGGCGATGTGCTGTGGAAGCATCTGGTCGATGCCCCGGCCGTGGCCCAGCCCGCGGTCTACACCTACAAGGGCAAGGAGTATGTGGTGTTCGCGGCCGGCGGCAACGGCATCCTGACGCCGCGCCTGTCCGACCAGCTGGTGGCCTTCGCGCTTCCCAACTGAGACGGGACCTGGAATTGTCATGGCAACACCCGCCGGGAGACCGGCGGGTGTTTTGCTTTCGTCCGTGGCTTGCGCCATGCTGTGGGCCGGGCAGGGCCGTCAACAGGCTCGCATGGGGAGGACGTCGATGAATCTGAGCAAGCGCGATCTGATCGCAGGGCTGGGCATTATGGCAGGGATGGGGGCCATCCCCGCCGCCGCCCAGCAGGATTATCTGCACGGCAAGGACCTGGGCGCGGTGCCGCCGCAAAAACGCAAGCCGGTTCCCCACCGCAAGGTGACGACCAAAAACCTGTTCAAGGTCCCTGACGCCTATCCCAACGGCATTGCCATCACCGATGACGGCATCTGGGTGGCAGAGCAGAAGGCACAGGGCTATGGCCAGTCCGGCAAAAAGGTGCGCGAGGCTGCCTGGCTGTTCGACTGGAAGGGCCGCAAGCTCAAAACCGTGCTTACCGATTCCAGCAACACCTCCGGCTTCGCCTTC
This sequence comes from Rhizomicrobium sp., assembly GCA_035761325.1. Taxonomy (GTDB): domain Bacteria; phylum Pseudomonadota; class Alphaproteobacteria; order Micropepsales; family Micropepsaceae; genus Rhizomicrobium. The sequence goes on along the minus strand of DASTRG010000251.1, from coordinate 5,080 downwards.
GGCAATGGGCATGTTTGGATGGGCGCCAATGGCGGCGCCGAAGGCGTCTATGAAGTCGATCTCAACGGCCGGCTGATCTCCCACCACCAGATTCCGCTGGGTCCGGCCAACAATGGCGGTGGCTGCCACGGCCTGCTCTATCACGACGGCAAACTGTGGATCGTGGCCAACCGCATCCGCGCCATCCTGCGCGTCGATCCCAAAAGCTGGACGCCGGAATTCATCATCCCCATCACCACGGCGCGCTGGCATGGCATCGCATGGACCGATGACGTGCCGGGCGGCGCGATCTGGATGGTGACGGGCTCGTCCGACATCAACCGCTATGTGATGCAGAATGGAAAGCTGCACCACACCACCACCTGCGGGCTGATGAAATATTCCGCCACCACCGGCGAGCTGCTGGAGACGGCGGAGTTCGAGGACGGCACCGCCGACGCGCATGGCCTGGCGATGTGGAAGGGCAAACTCTATTCCTGTGACGCAGGCGTGGGCCCGCCCGGCTTCGAGGGCACCGGAAGTCCCAGCGCCGGCTATGTCTTTGAAATCAATTTTGTCTGAATTCGAACCAGGCCGGGGCCCTTGCCAAGGGCGGATGCGATCCCCATTCTGCACCGCGATACAGGGCAGTTCATGGCCGATCCGCGGGACAAGGACATCGCAAGACTGGATGAATGGTCGCCCCGGCTCCTGAAGTCGCGGCTGTACCAGTGCATCCTGGTCGACATCATCGTGGGGGCGTTGGCCGCCGGCGAGCACCTCGATGAGAATGAACTGGCGCGCCGCTATGGCGGAGGACTTGCCGGTGTCCGCGAAGCGCTGGCGCGCCTGGCGCTGGAAGGGCTGGTACAGCGCCGCGCACGGGTGGGCACCACGGTTGCGCCGCTGGACCTGATGGCAGCGCGCGAGGCGTTCGAGGCCCGCTGCCTGATCGAGGTACAGTGCGCCGGGCTGGCCGCCGCCCACGCCAGCGAAGAAGAGATCGCCGCCATCGGCGCCACCCTGGACGGCGCGGAGGAGGCGGTCCGCAACAATGACGTGCGCGCGCTTGCCGCGATGGATGAAGCCTTCCATGTCGCGGTGGCGGCTGCCAGCGGCAATCGCACCCTGGCCAAGATCGTGGTGACGCTGCATCACCAGACCGCGCGCTATTGGCTCTATGCCATGCGCGCGCCCTCGATCGAGGATGGCTATCGCGCGCTCGCCGAACATCGTGGCCTGGCCCAGGCCATTGCCAGCCGCGATGCCGAACGTGCCCGCGCGGTGATGCTGAAGGTGCTAGGCGATTTTCCCGCCGAGATGAAGCGTTCGCTGGAAGCCAATCCGTGACCGGCGCGTCCGCCACGACAAGGCCCAGCGCTGCCTGGGCGACGCTTGCCGTCATCAGCGCACTCTATTTCATCATCACCGCCGCCACTTTCGACAGCCTGGGGCTGGTGCTGCCCGCCATGGTCGCCGAACTGGGCTGGAGCTGGACCCAGGCGGGGCTTGGCTTCACGCTTCTTGCGGTATTTTGCGGCGTCACCGCCACCGTTCCCGCCGCGCTGATCCGCCGCCTGGGCGTGCGCGCCAATCTGCTGATCGGTTCGCTGGTGATGGCGCTGGCCTTTCTGGCCCTGGCCTGGACGCATGGGCTGTGGCTCTATTTCCTGGGCGCGTCGCTGGCGGGGCTGGGCTTTACCCTGCTCGATACGGTGCCGGGAACCTATCTGCTGACCCGCCTGTTCGCGCGTCCATCCTTTGCTTTTGGGGTTTACTTCACCGTGGGCGGTGTCGGCGGCGCCGCCGGGCCGCTTCTCTATATCCTGGTCACCGACGCCACGGGGTTGTGGCGCAGCTATTGGCTGGTCATGGGACTGCTGGTGGTGCTTTGCGGGGTGCTGGCGGCGTTGCTGGTGGATGCACGCACCAACGTCTGCCTGAATGCCGAAAAGGACCCAGACATTTCAACCGAAGACTGGCACTGGCGCGACGCATTAAGGACGTATCAGTTCTGGATCATCGCCGCGGCCTATGCCGCCTTCCTGTTCTGCGGCATCACGGCCAATGCCGCGTCGGTGGCGCACCTGACACAGCATGGCGTCAGCGTCTATGTCGCCGGCCTGATGATGAGCGTGAGCGCGCTGCTCAATGCCGCGGCGCGGCTGGCCGGCGGCATGCTGACCCGCGTCATCAGTGCGCGCGGGCTTCTGGTGATTGCTCTGGGAATGATGGCGGCAGGCCTTGTGGCGCTGGCGGCTGCACGGGGCTTGCCCCTGATGCTGGTCTATGCCGCCGGCGTCGGGGTCGGCTACGGCCTGACCTTCTTTGCCGCGACCATCCTGCTGCTGGATTATTTCGGCCGCGCCCCCAACCTGGAACTGTTTTCCATCGTCAACCTGATCTCCACCATAGGCGCTGTGGCGCCGGCCCTGGCCGGCTTCACGCGCGACACCACCGGTGTCTTCACCCCGTTTTTCCTGCTCCTTGCGGCTGCCATCGCCGCGGTCATGCTGGCGGTGCTGGCCATGCGCCCGCCGCACCGGAGGACCGCATGACGGACAAGGAGTTCGGCGTATTCCTGCCGGTCGCCAATGGCGGCTGGATCGTTTCGGCCACGACGCCGGTGCTGGACGGCGGCTGGCTGCAGAACCGCGATGCCGCCATCGCCGCCGAGCAGGAAGGCTTCGATTTCGTCATGGCCATGGGCAAGTGGCGCGGCTTTGGCGGGGTGACCAACCACTGGGGCACGAGCCTGGAGCCGCTGACCATGATGACGGGCATCGCCGCCGTCACCCGCCGCATCAAGGTATGGGCCACGCTGCATGCCATTTTGCACAATCCGGCGGTGGCGGCGAAGATGATCGCCACGCTCGATCACATCAGCGGCGGCCGCGCCGGCCTCAACATCGTGGCCGGTGCCTTCCGCGGCGAATTCGAGCAGATGGGCGCCTGGAACGAAAAGCTCGACCATGATGCGCGCTACGACCTGACGGAAGAATGGACCGCCATCGTCAAGCGGCTGTGGCGCGAGCCCCGTGTGGATTTCCACGGGCGCTATTTCAAATTCAGGGATTGCGTCAGCGATCCCAAGCCGCTGCACCGGCCGGAACTGATCTGCGCCGGCATGTCGGCGCGGGGCTTTGAATTGTCCGTTCGCGAATGCGATGGCTGTTTCATTGGCGGCCGCAATGAAGGCGAAACCGCCGATGCGTCCGCTCGCGCCCGCGCCCTGGCGGCGGAACTGGGCAAGCCGATAAAGACTTATTGCATGATGACCGTGATCACCGGCGAGACGGATGGCGAGGCGCAGGCCAAGGCGGACAAGTACCGCCTGGGCCTGGACGAAGGCGCGGTGTCGGGCATGCTGCAAAGTTACGGTCTTGCCGGAAACGCCATGACGGCGCGGGCGCAGGGCGCCTTCATGACCCAGGCCGCGATCGGATCGCCTGCCACCTGCGCCGGGAAGATCGAAGCCTTTCTGCGCGACTGCGATATCGACGGACTGATGTTCATCTTCGACGATTACCTGGAGGGCGTGCGCGTCACTGGCCGCCAAATCCTGCCCGCGCTCAGGAGCGCCTTTACATGAATTTCCGGCCGGAATGGATCGCGCCCCTCCGCACCGCGCTGCTGCTGATCGATTGCCAGGCGGATTTCGCCGCCCCGCATGGCGAGATGGCGCGCCGGGGCATGGACATGTCCGCGCCCCAGGCCGCGCTGAACGAAGCGGTCCGCCTGCTGGAGGCGGCGCGCGGCGCCGGCGTGATGCCGGTCTTTGTGCGCCTTCTCAACCTGCCGGGTGCGGAAAGCGAGGTACTGAAGGAAGCAAAGCGCCGCAAGAGCGACCCCCAGGAAGGCGATCTGTGCGTGGCCGGCACGCCAGGGGCGGCATTCGTCGGCGTCCGTCCGCGCGGACGGGAGTGGATCGTGGACAAGACCCGCTACAGCGCCTTCACCGGCATAGACCTGGCGGGGCGGTTGAAGGCGGAAGGAATCGACACGCTGGTGTTGGCGGGGCTCACGACCGAATGCTGTGTGGCGGCCACCGCCTGGTCGGCCTTCGAGGCCGACTTCCATGTGTTTCTCGCGGGCGACGCCTGTGCGGCCTATGACGATGGCTTGCATCGGGGCGCGCTGCGGGCCCTGGAATGCAGTGGTGCGGTTGTCCTGCCCGCCGGCCGGATCGCCGAAATCTGGGGAAGTCTCAAATAGATCAGGAACTTGAGGCTTGTCCGGTCTGCGGCAGGGTGTCGCGATCGGGTCTTTGATGTAAAATGTTACATGACATTTCCCGCGGGCGACTTATGTAGGCGCCCATGGCGAGGGGTTCGGTCTTTCTGGTCCTGACGGTTTTCGCGCTGCCCGGACTTTCCCTGGCGGCTGCGCCGGCGCGCGCCCAGAACGGAACGGTTGAAGAGGTGGTGGTCACCGGCGACCCCGTCCATCTGCTCGATGTGGGAGCGAACAGCGCCGCCTTTGGCCTGAACAAGCCGCTTATCGAAACACCGCGCGCCGTCACCCTGGTCAGCGACACCACCGTCGACCGCTACGGAATCGACGGGATCGACGATCTGACGGCGATCACCCCCTCGGCCTATACCGCCAGCTATTATGGCGTGGAAGGGGCGGTGTCGCTGCGCGGCACGCTGGCGGAGAATTATTTTCGCGGCTTCAAGCGGGCCGAAAATCGCGGCACCTATTCCACGCCGCTGGGCGATGCGGCGGGAATCGAGATCCTGCGCGGACCGCCATCGCCCATCTATGGTCCGGGCAAGGTGGGCGGCCTGGTCAACTTCCTGCCCAAGACGGAAGGCGCCAACGACGCCTTGGGCGGCGCGGTCACGCTGAGCTATGGCAGCTATTCCAGGCGCAATCTCACCGCGCAGGCCGGGGCGCCCGTGACATTGGGCAGCGCGGCGGGCGGTGTGCACGCCTTTGGCGAAATCGACGACAGCTACAGTTATTTCCGGGGACTGCATCCCAGCCATCAACTGCTGGAACTGTCCGGCACGCTGGCGGTGGAGGAATGGTCGCTGTCGGCCGACTATCTCTATTATCATTCCAACGGTGACATCCAGACGCCGGGCTGGAACCGGCT
>DASTRG010000250.1:0-2336 GCA_035761325.1 Rhizomicrobium sp. | reverse complement strand
CCTCAAGCGCGGCAACGGCGGCAAGGACTGGGAGTTCACCAATTCCGGCCTGTTCATGGATTTCCTGGCCGGAAACCAGACCTATGAGTGCACGCCCTGGTCGATGCCGCTGCTGACCGTGTTCGGCTGGCAGAAGCCCTGTTACCTGCTCGGCGAAGGCTATGCCAAGACCTTCAAGGAGCTGATGGAAGGCACCGAGTGGGAAAAGTACGGCGTCGGCAAGTATGAGAAATGCGCCAACTGCATGGTGCATTGCGGCTTCGAAGGTACCGCCGCCACCGACGCGATCCGCCATCCGCTCAAGATGCTGCCCATCGCGCTGCGCGGGGTGAAGACCGACGGGCCGTTCGCGCCCGAGATCGACCTGTCAAAGCAGCGGCCGGCCGAGTTCGTCTTCTCGGCCCACGTCCAGAAGAAGATGTCAGAGATCCGTGCCGGCAAGTCCGACACCACAGAGGTCGCGGCAGCGGAGTAATTCCTTAAAGGCTTTCGACGAACCCCTGCCGGTGCGGACCAGCGCGGGCAGTTGCTGGGGCTTTTTCACCAGCGACCACAGCACGCGGGCGATGGAGATGCTTCCGTCCGGCTGCATCGCCACCAGCGCGGCAGGCGGCAATGTGTGGCGGGCGTCGTCGGAGATGACACGCAGGGCGGCGAGCGGTACTTGCCGCGAGGCCGCAAATCTTGCGGCGATATGGGATTCCATGTCCACCGCCAGCGCGCCGGTGCGGTCGTGTAGGCCGGCCTTGGCGCCGGTATCCTGCAACACCATATCGCTGGCAGCGATGACGCCCTGATGGGCGTAAGCCAGGCGCGACATCAGCCGCACGCGCCAACCCTCGTCGCAGTCCCAGACCTTGCTGTTCTGACCCAGCGGGCCGTCGAAGCTGACCTGTTCGGCGATCACCACATCGCCGACCCTCAGCAGCGGCGACAGACCCCCGCCCAGGCCGATGGAGATGACGCCACGGATGTCGCCATGCAGGGCGTCCAGCTTTTTTGCCAGGCCCTCGCTATCGCCGCCGCCCGCCACCGCCACGACATCGGTGGTGCCGACGATCTCGGCTTCCCTGGTCAGGCCGGTGACGGCGAGAATGGTCATCGCCCTGCCGGATCTTTCGGGCTGATCCGCCCGATCACAGACCGTACTCCACCCGCCGCGAATTGCCGGTCTTCAGGTTGCGATAGCGCGCCAGCGCCCAGAGCGGGAAGAATTTCGGATAGCCGTGATAGTTCAGGTAGAACACGCGCGGGAAACCGCCGCCGGTGTAATGCCCCTGGCTCCACAGGCCGTCGCTTTCCTGCGTCGCCTTCAAATAATTGACGCCGCGCGCCACGGCCGGATGATCGACCTGGCCTGCCGCCATCAGGCCCAGCAGCGCCCAGGCCGTCTGTGACGCAGTCGAGGGCGCGGGCTCATAGCCACGATAATCCAGCTTGTAGCTGTCGCAATTCTCGCCCCAGCCGCCGTCCGGATTCTGGATCGCGATCAGCCAGGCGGCGCCCTTCTTCATCGTCGGATCGTCGGGCGTCAGCCCGGCGCCGTTCAGCCCGGCCAGCGCGGACCAGGTGCCGTAAATGTAATTGACGCCCCAGCGGCCCCACCACGATCCGTCTTCGCGCTGGGTCTTGCGCAGATAGGCGATACCGTCGGCCAGCGGCTTTCCGCCCTCACCCAACTGCGCCAGCATGCCGACACAGCGGCCCGAGACGTCCTCGGTCGGCGGGTCCAGCAGCGCGCCATGATCGGCGAAGGGAATGTTGTTGAGGTAATAATAGGAATTGTCGGCGTCGAAGGCGCCCCAGCCGCCGTCCCGGCTCTGCATCCCTTCCACCCACTCACGCCCGCGGGCGATGGCGACATCGGTCTGCGCCACGCCGGCGCGGTCGAAGGCCATCACCACCACTGCGGTATCGTCCAGGTCGGGATAATGATCGTTGCGGTACTGGAAGGCCCAGCCGCCGGGGCGCACGCCGGGCTTCTCCTCGGCCCAGTCGCCTTTCACGTCCAGCACCTGCAGCGGGCGCAGCCATTGAAGGCCGCGATCCACCGCCTCGCGGGCTTTTGCATCCTTGGTCTCCAGAAGCGCGTGGGCGACCAGCGCGGTGTCCCACACCGGCGAGACACAGGGCTGGCAATAGGCCTCGTCTTCCTTGACCACCAGCAGCAGGTCGACCGATTTGCGCGCGATGGCGCGATCGGGATGATCCGGCGCATAACCCAGCACGTCATACATCATCACGCTGTTGGCCATGGCGGGATAGATGGCGCCAAGGCCGTCTTGGCCATTGAGCCGTTCGGTGGTCCAGGCGCGGCACTTCTCGATGGCCTTTGC
>DASTRG010000249.1:0-2650 GCA_035761325.1 Rhizomicrobium sp. | reverse complement strand
CCCGGCACGCCACGGCGCCTGGGCCGGATAGTTCAGGGCAGACCGATATTCTTTCAGCCCGGCACCAAACCCGACGCCACGCCGGTCGCTCTTAAAGCAACCGCCCTCAAACTTGGCAAGAGGAGATTAGGCTTCTTTCATACGACGGCAGCATCATCCCACCTTGCGCGCAAGGCGCAAAGCATTTCCGGGCCGTGTTTTGCAGCGCAGTGCCATTATTTATCTCGCAAGTGCAGCAAAGCACGAACACTTACTTAAGTGCTGATGTGTGTGGGAAGAATCGTTCCGGCTACAAAACAATTGCTGTTGTTGCGTAAAACAGGTGGCGGGAAAATGAGGTATGCCGGTCGAGGTTCCCATGCGGCAATATCGCTTTTGCGCCGCCCGGCGCCAGGCAAAGGAATGAGCGCTAACATCTCTCGCCACGTTCTCAACGGATACAATTTGGGAAACAATCACATGCGATATCTGCACACGATGGTCCGAGTCTCGGATCTGGAATCGTCGCTCGACTTCTATTGCAACAAGCTCGGGTTGAAGGAGGTGCGACGCATGGAGAACGAAAAAGGCCGATTTACATTGGTTTTTCTGGCCACGCCCGAGGATGCGGCGCGCATGGCTACCGATGCCGGCGGCGTCGAAAGCCCCTTGATCGAACTCACCTGGAACTGGGACGAGAAGGGCTATGCGGGGGGGCGGAATTTCGGGCATCTCGCCTATCGCGTGGACGATATCTATGCGCTTTGTGAAAGGCTGATGGCGGCGGGCGTTACCATCAACCGGCCGCCGCGCGACGGCCACATGGCTTTCATCCGCTCGCCCGACGGGATTTCCATCGAGTTGCTGCAGGATGGGGTCCTTCCGCCCAAAGAGCCCTGGGCGTCGATGCCCAACACCGGCAGCTGGTAGCGTCGCCGGAATGGATTTCGGCTCCGACAATGCCTATGGCGTGCTGCCCCAGGTGATGACGGCATTGGCGCGCGCCAACCATGGGCCGGCACGCGCCTATGGAGGCGACGCCTGCACCCAGGGGCTCGCGCCGCTTTTTTCCCGCCTGTTCGGACGGGAAGTGGCGGTCTATCCGGTTCTTACCGGCACGGCAGCGAACGCCCTGGCGCTGGCAACCCTGACCCCGCCGCACGGCGCGGTCTTCTGCCATGCGGCCAGCCACATCATGGAGTCGGAGTGCGGGGCTCCCGAATTCTATAGCCACGGCGCCAAGCTGATTGGCATCGCCGGGCCCGCCGAAGGTCCCCTGGCCGGCAAGCTGACGGCGGATGCCGTCGCCCAGGCAATCGACGCCCTGCCGCGCGGTTTTGTGCACAGCGTTCAGCCCTTCGCCGTGTCCCTCTCCCAGCCCACGGAACTGGGCACGGTCTATGCCTTGGACGAGTTGGCGAACATCGCCCGGGTGGTGCACGCGCGCGGCCTGAAGATGCATCTGGACGGCGCGCGCTTTGCCAATGCCCTGGCCCATCTGGACGTGACACCGGCCCAGTCCACCTGGCAGGCAGGTGTGGACGTCCTGTCCTTCGGCGCCAGTAAGGGCGGAACGATGGGGGCCGAAGCGGTGGTCTATTTCCACCCGGCCGATGCCGCCGACTTCGAATACCGCCGCAAGAAGGGTGGCCATCTGGCCTCGAAGATGCGCTTCGTCTCGGCCCAGCTGGAAGCCTATGTAACCGACGGTTTGTGGCTTGAGAGCGCCGCCCGCGCCAATAGACTGGCGGAGCGCCTGGCCGAGGGGCTATCGCGGGTCAACAGCATCCGCCTGCCGGTGCCCGTCCAGACCAACATGGTGTTCGCGCTGATGCCGGCCGCGCTGGCGGCGCGCCTGCGTGCGGCGGGCGCCTATTTCTATGACTGGCGCACGGAGGCAGCCGGCGAGCACGTCCTGGCGCGACTGGCGACATCCTTCGCCACGCCAGAGGACGCGGTGACGCGCTTCGTGGAACTCGCAGCAGCCGGTTAGATGCGTGCCAGAAGCGTGATGATGCCCACCTGGGTCGTCGAGCCGTTGGAGCCGCGTACCCAGTCGTACTGACCGCCCAGCTGCCAAGTATCGGTATTGGCACCCAGCCCCAGGCCCAGGATGGTGTTGCCCTTGTCGGGGTCGGGTCCCACGAACTTGATGGTGTTGTTCACCGTGCCCAGGCCGCCCGTCGACACAAAGCCGGCGTTCAGCTTCACCGGCGAGCCGATCAGGTCGTAGCGGTAGCCGACGCGCGCTTCGGGGGCCAGTTCGACGCCCCAGATGTTGAGCGGCAGGCGGATATCCGCACCCAGCGCCGTGCGCAGAGAGTTGGCATAGTAGGGGGCAACCGCGAGGTCCATGCCGCTGCCGCCGCCGGTCTCGGTGTAGCCTTCCTCGCGCAATACCAGACCATCCAGGCTGATGTGCGGATCGACCTGGAAGCCCAGATATTTCAGCATCACGCCGCCCTTTGCGCCCAGAGCGCCCATCAGGCCGGCACGTTTGCTGTCGGCCTTGCGGGTGAAGGAACTGACCGAGAGGGAACGGCTTCCGATGAAATTGCCATAAGCCAGGCTGCCCTGGGTGTCGAAGAAGACATGCCGGCCGCTCCATTCGCTGTAGGCGGTGAGCATGTACCATTCCGACTGCGTCTTGGAGGCCCGCGGCAGCGATTCG
>DASTRG010000248.1:0-4765 GCA_035761325.1 Rhizomicrobium sp. | reverse complement strand
AGATAAAGGGGCGTTTTACGCCCCTTTCCTGCGACAGCCACCATCCGTTTGGCGGAGCGTCAACTCCACCCGGACGGTGACCAGGGAACAAATACCAGCGTGTAGCGCATGACGGGCGGGAACTTAAAGTCGCGGCGGAGCGTCGTCAAGCAATTTCATACGTATTCATCTATTGTCTTGGTAATAAAATTACTTACGCTGGCATCAATCCTGCCATAATCACTCATATGGTGGCGAAACCAGGTCACCTGGCGCTTGGCAAAACGGCCGGTATCGGTGATCGCGCGCGCCAGCGCCGCCCCGCGCGACAAATCGCCCGCGGCCAGGGCCTGAAGCGGGCGAAGGCCCAGCAGCCGGGCAGCGGGAAGAGCCGGGTCCAGGTCCATCAGGGCTTGCGCCTCTTGCAGGCCTCCCCGCTCCACCATGGCTTCGAACCTTTGGGCAATCCGCAGGCGCAGCACATCGCGCGGCATGTCGAGCACGAATTTCGCCAGCCTCAGTCCCGCCAGCACCGGCCGGCCCTTGCGCTTGTGCCATTCCGGCAGGGGCGTGCCGGTGGCCTGCAGCACTTCCCAGGCGCGGGCGATGCGCTGGGGATCGGTGGGGCGCAGCAGCGCCGCGCCCGCCGGGTCGCGTTCGGCCAGCCGCGCATGCAGGGCCTGCGGCCCGATTTGCGCCAGCAGCGCGCGGGTGGCGGCGCGCACGGCGGCGGGAATGGCGGGCATGTCGGACAGCCCTTCGGTCAGGGCGGTGAAATAAAGGCCGGTGCCGCCGGTGAAGACGGGGATGCGCTTCATCGCGCGTGCTTCCTGCAGCGCCCGCGCGGCGTCGATGGCGTAGCGGCCGGTGGAATAGCCGTCACGCGCGCTGACATGGCCGTAGAGAAAATGGGGCACGCGGGCGCGCGCGGCCGCATCGGGCGCGGCGGTCAGCACCGGCGCCTCGGCATAGACCTGCATGGAATCGGCGTTGATCACAACCCCGCCCAGTTTTTCCGCCAGCGCCAGCGCCAGCGCGGACTTGCCGCTCGCGGTGGGGCCTGCAATAAGCACCGCGTCAACCGTCATCGGGTGATGACCGAAATAAATGTCATGGGTCAACAATGTCCGGCTTTGTCGTGAATGTCATTGGCGTCGATGCCGACCGGCGCCGGCTGCGGGGACTGGGCGATATCCGCGAACTGTCGCCGGGCTTTGCCTATGACATCGCGGTGGAAAGCCGCGCGGCACTGGATGAAGCGCGGCGGCTCGCCGCCGGTGCGCCCTGGGACATCAACCTGGTTTCGACGGAAAACCGCCGCAAGAAGCTGCTGGTCGCCGACATGGACTCCACCATCATCAATGTCGAATGCCTGGACGAACTGGCCGACATGGCGGGCCTGAAGCCGCAGATCGCCGCCATCACCGAGCGGGCGATGCGCGGCGAACTGGTGTTCGAGGCGGCGCTGCGCGAACGCGTGGGCATGCTGAAGGGCCTCCATCTGTCGGCGCTGGAAAAGACCTATGCCGAGCGGGTGCGGCTGAACCCCGGCGCGAAGAACCTGCTGGCCACCATGCGCGCGCATGGCGCCCACACCGTGCTGGTGTCGGGCGGGTTCGGCTTCTTCACCAGCCGCGTGGCGGCGCTGGCGGGATTTCATGAGCATTACGGCAACAGCCTGATCGACGACGGCGCGGCGCTGACCGGCGAGGTGGCCATGCCCATCCTGGGCCGGGAAGCCAAGGTCGAGACCCTGGAGCGCACGGCGCGGCGGCTGGGCATTTCCCACGCCGATGTGCTGGCGGTGGGCGACGGCGCCAACGACCTGGGGATGATAAGGCTGGCGGGGCTGGGCGTCGCCTATCACGCCAAGCCGGTGGTGGCCGAGGCGGCGGGCGCGGCGGTCAACCACAATACGCTGGAGGCGCTTTTGTACCTGCAAGGCTACAGCGACGCCGAGATCGTCCGCCAATAGCGGCCGGCCGGACCGCCTAGCGATCCATGTCGTGCCGGGCGGAATAGAAAACCAGGAACATCAGCCCCACGCCCAGCGCGGTGGTGATGACCACGCCCAGCAGCAGCATGCTCCAGCCCCAGCCCGACATGGCGGTGCTGACGCTGTTCCAGATATGGACGGCATAGACGGCCGATGCGACCAGCAGCGCCAGCAGGACGATAATGGTCAGCCAGCCCGCCCCCGAAAGCCGGTTCAATGACTGCTTCATGATGTCCTGCCTCCGTTTCTGCCGGTCAACCCAGGCGCAAACCGACATAGGTCAAGTCTCCTGCGCGATTGATCAGGAACAGTTCGACCTTCTTGCCCGCCTTGATGTCTGCATCCAGCCGCTTGCTGACCTGGTCGGGCGAATTCACCGCCTGGCCGGAAACCTCCACGATCACGTCGCCGGGGCGGACATTCTTTTCCGCCGCCGAGCCGGAGGGATCGACAGCCGCCACCAGCACGCCCTTCACATTGCCGCCGATCTTGTATTTGGCGCGGCTCACGCCGTCCAGCTGGCCCAGGGTCAGGCCCAGCCGCGACAGGGAAGATTTGGCCTTGGGCGGCGGCGCGGACTTTGTCGGCTTGTCGGGCTTGCTGTCATCGGCCAGCTTCTGCACCGTGATGCGCAAGCTCGCCTTGCGGCCCTTGCGCAGCAGATCGACATTCACCGTCTTGCCGATGGGCGTGTCGGCGACGATGCGCGGCAGGGCCCGGTCGTCAGCCACAGGCTTGCCGTCAAAACCTACCACCAGGTCGCCATTCTGCAGGCCCGCCCGCGCGGCCGGACCGCCGGCGGTGACATCGGCGATCAGTGCGCCGCGCGTGGTGCCCAGGTTCAATCCCTCGGCGATCTCGGCGGTGACGGGCTGGATGCGCACGCCGATCCAGCCGCGCCGCGCCGCGCCATAGCGGCGCAGCTGGCCCACCACGTCGCGCGCCAGGTTGGCAGGAATGGCGAAGCCGATGCCCACGCTGCCGCCCGAGGGCGTGTAGATCTGCGAATTGATGCCGATGACGGCGCCGTCCATGTTGAACAGCGGCCCGCCCGAATTGCCCCGGTTGATGGGCGCGTCGGTCTGGATGAAGTCGTCGTAGGGGCCGGAGTTGATGTTGCGGTTGCGCGCCGAGACGATGCCCGCCGTCACCGTCGAGCCGATGCCGAAGGGATCGCCGATCGCCATCACCCAGTCGCCGATCCGCGCCTTGTCGCTGTCGCCGAAACGGGCGGTCGGCAGCGGCTTCTTGGGATTGACCTTGAGGAGCGCCAGGTCGGTCTTGGTATCGCGGCCCACCAGCTTGGCCGGCATCTCGGTCCCGTCATTCAGCGTGACGGTGATCTGGTCGCTGTCCTCGATCACATGGTTGTTGGTGACGATGTAGCCGGAAGGATCGATGATGAAACCCGAACCCAGCGAGGTGACATGGCGCGGCTGGCCGTCGCGGGGGCCGAGAAAATTCTTGAACAGGTCTTCCAGCGGCGAGCCCGGCGGCAGTTTGGGCAGATTGGCCTGGGCGCGCGGTTTCAGTGTCTGGCTGGTGGCGATATTGACGACGGTGGGCAGCAGCTTGTCGGCCAGGTCGGCGAAGGAATCGGGGGCCGGGCGCGCCGATGCCGCCGAAAGAGTCGCGGACACCGCCACAATGGCGCAAAGAGCCTTGAAGACACGCATAACCGGGACCATGAACGCCTAGCGGGAATCGGCGGCAGTTTAGGCATGTAAAAATGGAACAAACAGGGCAAAAACCCGGGTTGGGCAGGTATTTGAGTCGCCTGTGTTTCTCAAAGGCGGGCGGATCGTCATCTCCACGCGCGCGCAAGGGTTTTTGACGCGTTCCGTGCAGGCCGCGGGCCATACGGGGCTTGGGTTTTGCGTCCGGCGGTGTCTATATCGGCGCCGCCGCCCGCAAATGTTCCAGGTGAAGCTTCATGTCCGATTCCGAATTGCGCCAGGATGTCCTGAAGGCGCTCGACCAGGTGATCGATCCGGTCAGCGGCCGCACCGTGGTGCAGGAGGACATGATCACCGGCCTGGTGGTGAAGGACGGCCATGTCGGCTTTGTGCTGGAAGTGTCTGCCGAGCGGGGCCCCAAGTCCGAGCCCCTGCGCAAGATCTGCGAAGCGATGGCGCTGGGCGTCAAAGGCGTGAAGTCCGTCACCGCCGTCCTGACCGCGCATGAGGACCATGCGCCGCAGGACGATGGGCATGGGCATGGGCATGGCCGTCCCCGTCCCGCGGTGAAGCGTCAGCCTCCGCCGCCGCAGGAAGGCCTGCCGGGCGTGGGCGCCATTGTGGCGGTGGCCAGCGGCAAGGGCGGCGTGGGCAAATCCACGGTGGCGGTGAACCTGGCGCTGTCGCTGGCGCGGCTGGGGCTGAAGGTGGGCCTGATGGATGCCGACATCTATGGCCCGTCGGTGCCGCGCCTGCTGGACATCCGCCACAAGCCGGACACCGACGGCAAGAAGCTGATCCCCATCGAGAAGTACGGGATCGTCGCCATGTCGCTGGGCTTTCTGCTGAAGGAAGACGAAGCCGCCATCTGGCGCGGGCCCATGGTGCAGTCGGCGCTGATGCAGATGCTGAACGACACCAGGTGGGGCGAGCTGGACGTGCTGGTGCTGGACATGCCGCCGGGCACGGGCGATGCGCAGCTCACCATCACCCAGCGCGTGCCGCTGAAAGGCGCGGTGATCGTATCGACGCCGCAGGACATCGCCCTGATCGACGCCAGGAAAGGCATCGCCATGTTCCAGAAGGTGCAGGTGCCGATCCTGGGGATTGTGGA
>DASTRG010000247.1:0-12029 GCA_035761325.1 Rhizomicrobium sp. | reverse complement strand
CCGCGTCTTTTCGAGCCCCCTGCTGCGCGCGCGCCAGACGGCACAGGCGCTGGACCTCGCCGATCCCTTGCTGGACGCGCGACTGATGGAACAGAACTGGGGGCAGTGGGAGGGCCTTACCCGCGCGCAGATTCTGGAACGCTATGGCGCCGACGCCTTTGAGAAAGCAGGGGCCTCGCGCCGCGAGGAATTCCGGCCGCCGGGCGGCGAATCCACCGGCGAAGTTCATGCGCGCGTGGCTGCTTTTCTGCGCGACATATCCCGAGACGCGGCGAGTGCGGTGGCCGTCGCCCATATGGGCGTCCTTCGCGCGGCCTATGCGCTGGCCACCGGCTGGGCGATGGATTCGCCGATGCCGGCGCGTCTGGATGTGTCGCGCATCCTGGTGCTGGAACTGCTGCCCAACTGCGAACCCGCCATCGCCGCCTTGAATGTGGAGTTCACGCCCGGGGGGACCTTCACACCCGGCGGGTTCTTCACACCCAGAAAGGGGTGAAGTCGCGAAATGCCCTGTAGCGCTTCAGCGCCTTCTTGAGCGCGCGCGGCGTCTTTGCCGCATACCAGCCCAGCACCATCCCCGCCGCCAGCCGCATTTCGCCGTCACCGGATCTTGCCGGACCGGGTTGTCGCGCACGCAGAAGCCCGCCGATGGTACCGCGCACCTGGGCAACATCGTTGAGATGCCCCAGTTCGTCCTGGAGCCGGCGTACGCAGCCGAGATACGCCCTTACCTTTTTCGCAGAATAGAGGGGCCCAAAGAATTCCGCGCTGTAACGCAGTTTCTTGAGGGCCATGCGCAACCTGTGCAAATCGCCCTCCTCTCCACTCCGTGCGGCGCGGCCGCGCTTTTCCACCCGCAAGGCCTGGCGGTCGAGAATACGTGCAGCGGTGTCCAGAAGTTTGCGCTTTCCGCCAAGGGGCAGGCGCGACTGGACCAGCGACGCCACGTCATCCAAAAAGCGGGCAAAGTCGGCGCCGGTGACGCAGCCATGGGCAGCGACCCACGCAGCATTGCGCGCGCTTTGCGCTGCGGCGCGCAGGGCATCGCCGCCCTCGACCTGAAGCGCCTCATTGTCCAGGGCGTCCGCAAGCAGGGCGTCAACGAAGACGTCCAGGTCGCGCGCCGCCGCCATGCGGCCGGACAGCACCTTGGCGCGGCCGCGCAACTCTTCCAGCCATTCCTGGCGGAATTCCTTTCCAAAGGCGCCCAGTGCCACCTCCAGGCGCCGGAAGGCAACGCGCACCTTGTGCAGGCCTTCCACCGAACCCCCCGCCCTGAGGGCCGCGGCATTGGCGGTCAGTTGCGCCAGGCAATCCGACAATGCAGCGCGAAACGCCTCTTCGGCAGTCATGGCGCGGGTAATGCGGGCGGGGACCGCCTTGACCGGACGCCCATAAGCGCGTGGACCGAAATGCCGGGGCACCAGGTAATGGACGGAAGAGCGCTGGTCCATGGCCACAGCTAAGCTGGAAATCGCCCGGCCATCAATCGGGATTGTCCTCAAACTTGGCCGAAAATGCCGGCAAAAACGATCAGACCGGACGAACCGATATACCGGCCGCGGCCAATGCGGCTTTGGCCTCTGCGATGGAAACGTCGCCGAAATGGAAGATGGAGGCGGCAAGCACCGCGCTGGCGTGGCCTTCCTTGATGCCGGCCACCAGATCGTCGACCCTGCCGACACCGCCCGAGGCAATCACCGGCACGCTGACCGCGTCGCAAACCGCGCGGGTCAGTACCAGGTCGTAGCCCGACCTTACCCCGTCGCGGTCCATCGAGGTAAGCAGAACCTCGCCCGCACCGAACTGCGTGAGCTTCCTGGCATGTTCCACCGCGTCGATGCCGGTCTGGCGCCGTCCGCCATGGGTATAGACCTCGTACCTGCCGCTGGGAGCCATTTTGGCATCGACGGCGGCGACGATGCACTGGCTGCCAAACTTATGCGCCGCTTCGGCGACGAACTCAGGCCGGGTGACGGCGGCGGTGTTGATCGACACCTTGTCGGCGCCCGCCAGCAGAAGCGCGCGGATATCGTCCAGCGTGCGCACGCCGCCGCCCACCGTCAGCGGTATGAAGCAGACTTCAGCGGTGCGATGCACCACGTCCAGCAATGTGCCCCTGTTTTCATGGGAGGCGGTGATGTCGAGAAAGCAAAGTTCGTCTGCGCCTTCGCGGTCATAGAGGATGGCCTGCTCCACCGGATCGCCGGCATCGCGCAGGCCTTCGAAATTGACGCCCTTGACCACGCGGCCGTCCTTCACGTCCAGACAGGGGATAACTCGAATCTTCAACACTATGCTCGTCCCTTGGCCATCGCGGCGATGTTCATCAGGGTGCGGCCCGTCACCGCCTCGGCCGGCACGCCCGTCGTGCGCGTCAGCACCTCGGCGTCCAATAGCATATCCAGCGCCTCGCCCAGCCGGTCGCTGCTCCAGCGCTGCAGTTGGGCCTTGAAACTGGCGGCGCGAGAAAAATGCAGCGGCGGCCGAAGTCTCTTCAGCGCCACATCTACGGGCTCGCCCCGCTGCATGCTTTCGCGCACCAGCAGCAGCCTCTGGAAGTGGCCCAGGGCGCCGCGGATGATCTGGGCGGGCGCCGCATCAGCCGTCCACAGCCGTTCCAGCTCCCGGTCCAGGCGGGCGAAATCGCCCACGCCTGCCGCGTCGCAGGCCGATTCGCTGCGCGCCTCGGCTTCGTCGCCCATCACGGCGCGCACATCGTCGATGGTAACCTTGTCCTGGCCGCTGGCGTAAAGCGCCAGCTTTTCCAGTTCGCGCCTGGTCACGCCGCGGTCCGAACCGAGGCGCGAGACCGCGTCTTCCAGCGCATCGGACGTGATCGACAATCCCTGGGCGCGCATGCCATCGCGCACCACGTCAGCCAGGTCCTGCGCAGAGTCGGGATAGCAGGCGACGGCGGCGGTGTGCGCACCGCCTTCGAACAGCTTGCGCAGCGCCGCCGATTTGGCCAGGTCGCCTGCTTCCACAACCACCAGCGCGTCGCCCTTGATGTCCGAAAAAAAAGCCTGGAAAACTTCCGTACTGGCATTGGTGGCGCCGCGAATGCGAACGACCCGCCGCCCACCCATCATCGATATGGCGGCAGCTTCGTCGGCAAGGCGCGCCGGATCGGCCAGCAGCGCCGTCTCGTTGAAGTCCGCAACATTGAAGGGATCGGTCAGGTCGGGCACGACCTTTCTGGCCAGCTTTTCGGCACGCTCCTGCACCAGCCCCGCGTCGGGGCCATAGACCAGCGCGGCCACCAGCGTCTTTGGCGGGGCGGCGACGAAGCGGTCGGCCTCATGATTCCTGACGATCATTTCTCGCGCCGGAAATAGGCACCCAGGTCCAGGTGGATTCGTTCGGCGATATCCTGGGCGGCGCGCTTGGAAGAATCCTGCGCCGCCGCCAGGGTGGCATAGGGTGAATTGGCAACATTGTAGGCCGACAGGCTGGTCTGGTCGCCCTCGGTCAACACGACGCCGCGCGCGTCGGTCAATACATAATGGACGTCGAGGGTCTGGTTGTAGCGGGTGATGGTGGCGTCGTTGCGCAGCGCGATGCCCTGGCTGGCCTCGTTCAAGGTGACTTTCAGGATGTAGCGCTTGCCCGCCTTGGAGCCGTCACTGTGAAGCAGATCAATCAGCTGGTTGCGCAGTTCGTAGCCGTCGCGGTCGGCGATCGGTTCCACATAGACGGCCGTAAGTTGCGGCTCCAGCGCCGAGCTATACATGGGGTGGAAACCGCATCCGGCCAACAGGAGAAGCGCAGAAAGGATCAGCGCCCTCCTCATGCCACCACGTTCACGATGCGATTGGGGACCACAATCACCTTTTTAGGCGCCTTGCCGTCCAGGGCACGTATCACCCCATCCAGCGCCAGGGCGGCGCTTTCGGCGGCCTTGCCGTCGCTGTCCTTGGGCATCGTGATCTCGCCGCGCCGCTTGCCGTTCACCTGTACCGCCAGGGTTACGCTGTCGGTTTGGATCAGCGCGGCATCGTACTTGAGCCAGGGCGTTTCGGCCACCAGCCGGTCGTGGCCCAACGCCCGCCAGCATTCCTCGGCCAGGTGCGGCATCATCGGCGCGCACAGTAGCACCAGAGCCTCGATCGCCTCGCGGCGGGCGGCGGCGTCACACTTCTCGGCAACGCCGATCGCGTTCGCAAGCGTGTAAACCTGCGCCACGGCGTTGTTGAAGCGCAGGGCCTCCAGATTTTCCGTGACGGCGGCGATAGCCCTGTGGGTGGCGCGCCGCAGATTGAGGCTGGCCTCATCGGTGGCCGTCACCGGTGTGCCTGGCGCCGCAAGCCCTTCGCTCTCGCTGGCCAGGCGCCAGACACGTTGCACAAAGCGCCAGCAGCCTTCGGCTCCGGCATCGGTCCATTCGATGTCGCGTTCGGGCGGGGTGTCCGACAACATGAACCAGCGAATGGTGTCGGCGCCGTAGTCCGCGATGATTGCTTCGGGCGCGATCACGTTCTTCTTCGACTTGGACATCTTTTCCGACGGACCGATGGTGATTTCGGCATGGTCGGCGGTACGGAAAGCCTTGCCGCCTTCCTTGGTCACTTCATCCGGCGAAACCCAATCCCCTTTGGCATCCTTATAGGTTTCGTGGCAGACCATGCCCTGGGTGAACAGTCCCGCGAATGGCTCGGCCACCTCCACCATGCCCAGCTTATGCATGGCCCGGGTAATGTAGCGGGCATAGAGCAGGTGCAGGATCGCATGCTCGATGCCGCCGATATACTGGTCCACCGGCAGCCAGTAATCGGTCGCCGCTTTGTCCACCGGTTCGGCCGCATGGGGGGCGGCGAAGCGCGCGAAGTACCAGGACGAATCCACAAAGGTATCGAGCGTGTCGGTGTCGCGCGTCGCCGCGCCGCCGCAGGTGGGACAGGTGGTTGTTTTCCAACCGACATCCGCGTCGAGTGGATTGCCCTTGACCGCGAAATTGATCTTTTCCGGCAGCTTCACCGGAAGCTGATCTTCCGGCACCGGCACCACGCCGCATTTGGCACAGTGGATCATGGGGATGGGACAACCCCAGGGCCGTTGGCGCGACACCAGCCAGTCGCGCAGGCGATAGTTCACGGTGCGCTCACCGACGCCCGCCGCTTCCAGCCGCCTTGCGACTTCGGCCTTGGCGTCGTCCGCGCTCATCCCATCCAGGAAGCGCGAATTGGCCAGCCTGCCGGGGCCGGTATAGGCCTCCGCGCCGACATCGAAGGTCTTTGGATCAATACCTTCAGGGACCACCACCGCTGTCACCGGCAGGGAGTATTTGCGGGCGAAATCCAGGTCGCGCTGGTCATGCGCGGGGCAGCCGAAAATGGCGCCGGTGCCGTAACCCATCAACACGAAGTTGGCTACCATCACTGGCAGGGCCCAGTTCTCGTCAAACGGATGGATGGCCTTGAGGCCCGTGTCATAGCCCTTTTTCTCGGCCTTCTCGATGTCAGCCTCGGCGGTGCCGACATGGCGACATTCCGCGATAAAGGCGGCAAGGTTCTCGTCCTTCTTCGCCATCTCCTGCGCCAGGGGATGTTCCGGCGACAGAGCCACGAACGAAGCGCCGAACAAGGTGTCGGGGCGGGTGGTAAAGACGTCCAGCTTTTCGCCATCCGACAAAGTGAACTGGAAGCGCAGGCCCTCGCTGCGGCCAATCCAGTTCTTCTGCATCAGCCGGACTTTTTCCGGCCAGCGGTCCAGCGTATCCAGCCCCGCCAGCAGCTCGTCGGCGAATTGAGTAATACGGAAGAACCATTGGGAGAGCTTGCGCCTCTCCACGACCGCGCCGCTGCGCCAGCCGCGCCCGTCAATCACCTGTTCATTGGCCAGCACGGTCATGTCGACCGGATCCCAGTTCACGTCGGCTTCCTGGCGATGGACGAACCCGGCCTTGTAGAATTCCAGGAACAGCTTCTGCTGCTGGTGATAGTATCCGACATCGCAGGTGGCGAATTCCCGCGACCAATCGATGGAAAGCCCCATCATCTTCAGCTGCTCGCGCATATGCGCGATATTCTCATAGGTCCAATCGCGGGGAGAAACGCCCTTGTCGCGCGCGGCATTCTCGGCAGGAAGACCAAAGGCATCCCAGCCCATCGGGTGCAGCACGTTGTAGCCCTGGGCCCGGCGGAATCGGGCGATCACATCGCCCATCGTGTAATTGCGGGCATGGCCCATATGGATGCGCCCCGATGGATAGGGGAACATCTCCAACACATAGCATTTAGGCGCCTCGCTGTGCGGCGGTGTGCGGAACAGGCCTCGCACGTCCCATTCCGCCTGCCAGCGCTTTTCAGAGTCCTTGGCGTTATAGCGCGCCATCGTAAGCCCTTGTCAGGCGTCAGCCGGAAGTGCCGAGCGTGGCCAGGCGCAACTCCCGGGCCCGGGTCAGGATCGCATCTTCCAGCTTGTGCGCAGTGTCGGCGCTGGGCTGGGCATCACTCCATCCCGCGCCATTGCGCACCTGGCGAAACACCACGACCTTCAGTCCGTCGGCGCGCAGCGCGCGGTCCATGATGTAGACAGTCACCTTCAGCCGTTCGTTCGGCGCAGTCGGCGCCACATACCAGTCGCTGATGATCACGCCGCCGAACGGATCGGCCGACTGCAGCGGCAGAAAGGACAGCGTGTCGAGGGAAGCGTGCCAGAGAAAGGAATTGACCCCCAGGGTCATGCGGCTGGAACCGCTGGCAATGCCGGTGCCGGTGTCCATGGTACGGGTGCCGTCATTGGACGAGCCGCATCCAACCAGAAGCAGCAGACAGGCGAGAGCAGTCAGAAATCGCATGAGGGGCGCTGTTCCTTTGAGGGACGGGCGTTCGCACCCGGCACTGGGGCTTATAATGGCCCCGCCTCTCTGGCGCAACGGCGCCAGGCTTGCCTAGAGCCGCCAAGTTCGGCTTATTCTGGAAGGACTTATGGTGGGCGGAGCGTAGGACCGGCATTGCGTAGCGGTAAGATGGCTTCCTGGATGCGGGCACAGGCGTGGCTGGCGGGCCTGATACTGCCCGGCCTGGTGCTGGCACTGCCGGACCCGGCGGTGGCGGACCCGTCCGACTGGACGGTCGCGCCCCTGGCCTTCCCCGCCGGCGATGCCGAACTTACGATCAACGCTCAAGCATCCGGTGCCCTGTTCGGGCCAGACCAGCCCGGCCTTCCAGGGGAGAAGATTGACGGCGTGGGAACCAGCGGCCTCTTTCGGCTGATGCCCACGCTGCGCCGCGACTATGACAGCGGCCTTGCCCTTTCGCTGGAAGCCATTGTCGCGGCTTCCGATCCCCTGAGCCGCGGGCGCTATGATGGCGATGCGCTGGAACGTCTGGCAGGCGTGGTCCGCACCGGGCTGGGCACCCTGCAGATCGGGCTGGCGGACGGCGCCGGGTACACGCTGGCGGTGACCGGTCCCAAGGTCGATCCTGGCGTGTCACTGGATGATCCGCGCACCAGCTTCTTTCGCGACCCGGCCAGCGGGCGGGCGTTGACCGGCCTGTTTCCACTCAGAGCCGAAGTCGGCGCGTCGTCCAACTACGCCAAATTCACCTATGCCAGCCCTGAGATTTTCGGCATCCAGCTGGGTCTGTCCTTTACGCCGACCGAGGGCAAGCAACTCCCCTTCATGAATGCCGGACCGCATGTGCCGGGCCGCCAGGCCGATATCTGGGAGGCGGCCCTGCACGTCAGCCAGGATGCAGGGCCGCTCACCATCACCGCCTATGGCGGCGTTGCCGCCGGGCGCGCCGAGCATAAGCTGGCCGGCCAGCATGGCGTCAGCGACATCGGCGTTGGATTGCGCGCCGATTATCCGCTGAGTGAGGAATACACGCTGTCGCTCGGCGGAGCGTATCGTAACAGCAATGCCCATGCATTCGACGTCAACCAGAGCTATGGCGGCCCCACCACACGCGTAGTCCAGGCCTCGGGCATGGTCAGCAACGGTACCTGGAGCGCGGGGCTTGAATATGGCAGTGGCGTCGCTGGGGCCGTCCCGGGCCGGCCGCGCGTGGGCCTGAACGGATGGGAAGCCTCGCTGGGCTATCGGGTCAGCAGTTCCATCTCCGCCAGCACCGGCTGGCAGCACCTGTCATACGGCAGGAACAACGGCGCCTTCTTCCATGGAAACTCGCGGCTGTCGATGGACGCGGTGTTCTTCCACCTCGATCTTAAAACCTCACAATAGAGCACTAATGGCTGCGATGCCGCTGAAGCCGGGCGCCAGCAGCGCAGCGTTCCTGGCCGTGACCCCGCCCAAAGCATAGACCGGCAGCGGCGCAGCGGCGGCTATGAAGGCTGCCCGTGCCGGCGACAGCGACGGCGCCCCGGGATGGCTCTGCGTGGGGAAAACGGGCGATAGGAACAACGCATCGAGCTGGTGCGCCCTGGCCATCGCGCCTAGCGAATGGACGGCGGCCGTGATGATCCAGTCCGGGTGGCGCGCACGCCAGTGCGCGGCTTCGCCGATCCGTGCCTGGGGCAGATGCAGACCGGCCGCACCGACGCGCGCCGCCAGCCTTTCATCGCCCGCGATCAGCAGCGGAACGATGCCGCAAAGGCTTTCCGCCAACGCGGCCCTTTCCCGGTCCGACCGGCCGCGCACCACCACCAGACTGCCCCGCGGCAGGCGCCGGGCCGCCGCCACCCAATCGGCACCCCGCCCATCGGTGAACATCACCAGCGGAAACGCCGCGTTGAGGCGCTGCTGCTGTCTTGCTAAGGAATTGCCCATGACCATCGCGGAAAATCTTCAGGCCATTGTGGCGCGCATCGATGCGGCACGGAAGGGCGCGCTCCGGCCGGCGCGCTCCACCCGACTGGTGGCGGTCAGCAAGACCGTGGGTGAAGCTGGTGTGCGCGAAGCGCTGGCGGCGGGCCAGCGCCTGTTCGGTGAGAACCGGGTACAGGAAGCCCGGTCAAAGTTTTCCGCGCTCAAAATCGAATTCCCCGACATCGAGCTGCATCTGGTCGGCCCCTTGCAGACCAACAAGGTCCGCGACGCGGTGGCGCTGTTCGACTGCATCGAGACGATGGACCGCGTCCGCCTGGCCGATGCAATCGCCGCCGAGCGGGCGCGCGCGGGCAGATGCCCGCGCCTGTTCGTGCAGGTCAATACGGGTGGGGAGCCGCAGAAGGCGGGTGTGCCTCCGGCCGGGGCAGGCGCACTCATTCATCATGCCCGCGACGTTCTCAAGCTGCCGGTGGAGGGACTCATGTGCATACCGCCGGCGGACGAAGATGGTGCGCCCCATTTCGCACTGCTGAAGAAGCTGGCGGACGAATACGGCCTTGCCTGTCTCAGCATGGGGATGAGCGGAAATTTCGAACTGGCGATAAGGTTCGGTGCGACCCATGTGCGGGTCGGCACCGCGATTTTCGGCGCCAGGGCGGCACCATAAGGCCAATTCAAGCGATCCCGATCCGGTCGCCTTCGCGCAATTGCGCCAGCGCTGCCAGCGCATCGGCTTTGCTCAACGCCACGCAACCTTCGGTCGGCCCGAAATCGGGCCGCGCCAGATGCAGGAAGATGGCACTGCCTTTGCCCGGTACAACGGGATCGTCGTTGTAGCCGATTACCAGCACCAGGTCGTAGAGATGGTCGGCGCGCCACAGCTTTTCATGGCTGGCGGCGTAGGGCAGGGCGACCAGCCGGTTGTAGGCGGGATCGTCGGGGGCATCGCACCAGCCGTCCGTGGGCCGGATGGGCAGGGGCACCAGATAGCATGCGGGCGGCAGGATGCGGTCGGCGCGATAGTAAAGCTGGCGCAGCGGCCAGTGCCCGCGCGGGGTTATGCCGTCGCCCTCTCCCCGTTTGTCGCCAATGCCGCTCCTGCCGACGGCACAGCGCCGCCTGCCCTGGCCCCAGTCCAGCCAGCTTCGGTCGCCCTCTTGCGTCACTATCAGGTCCATTGGGCGCTTATAGCGTTAATTGATGCGAGTCGTCACAGGCTGGCCCGTGAGCAATACGCTGCGCTGGTAGGCATAGAGCGCGCGCTGGGCGACCTCGCCGGTGACGCCCCTGGCGGCGAGCGCATCGGTGAATGCCGCTTGTTGCGCAGTCGGCAAATCCGCCGCCGCAATGGTCAGCGGCTGGTCCAGCACGGGCAGAGAGGAAGCGATGATAGGACCAGTTCTGGGCGCAGTCAGGTTGGCCGCCACCCTGGGGCCATCATCGGACGAATCGAACCAGGCGAGCACCGTGTCTTCCGCCGACTTGCCCGTGACCGCCTCGAACGCCACATCTACCACAGAAGTTGCCGCGCCCCACACCCCGCCATACAGGGTATCGCCTGCAATCTTGGCGAAGGCATCGACATGTTCGCCCGTGATCGCGCGGTAGATTGTGCCGATCACCGGCAGGTGCTGCAGCGGATTGATGATGTCCAGAAGCTCGGAAAAGAATGATCGATGATGTTCCGGGCTGCCGGAAGCCGGCAGGGGTGGCGCCTGCGATGACCCCGCCAGGGGCGCCCCCGCGGGGGCTGGCATACAGGGAACGGGGAAATGGAGGTCGTACCGGAGCATGACGGACAGGCCAAGCAAGCGGCGGGCCAGCCCTTTTTGCGCCTTATTGCTGGAATTTCATAAGGTTATGTGGGCGATGGGCGGCAGATTTTGCCGCCCAAGGCGCCCACGCTAAAATCGCCATGAACAGGAACCCGCCCAGCATGCCCAGCCGCATCCTTTTGTCCGATGACGATTCGGTGCTGCTTGCCGGCCTGGCCGAGCAGCTTGCCCACGAAGGCCTGCACGAAGTGGTTTGCGCCTCCAGCGCGGAACAGGCGCTGGAAGCAGCCCGCGGCCTTCCTTTTGCCCTTGCCATCATCGGACAGGCCGGCGCCACCCGGCGTGAACTGGCGGCGCGCCTGCGCGATGGCGGCATGGCCTGCCCCATCCTGCTTCTGGCCGAGGATGCGGGCCAGGATAATGGCGGCTTCGAAGTTCTGGCCAAGCCATTCCGTTTTTCGGCGCTTCTGGCGCGCATCCATGCGCTGATCACTCATCATGCGGCGGATGGAGACGCGGCGGTGCGCATTGGTCCTTATACCTTCCATCCGTCGGCCAAACTGCTGCAGGCCGACGGGCGCAAGGTTCGCCTGACCGAGAAGGAAACCAATATCCTGAAGTTCCTGCATGCCAGCGCGGGAGCGGTGTCGCGCGAGATCCTGCTGCACGAGGTGTGGGGTTATGGACCGGCGGTGGCCACGCACACGCTGGAAACCCATATTTACAGGCTGCGCAAAAAGATCGAGGAAGACCCCGGCCGGGCGCAGATATTGCTGACCGAGGGTGGCGGCTACAGGCTTTCCGCCTGATTTTCTGGGGCTCGCGCCGCGCGGCCTTGCAGGCCGAGCCACCACATTCCGCGGCCGGCCGCTCTGCTGGCTTAAGGGGCAGTTAGAACTGTTTAACAGGCGTTAACCCTTTCGTCCCTAGAAACACGGGATGGCGAGGAAGCCTCCGTCCAGTCCTGTGCCCCCGGCACGCATGATCCGCCCCCGGGAAGCGGCAAGACGTGCGCCGGCGCCCGACGCGCCCGAGCCACACAGACCGCCGGTGAAAAAAGTTCGCACCCGGCCCTATATTCTGGTCATGCTGGGCGCCTGGGGCGTGATCTTCGCTGGGCTGCTATTCTCGCACTTCCTGTCCAATCTGCCCGATGTGCGCAACCTGATGGTGACGGGCCCCACGCGGGACATCACCATCCTGGAC
The DNA here is from genome assembly GCA_035761325.1 of Rhizomicrobium sp. GTDB lineage: Bacteria > Pseudomonadota > Alphaproteobacteria > Micropepsales > Micropepsaceae > Rhizomicrobium. The sequence continues at coordinate 314 of DASTRG010000247.1, read as the reverse complement.
GATCGCGGCCGGCAGATCGCGCGCCGCGGCTTGACACAGGGCCGGATGGTGGCGGTGGAAGACCTGCCCGATTATGTGCCCAATGCGTTCATCGCCATCGAGGACCGGCGCTTCCGCTCGCATTTCGGCATCGATCCCATCGGCATGGCGCGCGCCGCGTTCGAAAACATGATGAGCGGCCATGTGGTACAGGGCGGATCGACCCTGACCCAGCAGCTGGCCAAGAACCTGTTCCTCAGTCCGGGCCGTACCTATGAGCGCAAGCTGCAGGAAGCCATGCTCGCGGTCTATCTGGAGACGCGATACAGCAAGAA
>DASTRG010000246.1:0-11708 GCA_035761325.1 Rhizomicrobium sp. | reverse complement strand
GCCCGTGCGACTACAATCCCTCGCCTATAAGCATCGACCGCCTGGCTGCGCCGATGCAAGCGACGGCCAAATTGCCATCGCGATTCTTGGTTTATTCTTGGTCGGAGAAATCCGCGTTCCGCTAAGTCTTTGTTTTTATGGCGCTCCCACGGGGAATCGAACCCCGGTTTCAGCCTTGAGAGGGCCGCGTCCTGACCGCTAGACGATGGGAGCATGCCTTGCGGAAGACGGCGCTTATAACGGCACCGGGACGGAACCTGCAAGCCGGCCGGGACGTGGACCGGAACGGGTGCGCGCCTGATGTGTTGTGATCTGGAATAACCCAGCGATTCCAGAGCCATGCCCAGGTATTATTTTCACGTCCGGGAAGGCGCCGCGCTCAGCCGCGACAGGGAGGGCCAGGAACTGCCCGATACCGATGCGGCGCGGGCCGAAGCCGTCAGGGCCGGCCGCGAGATGCTGGGGGAGAACCTGCTGCATGGGGGCAGCCTGGCCCACCGCCAGATCGAGATCGCCGATGAAACCGGCCGGGTCGTCGATGTGGTCAACAGCAGGGACGTGCTGATGCGGCAGGGCGAACTGCGGTCCTATCCCGACGACGTCACCCAGTCGGCGCCGGTCGCCAGTGTGACGAAGACCCCGCCCCGGTAGAGGAACACCGCCAGCGCGCCGTTCGCCGCGATCAGCCAGAGAAAATCGTCCTGGCCCGCGCCCGCCAGGTCGAGGGCGGACGGCAGCGCCTGTCCGCCCGGATGGGAATGATAGCAGCCGATGATGCGCATGCCGCGCGCGCGCGCCGCGCGCACGGCGGCGAAATGATCGGCGGGATCGATCTCGAACCGGTCGGCGCCGGTGGCCAGGTTGCGCGCGGGATGAAGCGCCGTGATGCGCCATCTGTCGCCGTCGCGCTGCCCTTCCAGCAGGCCGCAACATTCGCGCGGGGCCGCGGCGGCCGCCTGTTGGTGAATGGCGGCGGCGATCCCGGCTGCCAGCGCCACGCTGCCGGGTTCAGCGGGGCGGGCCGACACTGGCCTTCACCTGGCCCACCAGTTGGCCATTCTGGATATCGAAGATGTCTATCTCCTCACCCTGGCCGGCGCGCACCCGAAGGATCAGCCGGCCCGGCTGGGTATCCATGCTGACGATGCGCGCGCCGGGCGGAAGCTGGAAGCTGGTGCCGCCGGGGCGGACGGCGGCGGAGGGTTTTCCCGACAACCGGGCGATGCCGCCCACGATCAGCGCGATCACCGCCAGCACGATCAGCGCCGACAGCACGATCACCGCCAGTCTGGCGGCCTTGTAGGCCGTGGTTTCCTTTTCAGGGACGGGCCCAGTATAGGATGGCGGCATGCCGCCCGCGTCCGACATTGAAAGCTCCCTGGATGTCCATCTGGTCCAAGCAGCCGGCGACAATGCCGGCTGGCGGCTGGACCGTTTCCTTGCCCATGCGCTGCCCGAATTCAGCCGCTCGCGGCTTCAGCAATTGCTGGATCAGGGGGCAGTGTCCCGGGACGGCAGGACGATAAGAGACGCCAATTACCGGGTCAAACCGGGCGAGGCCTATCGGGTCGGTGTGCCGCCGGCGGCGCCCGCGATTCCGCAGGGCCAGGACATCCCGCTGGCGGTCGTCCATGAGGACAAGGACCTGATCGTGATCGACAAGCCGGCGGGCCTGGTCGTGCATCCCGCCGCGGGCAATCCCGACGGCACCCTGGTCAACGCTCTGATCGCCCATTGCGGACCGGGGATGCTGTCCATCGGCGGGGAGGAACGGCCCGGCATCGTGCACCGGCTGGACAAGGACACCAGCGGGCTTCTGGTCGCCGCCAAGACCGAACGCGCCATGGCCTCGCTGGCCAAGCAGTTCGCCAACCACACCATCGAGCGCGCCTATCACGCCGTGGTGTGGGGCGCCCCGCGCGAGGCGTCTGGGTTGATCGAAAGCCAGATCGGGCGCAATCCCTTCGACAGAAAGCGCATGACGGTGCTGCGGGCGGGGGGCAAGACCGCGCGTACCCGCTACCGCGTGCTGGAGAAGTTCGGCCCCGCGCGCCTTGTCGAATCCGGGCGGCCTCTGGCGTCGCTGATCGAATGCCGGCTGGAAACGGGGCGGACCCACCAGATCCGCGTGCACCTGGCCCATCTGGGCCACCCGCTGGTGGGCGACCCGCAGTATGGCAGGAGCCGCACCATGCCCCGGCCAAGGAACCCCGCCGAGGAGGCGGCATTCGCCGTGATCGGCGGCTTCTCGCGCCAGGCCCTGCACGCGCTTGTGCTGGGCTTTCAGCATCCCAGCCTGCATAGGACCTTGCGTTTCGAGTCGCCCTGGCCTGCTGATTTCGCCGGGCTGGTGGCGGCCCTTCGTGGCCTAAATGATTGAATTTATTTGGTTAATTTTCTCTCCTGCGGCCGGGCGGGCGCAAACTTGAAAAGATCATAAGCCGGCTTATGTGTTGGGCCGTTGGGGCCGTCAGGCGTTAGAGTCTGATGCCGCTTTTTCGCGGCGCCGCCCTGTACGCGTTAAAGGGGGAAGTGATGAGCAGCCGTGGTTTACCCGTCCTGTCGGGAGAGGCAGGCCTGTCGCGCTACCTCACGGAGATCCGCAAGTTTCCGCTGCTGACTCCCGAAGATGAATACATGTACGCCAAGGCCTGGAAGGAACACGAAGACCCCGAGGCCGCGCGCAAGCTGGTGACCAGCCATCTGCGCCTGGTGGCCAAGATCGCCATGGGCTATCGCGGCTATGGCCTGCCGGTTTCCGAAATCGTCTCCGAAGGCAATGTCGGGCTGATGCAGGCCGTCAAGCGCTTCGATCCCGACAAGGGTTTCCGCCTGGCAACCTATGCGATGTGGTGGATCCGCGCCGCCATCCAGGAATATGTGCTCAGGTCCTGGTCGATGGTGAAGATGGGCACCACGGCGGCGCAGAAAAAACTGTTCTTCAACCTGCGCAAGGCCAAGTCGAACATCGGCGCCATCGAGGAAGGCGACCTGACGCCCGAGCACACCGAAAAGCTGGCCGACCAGCTGGGCGTCACCGAATCCGAGGTGACCGAGATGAACCGGCGCCTGTCGGGGCCTGACGCCTCGCTCAACGCGCCGCTGCGCAGCGAATCGGAAAGCGAATGGCAGGACTGGCTGACCGACGACACCGCGGACCAGGAGTCGCGTCTGGCCGAACGCGAAGAGATGGGCGACCGGCACGATCTGCTGGTCCAGGCGCTGGACACGCTGACCGAACGCGAGCGCGACATCATCCAGGCCCGGCGCCTGCAGGAAGATCCCGCCACCCTGGAAGAGCTGTCGCAGAAATACGGGGTCTCCCGCGAGCGTGTGCGCCAGATCGAGGTGCGCGCCTTCGAGAAGCTGCAGAAGGCGATGAAGGCGGAGATGGCGAAATCCGCCGCCGCCCTGGCCGCGCCGGCCTGAAGGAAGCGGCGGAAGATCGCGAGGTGCGTAAGGCATGGCCGCCGGAGCATTGCCCGCCGCGCTGACGCAAAGGCTGTTGCGGCACATGACCGGCGCGGCGGCGCCGGTGGATTTCCGCGCGCCGCACGGCGAGCCGGCCCTGGTGGCGGCGGATTCGGTTTCCTGGCGGGTCTTCAAGAATCCCGTCGCGCTGTTCGTCGGCGGCATCGCCGCGGTTATCCTGGAGCTGGCCGAACCGCGCGTGCGCAGCGGCGTCTGGGACCACTCCTCCTTCCGCCGCGATCCTGCGACCCGGATGGCCCGCACGGGCATGGCCGCAATGGCCACCGTCTATGCCGCCCGCAGCGTATCGGCGCGGATGATCGCGGGCGTGCGCCGTGCCCACGATCATGTCCGCGGGCAGACCCCGGACGGCCAGGATTATCAGGCCAACGATCCCGAACTGCTCAACTGGGTGCAGGCGACCGCGAGCTTCGGCTTTCTTCAGGCCTATTGCAGCTATGTCCGCGCGCTGCCTGCCGGCGCGCGCGACCGGTTTTATGCGGAAGGCGTTGCGGCGGCCGAACTTTATGGGGCAACCGGCGCGCCGCGCAGCGTGGCGGAACAGGCGGCCCTGTTCGATCGCATGCGTCCGCACCTGAAGCGATCGCCCATCGTGGGCGAATTCCTGGACATCGTCGGCACCGCGCCGCTGCTGCCCACGGCGCTTGGGCCCCTGCAGCGTCTTCTGGTCCGCGCGGCCGTCCAGATCGTGCCCGCCGACATACGCGCGATCCTGGGCTTGGACCAGGGACTCAATTCGATCGGGCGGCGGCTGGTGATGGCGGCGGGGGCCGGCGCCGACCGTCTCGTCCTGCCCGGCATGCCGCCGGTTCATGCCTGCGAAAGGCTGGACCTGCCGCGCGACTGTCTTTATCGCCGGTGATTGCCGGCCGTGGTAAGGCTGCGGCGGCGCGGGATTTGGCATCGATGGAGACAGGCGTGACGCGATTGAGGCTCTGGCAGGTTGATGCTTTCGCGGACCGCCCGCTTGGTGGCAATCCTGCGGCCATCGTGCCGCTGGAAAGCTGGCTGGCGGCGGAGACGATGCAGGCCATCGCCGCCGAGAACAATGTCGCCGAGACCGCCTTTTTCATGAAGAGGGGCGATGGCGTCTATGACCTGCGCTGGTTTTCGCCCGGCCGCGAGGTCGATCTGTGCGGACACGCCACGCTGGCCAGCGCCTGGACCATCTTCAACAGGATCGACCCGTCGCTGAGCGAGGTGCGCTTCATGACCCGTTCGGGCGAGCTGGTGGTCCGGCGCGGCGCCGAAGAGAGGCTGGCGATGTCGCTGCCGTCGGCGCCGTCCGAGCCTTTCACACCACCAGAGGGTTTTGCCGCCGCGCTGGGCGAAAGCCTCAACGCCGCCGCGCCGGCCGAACTGCACATCAGCGCCAAAGGCGGCGCCGGGGCGCGCGCGCTGATCGCGCTATGGCCTTCTGCCGATGCCGTCAGGGCGCTTGAGCCCCGGGCCGATCTCGCCGATGTCCTGATGCGGGTACAGGCCGGCTCGCTGCTGGCGACGGCGCCGGGCGGCGACGCCAAAGACGGCGAAGACAACAAGCCATACGACATGGTTTCCCGCTTCTTCGCGCCTTATTACGGCGTGCCGGAGGATCCGGTGACCGGCTCGGCGCATTGCGCGCTGACGCCCTTCTGGGCGAAGCGGCTGGGCAGGAAGACGCTTTTGGCGCGCCAGGCATCGGCGCGGGGCGGTGACCTGGTGTGTACAGACGACGGCGCGCGCACGATCATCGAGGGGCGCTGCGCCCTCTATCTGACGGGGGAGATCGCGATCTAGTCGCGGCCTTTGTCCGGCATGTTGCCCAAGGGCTCGTCTTCCCGGTTCACGCCCTCGCGCGTGTCGCTGTCATCGACGATGCCTTCGCCGAACAGCGCCAGCCCGTCCGCCAGATAGTCGCCCAGCAGCGGCAGGCCCATCAGATATTCCGCCGTGCGTGGATTGTGCTCGTCGCGCGCCGTGCGCACGGCATCAGACCATTCGTCGATATCGTAGGTACCCCGCCCCAGCCATGCCAGGGCGACGAGACGGATCTGCTCATCTTCGTTGAGGCCGCGAATGGCGTCGGCCAGTTCGTCGGCCGTGGGATCGCCGGGCTGGTCCTCCAGAATGTCGGCGTCGAAATCGTCGACCGGATTGGAGCCGGAATTGGGATCGCTGTCGTCTTCCTTGACGTCATACTCGCGCGCCAGCTCGATGATGTAGGTGAGCTTGTCCAGGGAAATGCCCAGTTCGGGCCGCGGGGCCTGGGCCTTCGGAGACGGCGGCATGAGCAAACTCCCGGGTTCCACACTTCTGAACGAATTATGACCGGCGACCGTTCCGACGCCTTGCGCGACATCAAGGGCATTTGCATGAAGGGCTTTTGCGTTGACGCGCCCGGCCTGCCGCACTATAGGGGCTGCGGGCCACGCCTCCCCAACGAGGTGCTATCATTCTGGAAGGAATGAACCGCGATGACTGAATCCACGCATCCGGCTGTGCGTCCCGCACGGCCTTTTTTTTCCTCCGGCCCCTGCGCCAAGCGCCCCGGATGGACCCCTGAAAACCTGAAGAATGCCCTTCTGGGCCGCTCGCACCGCTCCAAGCCCGGCAAGGCCCGGCTGAAGGCGGCGGTCGACAGGACGCGCGCCATCCTGGGCGTTCCCGCCGATTACCGGATCGCCATTGTGCCTGCGTCCGATACGGGCGCCGTCGAAATGGCGCTGTGGTCCCTGCTGGGGCCGCTGGAAATCGACATCTATGCCTGGGAAAGCTTCGGCGAGGACTGGGTCACCGACACGGTCAAGCAGCTAAAGCTGAAGGCCGAGGTGCACAAGGCGCCTTATGGCCGGCTTCCCGAAATGAAGGCACACAAGAATCGCGACACCGTGTTTTTGTGGAACGGCACGACCTCCGGCGTGAAAGTGCCCAATGGCGACTGGATCCCGGCCGACCGCGACGGTTTGACAATATGCGACGCCACCAGCGCCGTCTTCGCCATGGAGCTGCCGTGGGACAAGCTGGATGTGGTGACCTTCTCCTGGCAGAAGGTGCTGGGCGGCGAGGCCGCGCACGGCATGCTGATCCTGTCGCCCAACGCCGTGGCGCGCCTTGAGAGCCATACCCCGCACTGGCCGCTGCCCAAGATCTTCCGCATGACCAAGGCCGGCAAGATCGTGGAAGGCATCTTCCAGGGAGAGACCATCAACACCCCCTCGATGCTGGCGCTGGAAGACTATCTGGACGCGCTGAACTGGGCCGAGAGTGTTGGCGGACTGAAGGGCCTGATCGCCCGCTCCAACGCCAACCTCAAGGCGCTGGAAGACTGGGTCGCCAAGTCCGACTGGTGCGCCTTCCTGGCCGAGGACAAGGCCGTGCGCTCCAACACCAGCGTCTGCCTGAAGATCACCGATCCCTGGTTCACGGCGCTGAGCGACGAGGCCAAGGCGGACGCCGCCAAGAAGATCGCGTCGGTTCTGGACAAGGAAGGCGTGGCGCTGGACATCGCCGGCTATCGCGCCGCCCCGCCGGGCCTTCGCATCTGGTGCGGCGCGACGGTGGACACCGCCGACGTGGCCGCATTGACGCCCTGGCTCGACTGGGCCTGGGCCCAGGTCAAGGGCGCTTAAAGCCGTTTCCCCCTTCCGTCCGCCGCGCGGACAGCTTCCCCGCACGCGGGGAAGAAAATCTTTTGGAGATTTCCAATGCCCAAAGTTCTCATCGCCGACAAGCTTTCTCCCGCCGCCGTCGCCATCTTCAAGGAGCGCGGCCTGGACTTCGACAACAAGCCCGGCATGACCAAGGAAGAATTGCTGGCCTGCGTCGGCCAGTATGACGGCATCGCCATCCGCTCGGCCACCAAGATCACCAAGGACGTCGTCGCCGCCGCCAAGAAGCTGAAGGTGATCGGCCGCGCCGGCATCGGCGTCGACAATGTCGACATCCCCGCCGCCACCGCCGCGGGCGTGATCGTGATGAACACGCCGTTCGGCAATTCCATCACTACCGCCGAGCATGCCATTTCACTGATGCTGGCGCTGGCGCGCGAGCTTCCCGCCGCCAACACCTCCACCCCGAGCGGCAAATGGGAAAAGAACCGCTTCATGGGCGTGGAGATCACCGGCAAGGTGCTGGGCCTGATCGGCGCCGGCAATATCGGCTCCATCGTCGCCGACCGGGCGCGCGGCCTGAAGATGCGGGTCATCGCCTATGATCCTTATCTGTCGGCGGAACGCGCCGTGGAACTGGGCGTGGAGAAGGTGGAGCTGAACGACCTTCTGGCGCGCGCCGACTTCATCACTTTGCATGTGCCGATGACGCCGGAGACGAAGAACATCCTTTCCGCCGACGCCCTCGCCAGGACCAAGAAGGGCGTGCGCATCATCAATTGCGCCCGCGGCGGGCTGATCGACGAACATGCGCTGCGGGCCGCGATCGACAACGGCCATGTCGCAGGCGCGGCGCTGGACGTGTTCGAGGCCGAGCCGGCCAAGGAGAATGTGCTGTTCGGCAGCGACAAGGTGATCGCGACCCCGCATCTGGGCGCTTCCACCACCGAGGCGCAGGAGAATGTCGCCGTGCAGGTGGCCGAGCAGATTTCCGATTACCTGCTGACCGGCGCGATCACCAACGCCCTCAACATGCCGTCCATCTCGGCGGCCGAGGCCAAGCAGGTGAAGCCCTGGATCGAGCTGGCCGAGAAGCTGGGCGGCTTTGCCGGCCAGTTGACCGGCACCAGCCTGTCCCAGGTCGAGATCATCTATGAAGGAACGCCGGCGGCGCTCAATACCAGGGCGCTTACCCAGGCGGCGCTGGCGGGCCTTCTGATGCCCATCATGAGCGGGGTCAACATGGTCAACGCTCCCGTCGTCGCCAAGGAACGCGGCATCAAGGTGAGCGAGACCCGCCGGGACGCCGAGGGCATCTATGAAGGCTTCATCAAGGTGGTCGTCACCATGGTCGATGCGGATGGCGCCGTCTCCACCCGCCGGGTCGCGGGCACCGTCGCCAATGGCCGTCCACGCCTGATCCAGATCAAGGACATCCCGATGGAGGCCGAGTTCGCGCCCCACATGTTCTATATCGTCAACGAGGACAAGCCCGGCTTCATCGGCAGGCTGGGGACCATGCTGGGCGATGCCGGAGTCAATATCGCCAACTTCACGCTTGGCCGCAGCGCTCCGGGCCAGGATGCCATCTGCCTGGTGGAAGTCGATGGCCCGGTGCCGGACAAGGTGATCCAAGCGGTGGCAAAGCTGCCGGTGGTCAAGCACGCAAAAGCTTTGGCTTTTTAAACTGCCGCAGCGAACCCGGACCCGCCTCCCCCTTCTGCGCGCAGCGCAGGCAAGGGAGAGGTGGTTTCAGCGGGCGAAGCCGACCCCTTGGGAAGCGAGCGGAAGCTGAAACCGGAGGGGGTTCAACAAAAGGGCGCTTCAGGCGCCCTTTTTCTTTGCGATCAGCTCGTGATGGCGGATGACTTCCTTGACGATGAAGTTGAGGAACTTTTCCGCGAAATCGGGATCGAGCCTGGCTTCTTCGGCCAGCCGGCGAAGGCGCGCGATCTGGGCGGCCTCACGGGCGGGATCGGCGGGGGGAAGACCCTGGCTGGCCTTGAACTCGCCCACCGCCTGGGTGCATTTGAAGCGCTCCGCCAACAGATGAATAAGCGCCGCATCAATATTGTCGATGCTGTTTCGCAGTCGCAAAAGTTCTGGTTGGTTCATGCCTGCCTGCCTTGCCGGCATATTGTTTAGGCGATCCCCTCGTCCGGGCCAAGCCGTCCGCCTTGACCATTTAATTCGCGGACAAGCTTAACATCCCCCGAGTTTCCCCTTCCAATGGATGGGAATTGAGTGGTTAGCTACCCGTCGCAATGGGTGGGGGCCAGGCGCGATCGGCAAAGCCGGTGAGCAGGGCATTTGGGCGATGGCACGTTCGCGAAAATGCAGGGCCGGGATCGTCCTGGCGCTTGCCGTGGCCTTTTTCACGGCCGGCTGCGCCAGCGATCCGGAAGCGCCGGACGATCCGCTCGAGCCCATGAACCGTTTCTTCTTCGACTTCAACCAGCGGCTCGACCGCCATGCCGCCCTGCCCGCGGCCAGCTTCTATACCAGCGCGGTGCCGCGTCCGGTGCGCGGCACGGTGCACAATGTGCTGAACAATCTGGGCGGGCCGGTCACCGCCGCCAACGACGTGCTGCAGCTGGAATTCGAGAATGCCGGCATCGCCGCCAGCCGCTTCATCATCAACACCACCATCGGCGTGGTGGGCATCTTCGACGTTGCCACGGACTGGGGCCTGCCCGAAGCGCATCGCGATTTCGGCGAAACGCTGGGCGTCTATGGCGTGCCGCCCGGCCCCTATTTGGTGCTGCCCTTCCGTGGCCCATCGGCGGTGCGCGACCTGGCGGGCAGCTATGTTGACGGCTATTTCACCCCGCTGCGCTATGCGCGCTATTCGGGGCGGAACTATGTGGGGCTGGTCCGCTCCTCACTGGGCTCGATCGACAACCGTTCCGCCAACATCGTGACCTATCGCGACATCGAGCGGGCCAGCGTGGACTATTACGCCACCATGCGGGCCTATTACCTGCAGCGCCGGGCCCGCCAGGTCGAGGAAAAATCCGTCCAGACGGCGGAGTTGCCGGACTTCTAGCCCCCTGCTTTCAACGGGCGCCGGAACATGCTCTAACCCTGCGTTCAGAGCCTGACCAACGCGCATGACCATCGTCGAACGCATTGTTGCCTTCTGCTGCCGTTATTATCTGCCGGTGATCCTGGTCAGCCTGCTGCTGGCAGTGGGCGCTGGGGTCTATACCTCGCATAACTTCGCCATGAACAGCGACAGCACCGCGCTGATCGACGCCAGGGTGGGCTGGCGCATGCGCGAGGCGCGCTTCGACGCGGCTTTCCCCCAGCAGAGCAACCTGACCCTGGTGGTGATCGACGGGGCGACGCCGGAGCTGGCCGAATCCGCCGCGGCGCGCCTTTCGGCCGCGCTGCAGAAGGACCACACCCATTTCACGCGCGTAAGGCGGCCCGATGGCGGTCCCTTCTTCAACCGGAACGGACTTCTGTTCCTGTCCCTGCCCGAGGTTCAGCAGACCACCCGGCAACTCATCAAGGCCCAGCCGTTCCTGGGCCCGCTGGCATCCGATCCTTCGATCCGCGGGATCATGAACAGTCTTTCCACCGCGCTTCTGGGCATCCAGACGGGCGACGCCAAGCTGGCGGACCTTGACGGACCCATGGCGCGCTTCGCCGCCACCTTCGAGGCCGCGGCCAGGGGCAACACGCGCTACCTGTCATGGCGCTCGCTGGTCACCGGCGAGGAGCCCAGGCCGGAGGAACTGCGCCGCTTCATCGCCGTCAAGCCCAGGCTGGATTTCGATGCGTTGGAGCCGGGCGCCAAGGCCAGCGCCGCAATCCGGGCCACCGCCGCGGGTCTGGGCCTGGACGCCGCCCACGGCGTCAAGGTGCGGCTGACCGGCCCGGTGCCGCTGTCGGACGAGGAATTCGCCACCCTGACCGACCGCGTCTGGCTGATGACGGGCGCGATGATGTCGGGCGTGCTGCTGACGCTGTGGCTGGCGCTGAAATCCTTCCGCATCATCTTCGCCATCCTGGTCACGCTGTTCGTGGGACTGGCCATCACCATGGGGCTGGGATTGATGGCGGTGGGCGTATTCAACATCATCTCCATTGCCTTCATCGCGCTGTTCGTGGGACTGGGGGTGGATTTCGGAATCCAGTTCTCGGTGCGTTACCGGGCCGAGCGCTACCGCGAACAGAATCTGGCGCAGGCGCTGGCCAATACCGGAAGCGGCGTGGGCGTGCCGCTGGCGCTGGCGGCGGCGGCCACCGCGGCGGGCTTCTTCTCGTTCCTGCCCACCACCTATACCGGCGTGGCCGAGCTGGGCCTGGTCGCGGGCATGGGCATGATCGTGGCGTTCCTTCTGTCCATCACCATGCTGCCGGCGCTCCTCATGCTGCTGAACCCGCCCGGCGAATATGAGGATGTGGGCTTCAGCGCATTGAGCCGGGTGGACGATTTCATGACCGCGCACCGGCGCCAGGTGATCATCGTGGCAGGGGTGGCCGCCGTCGTGTCGCTGGCGATGATGGGCTTTGTGAGTTTCGATTCCAATCCGCTGGATCTGCGCAGCCGCAAGATGGAATCGGTCTCCACCCTGTACGACCTGATGAAAAATCCGCAGACCTCGCCCAACACCATCG
>DASTRG010000245.1:0-17143 GCA_035761325.1 Rhizomicrobium sp. | reverse complement strand
CAGGCACCTGGAAAGGCTGAACCTCTACACCGAAGCACCTGGCAGCATCGATTTCCTGAGCGAGACCCTGTTTCGAACCCGCGTGCCGGTGCCCGCAGGGGTGACGCGCGGCCAGTACAATGTCGAGGTCTACCTGTTCCGCGGTGGGCAGGTCGTGAGCGCCCAGTCCACGCCGCTATTCATCGACCAGACCGGACTGGAACGGCGACTGTTCAACTTTGCCCGCGACGCGCCGTTCTGGTACGGCCTTGCCGCCGTCGCGATGTCGATCCTGCTGGGCTGGATATCCTCGGTTCTGTTCCGCCGCCCGGCGTAATGCGGCCTTATCCCACATGCGCGCGTGCAATCGCATAGACGCGTTCACGGCCCAGCATGTACGCGTGAAAGGTCTGCGCGAACAAGGAGGCAATCGCCGGATCGCCCACGTCCAGGCCGCCGGTATAGGCGCCGAATGACGGCATCACCAGCCGAAACCCGTCACTGACGAAGCAACGCCGGCGTATCGTGCGGCCCCACTTGGTCACGGCCGCGCAAGGATGAAAATGACCTGCCACCTCGCCCCGCTGAAACAGCGTGTGGGGTTCATGGCGGAAAATCAGCCCGCCAAGGCGGTATTCCCGGGCCGTAATGCCGGCCGCCCATGGGGGCGGCGCCGGGTCATGATTGCCGGCGATCCAGATCCATTCCGCCGGGATCGCCGCCAACAGAGCGCGTTCAACCTCGCCCATGCGGTCGCCGGCTTCGCCATCATGAAACGTGTCGCCCAGCGCGATAATGCGTTCCGGCCGGTGACGGGCCACCGCGCGGCTGACGCGCAGCAGCGTATCGGTGGTGTCATAAGGCGGCAGGAACTGACGGCTACGGGCATAGGCACTGCCCTTTTCAAAATGAAGGTCTGCAACGACCAGCGTGCGATGCGCCGGAACGAATGCCGCGCCGCAGGAATCGAGCAAAAGCCTCTCGCCATTCAAGTCGATCAGGAAATCGGCAATCTTCGGCTCCACGCTCGAATCAGTCGACACGCATCGCATCCCGCACCAGGGCATCTTCGCTTTCCCGCAGGATAGCGTCGTCAACCGCGCCCGCAACCATCTCCCTGGAAATTTCCAGCAACACCGGGACCGCCAGGGGCGAAACCCGCTCCAGCCGCCGGGTGACGATCCTGTGCCGCACGCGGGCCAACATGTCGCCGAGCCGTGCGATGTCCAGCAGCCCTTCCCCCGCATCGGCATAGGTGGCGCGCAGCAGAACATGGTCCGGCTCGTGCTGCCTCAGAACGTCGTAAATAAGGTCCGAGGAAAATGTAACCTGACGGCCGGTCTTTTCCCTGCCCGGGAAGCGGCGCTGAATCAACCCGGCGATGATGGCGCAATTGCGGAAGGTACGTTTGTAAAGATTGGAATCCGCCAGCCATGCATCAAGGTCATCGCCGAGCATATCCTCATCAAAAAGCCCATTCATGTCGGCGCCGCCCATGTCGCGGGCCGACCATATCGCCAACGCATATTCGTTGGCGACGAAGCCGATGGGATGAAGCTTCAGCCGTTCCAGCCGCCGGGTCAGCAGCATGCCCAATGTCTGGTGCGCCAGCCGCCCCTCGAAGGGATAGCAGACGAGATAATGCCGGCTGGCACGCGGGAAGGTCTCGATCAGCAATTGACCCGGTTTCGGAATGACACTGCGCCATTCCTGGATACGCAACCATTCCTGAACCGGCTGGGGCAAGCCGCCCCAGCTGTCGGGCCGGCTGACCATCTCTCTGACACGCTGGGCCAGGAACGTGGAAAGAGGAAATTTGCCGCCGTTATAGCTGGGGATCTGCGCCCGGGGCCCGGGATCGCGGGTGACATAGGCAGCATCATCGCGCAATCCCTCAAATCGCAGCACGTCTCCGGCAAAGACGAACGTATCTCCCACGGACAGTTGTTCTATGAAATACTCCTCGAGCTGGCCCAGCCGCCTGCCGCCTGCGCCGCCGGGCCGGCCCCTGGATTGAAGGCGGATATCGATCATCGGATCTTCCACAATCACCCCGGCATTCAGCCTCCAATCCTGGGCGATGCGCGGATGGGCCAAACGGAACCTGCCTTCGGGTGTCTTGCGCAGGCGCGCATAGCGGTCGTAACGGCGCAACGCATAACCGCCCGTCGCAACAAAATCCACCACCGCGTCGAACTCGACACGCGGCAGGCGCATATAGGGCGCGGCGCGGCGCACTTCCCTGAACAGCACATCGCCGTCAAAGGGTGCGGCGACTGCCGTGCCCAGCACATGTTGGGCCAGAACGTCCAGCGCGCCGGCCTTCTGCCGCTCGCCATCCAGTTCACCCGCCAGCACCGCATCGCGCGCGGCATGGCATTCCAGCACTTCAAAGCGGTTGGCGGGCACCAGCAGCGCCGCGCTCGGCTCGTCCAGCCGATGATTTGCGCGGCCAATGCGCTGGACCAGTCTCGCCGCGCCCTTGGGTGCGCCGATGCAGATCACCCGGTCCACCGCGCCCCAGTCGATCCCCAAATCGAGGGTCGAAGTGCATACGACCGCCCGAAGGTCACCGCGTGTCATGGCCGCTTCAACTTTGCGGCGCTGCTCGGGCGCCAGGCTGCCGTGATGCAACGCGATGGGAAGATTGCTGTCGTTGATGGCCCACAGTTCCTGGAAAGTGCGCTCGGCCTGGCTGCGGGTATTGACGAAGACAAGCGCGGTGCGGCTTTCCTGAATCGCCGCCATCACGTCGAGCATGGCATGGCGCGCGAGGTGGCCGGACCAGGGCACATAGGCTTCAGAGGCGCTGATGGCGATATTGGGCGCCGCGCCGGCTCTGGCCTCCACCAGTTCGGAATAAGCCTCTCCGGCTTCGGGTTGCGGCATCAGATACCGGCGCAGCGGCAGCGGGTCCTTGACCGTGGCCGACAACCCGACACGGCGATGATCCGGTGCCAGGCTGGAAAGACGCGCCAACGCAAGGGCCAGAAGATCGCCGCGCTTGGAATTGTAGAGGGCATGCAATTCGTCCAGCACCACGGTCTTGAGACTGGCGAACAGCCGGTCCGCCCGAGGATGGGCTATCAGCAACGCAAGCTGCTCCGGCGTCGTAAGCAGTATATCGGGAGGCACATGGCGCTGGCGCTGGCGGCGCCCCGCAGGTGTGTCGCCGGTGCGCGTTTCCACCCTGATGCCAAGACCCATCTCGGCCACCGGGGTTTCAAGGTTGCGTGCCACATCCACCGCCAGCGCCTTGAGGGGCGAAATGTAAAGTGTATGCAAGCCCGGCGCACGCGATCGCTTTGGTGTTTGCGACAGGTCGATCAAGCTGGGCAGAAAGCCTGCCAATGTCTTGCCGCCGCCCGTGGGCGCCACCAGCAGCACACTCCGGCCGCGTCCGGCATGGTTTAAAAGCGCAAGCTGGTGGTCACGCGGCTGCCAGCCGCGGCGGGAAAACCAATCCTGAAATGAGCGGGGCAGCATGGCCGGACAAAACCATGACAGGCCCGCAAAACGCGAGAAAATTCGTCAGGCCGGGGCGCCGCTGTCGAACAGGCGCTTCAGCTCTGCCTCGGGCGTGCCGTAAAAGCTGCCGGCGACCTGCTCGATTCCGCCGCGGTTGACCACCGTCAGTTGGCCGCGCCGTGTGGTCACAAAGCCGCGCTGTTCGAAAGAATGGATGGCGACCGTCACGCCGGCCCGGCGTACACCCAGCATCACTGCCAGGAATTCGTGCGTCAAAGGAACCGCATTGCTTGTCAATCGGTCATGGGCCATCAGCAGCCAGCGGGCCAGACGCTGTTCCAGCCTGGCCCGGCCATTTGCAAGCGCGGTGTGGGCAGTCTGGATCATGAACCCCTGGGCCCATTTCAGCATCAGGGTGCGCATTGCCTCGCTGGTGGCGATGGCCTTGCACAACGCGTCCTTCGGTATGCGATGGCCGCCGCCGGATATCTGCATGTAGGTGGAATGTTGCGCCCGGTCGTCGCCCATGATCAGTGGTACGCCGGTCATGCCCTCATAACCGATCACACCGACTTCGATACGATGATCTTCGCTGTCCACCGCAACGACCGAGGCCACGCCTGTTTCAAGAAAATAGGAATGGGTAATCGGCCTGTGCGGCACCTCTATAACCTGCCGGTCCTTCAGCTCGACGGCTTCCAGATAGGGGCCAATCAGATCCCAGCTTTCCAACGGAATTTTTTGCAAAAGCCGGTTGCGAATCCCGGCGCGTGCATGCGCTTCCAGCATTATACCCCAGCCCCGAGATGCGGAAAAATGATTGACGGTTCTCGCCCGCCCCCTGTGCCCCGGCCGATTGAATCGCGCGCCGCGGCACTTCTGAAAATAGCGGGATGGCGCAGAAAGCCCACGTTTATTTCAGTACGGTAACGTACCTGTAAGGCGCCGAACTCCAAAAAATTGTGCACGCAATCGGAGCACGTCATTGGCCAAACCGTCTTTCTCAGTACGCAGACAAATTGGCGCCGAATCCTCCAGACAAGGACATGCGCTTGCGCGTTCGAAAGAGAGAACGAGTGTACGGCGGGAACGGTTGCCGTCAGGCGCGGAAAAAGTCGATCACCGCCCGGCGCGTATGCCGATCACCAACGGCCGACATGTGATCGCGCCCCGGAATCGTCACCGCTTCGCCATGGGGAAAAATACGAGCCAGCGGCTCCGCGCGGCCGGCGGTATCGTCCATTTCCCCATCAACGACAAGAATCGGTCTCGTCAGCGCCGTAAGTACGGCAAGGGGAAGATGGGGCGACATCGCCCGCATGCAGGCAGCCAGCGCGATGCGGTCTTTGCCAGGTTGCTCGGCGAAGGCGCGAAACATTTTCGCCCGCATGTCGTTGATGCGGTCCTTGTCCTCGGTCAGGAGCGCATCGGCCAGAGCGCTGCGCGCATCCGGCGAGGTGACGCGGTCCTCCAGGTAATGTTCACCCACACCGGCGATGGCAAGCCTGCGCACCCGTTCGGGATATGATGCAAGCAGCCGAAGACCAATGAACCCGCCCATTGAATAGCCCAGCACCAGACATTGGGGACAGGCGACCGCATCCATCACGGCGATGGCGTCTTCCGCCATACGATCATGGCCATAAAAACGCGCATCATGTGGCTTGTCGCTGTCGCCGTGACCGCGGCAATCCATGGCGACGATGGAGAAGCCCGCTTCGGTCAAGCCGCCATACCAGCCCGTTGTTTTCCAATTTTGCACACGGCTGGAGCCGAAGCCGTGAATCAGCAAGATCGGCGGACCGGTGCCTTGGCACTCGAATGCCAGACGGACACCGTCGGCGGCAGTGGTGAATTCCGGCATGGCGCGCGCCCCTGGATGCGAAGACAAACTCGCAAAGCCGGACGGCTCTGTCTATAATAAGGAAGATGCGGGTTTGGCTTTTTATCGCCGCGCTGTGCGGCGCCATCGGGGTTCTCCTGGGCGCGTTCGCGGCGCACGGGCTGTCCGGCGCCCTGGACAGCAGGATGCTGGGTGTCTTCGACACCGGCGCGCGCTATCAGATGTATCATGCCATAGCGATGGGACTGGCGGCGCTGGCCATGCAGGGTCAGGCCCGGACGCGCGCGCGTCTGGCGGCCATGGCGTTTCTCGCAGGCATCATACTGTTTTCCGGTTCGCTTTATCTTCTGGCGCTTACCGGGGCGTTGAAGCTGGCACTCTTGACACCGCTGGGCGGTGCGGCTTTTTTGGCGGGCTGGGGATTACTGGCTGCAGCCGCACTCAAATTGCCATCCCCCGATTGAAGGACTTCCCGTGAGACGTCTTGCCATCCTGGTTCCGTTCCTGGCGCTCATGAGCGCGCCGGTGTTTGCTCGCACACAGCTTCAATTTTCCGATCCGGCCGAAGGGGCACTGGTGAGTGAAACGGCCAAAATCACGCTGCGTTTTTCAGATGCGCTGCAGCCGGCCTTGAGCGGCGCCAGGCTGGTTGGACCCTCCGGCAAGACAATTCCCACCGCCACTGCCGTGGGAATGACCGTCATCACCCTGCTGCCGTTTCATCTCAAGCCCGGCCGCTATCATGTCGACTGGCACAGCGTCGGCCAGGACCTGAGCAAGGCAAAGGGTTCTGTTGCCTTCACTGTAGCGGCGCATGGTCGCCCGTCAGGCAATTCTGGACGGTGAAACGAAATCCTGAATGTCATCAACGGCACCAGGCAGTTCGCCGCAGCCCAGCGCCTTGAGAAACTTGTCGCCCCAGTCGGCGATATCATTGCGCAGCAGCGCGGCGACCAGTTCGCCATGGCGATGGCGGCGTTCATCCAGCGGCATGGCCATGGCGCGAGCGATCGCAGCGCCCACGGCATCAGGATCGTAGGGGTTCACCAGGAGTGCTGCGCCGAATTCGGCAGCAGCGCCGGCGAAGCGCGACAGGATCAGAACACCAGGATCATCTTCGTCCTGAGCAGCCACAAATTCCTTTGCCACCAGGTTCATGCCGTCGCGCATAGGCGTCACCAGGCCGACCTTGGCTGCGCGATAAAGGCCCGCGAGGGCGGCGCGGCTGTAGGGCCTGTTGACATAGCGCATGGGCGACCAGGCGACACTGGCATAAGCGCCGTTGATGCGCCCGGCGGTGGCGTTTACCGCCTCCGCCATCTCCGAGTATTCCTTGATCTGACTGCGGCTCTTCGGGGTGATCTGCAGATAGGTGATCTTGCCGTGCCATTCAGGATGGGCCGCCAGGAAGCGTTCATAGGCCTCCAGCCGTGCAGGAATGCCCTTGGAATAATCCAGCCGGTCCACGCCGATCATCAATACGCCGGGGATGGACTTCATCACCTGCCGGACCAGCTGCGTTTTCACGGAACGGCCCGCCAGCCGGTTGAATTCGCGCGTTTCGATACCCACCGGAAATGTGCCGATCCGCATGGCATGATCGCCGTCGGCATGCCGGTGCGAAATATGCGTCGGCATGCCCAGTTCGCGTGCGAGATAGCGCGCGAAGTTGGCGGCATCCCCGTCGGTCTGGAAACCCACCAGGTCATAATCGCGCAACGCAGGGATCAAGGTGTCATGGTTGGGCATGGCCGTCAGGATTTCCGGCGGCGGCAAGGGGATATGAAGGAAGAACCCCACCCTGTTTCTCACCCCGCGCTCGCGCAGCGCCTTGGCAAGCGGGATCAGGTGATAGTCATGCACCCATACGACATCGTCGGGCTTGAGTCGCTTGCTCAGCTCCTCCGCAAACTGATTGTTGACGCGCAGGTAGCCGGACAGATCCCGGCGCGAGAACTCCGCCAGGTCCAGGCGGTAGTGAAAGATGGGCCACAGCACCCGGTTGGCGAAGCCGTTGTAATATTCCTCGAAATCCGCTTCATCCAGATCGGTTACAACATAGGAATTTCGGCCTTTTTCGATAGTCCGGGTTCGCGGGGTGTTGCTGAGTTCGCCGCTCCAGCCCAGCCACACGCAGCTATGCTTCCTTAGCGTCGCCTTCAGGGCTACTTCAAGTCCGCCCGGCTGAGGCCCCGCCTTGGGCACCGCAACGCGATTGGAAATTATGAAGATGCGCGCCAATAGCGGTCCTCCCAGCTCTGGCTAAGACGCATCGCACTCAAGATGATCCCGGCCATCGAATAAGTCTGCGGAAAGTTGCCCCAGAGGGCGCCGGTCTGCGGATGGATATCTTCTGACAACAGGCCATAGCTGTTGCGCAGCGACAGCGCGTCGATATAGCGCTCGCGCGCTTCTTCGCGCCGGCCGATCGCGGCCAGCGCGTCGATCAGCCAGAATCGGCAGACCAGGAATTCGGTCTCCGGCAACCCGAAATCGTCTTCGGTCGCGTATCGCATCACGTGGCGGCCGTGCACCAGGTCGGATTCGATGGCCGCCACGGTAGAGGCAAAGCGCGGATCGTCAGCCTCGATCAGGCCCAGCTCCGGCAGCAACAGCACGCTGGCGTCCATGTCGTCGCTTCCCTCGGCGGCGGTAAATGCCTTGCGCTTTTCATTCCACACGCGTTTCAGCAGCGCCTCTCCAATGGAATTGGCCTGCTCGTTCCAATAGGCGGCGCGCCCGGCAAGGCCCAATCGGGAGGCAATCGCACCCGTACGGCTGAGTCCCACCCAGCACATCGCGCCGGAATGGGTATGCAGGCGCTTGCGACCCCTGAACTCCCAGATACCGGCATCCGGTTCCAGCGCCAGGGCGGCGCAGCGGCGGGCGAGCTTCTCCAGCAGGCGGAACAAGGATTCGTCGCCGGGATTGGGCAGGCGCCGGTCAAAGAACATTGGAACCGCCGACAGGATTACGCTGCCGTAGGCATCATGCTGCTTCTGGTCGACCGCGGCATTGCCGATACGCACCGGCCCATGCCCCTCGTATCCTTTAAGATCGGGCGCAGTCCACTCCGTCAGGTCGGCGTTGGGTACAATACCGTAAACCGGCTTGAGCGTGTCCTCATTGCCGGCGATGGACAGAATATAGGTAATATATTCTTCCATCGTGCGCGTGGCGCCGATGGCATTCAGGGCACGGACGACGAAATAGGCGTCACGCAGCCAGCAATAACGATAGTCCCAGTTACGACCCGAATGGGGCGCCTCGGGCAACGAAGTGGTCAACGCCGCAACAACGCCGCCCGTCTCCTCAAAATTACAGAGCTTCAGGGTAATGGCGGCACGGATTGTCGCCTCTTGCCACTCGTACGCAATGGAGAGGTAGCGCACCCACTCCTTCCAATATCCCTTCGTGCGATGATTAAAATCGCTAACTGTACTGGCAATATCGCCCGTAAAGGGTTCGTCGGCACCGAATACCAGATGCAGCGTCCGGGTGAGCGCAAAAGGCGTCTCCTGCTGGATGTAGGACAGCGGTGCATCGGTCGTCAGCCGGATCAATGCCGGTTCGCCATAAGTGACATGACTCGAGCCAGCCACCCGGCGCTTCATTGGCGTGCCGTAATATTGTGTCGGGCGCATGCGAATGGTTATGCGCGGCATGCCGGCCAACGGCTCGACGATGCGCATAAGCTGAGGCGGGCGCAGCACGCGGTCGAAATTGCGCATCCGGGGCGCGAAATCCGTGATGCGGACTTTAGAGCCGTCGGCCGCAGTCAGAACGGTAACCACGGTTGCTGTGTTGCGCTCGTATTGCGACTGCGCCTCGACCTGCCCGTCCAGCACCACATCGGAGAAACCCTTCTCTTCATCGCCGGAGACAAGGCGGCAAAAAACCGGATCGCTGTCGAACTGGGGAAAACACCACCAAACAATCTGGCCATTGGTGTTCACCAGCGCGGCAATGCGGCCATTGCCGATGACGGCAAGATCGAGCGGGCGGGTCATGCGTCCACTCCGGTTTGCGCCAACCGAATCAGCCATTCACGCACCAGGCGAGGCGAGGCGAAGACGTGTTCGGCGTCGGGAAAGCGGCGGCCAACCGAAAAACCCCTCCCGCCGAGTTGCGGTAGGACGCGGAAGACATCCAGGTCGGTGGTATCGTCTCCGCCGAACAGGACAGTGCGTCCCGCAAAAGGCTTCTGCCGCACCAGGCGCGTCACGGCGGTCCCCTTGTCCACGCCGATGGGCCGGGCATCAATCACCGCCTTGCCGTACTGTATTTGGATATCCTCTTCCTCGAACAACGCTGCACAGGCCGCCATCGCAGCCATCAGCTTGGGCTTGACTTCCGGGGCGAGCCGATAATGCAAAGCCAGGGCCACGCTCTTGTCTTCGAGCAGCAGGCCGGGCGCGCTTCGCGACAGACGCAGAAAAAGTTCTCGCACGGCCGCTGGCACGGGTCGGGCGCGCACGACGCGGCCGTCAGCGCTGCGGATCTCGCCCCCGTGGGCGCCGATCGCGGCAGGCTTCAGCGGCGCGAACAGCCGGTCGATGCTCTCCAGCGAGCGACCGCTGACAAAGGCCAGAGCCCCGGAGAGTTCGTTCCCCAGCCTGTCCAGTGCCCGTACAAGATCGACGGGCACGACCACGCGCTCGGGGCTGAGCGCCATGTCGAGCAAGGTCCCGTCTATATCAAGCAGAAGTGCGGTATCAGGGCCGACCCGGGGCATCATCTGGAATTCCCGATGTTCCGGGCTCCATAAAGTGGCGATCCAGGAAATAAGACCTGGGCAGCAAAAGACGAGAACAAAATTACAATACCATCAATAATTCGAATTCCAATGCGCAAGTCCACCGCGAGTTCCCCATTATGGGCGCTTTCGGATGCCTTTCAGGGACACACCGTTTTTGGCGACCCAGGCAAATGCGCCGCCAGAAATGCCGGCATCATTGTCAACAATAGTCACATTGTGCGGCAGGGCAAAGTCTATCCGGGAGGAATTTCCACCGCCGAGATGGAGATGATCATAGGCGAAAACGGTTTCGAGCACGCCGATCAATTTCTTCACCCGCCTGTTCCAGCGCTTGTTGCCAATTTTGCGCCGTGTCTTCTCGCCGACATATGCATCAAAATCGTTCTTCCTGTGGATGGAAAGATGCGCCAGATCCATATGCGGCATCAATTCCGCATCGCGAAACCAGGCAGTGCCCAAACCGGTTCCCAATGTGCAGACAAGCTCAAGCCCATCGCCGTATATCGCCGCAAGGCCCTGTACGTCGGCATCGTTCAGCAGCTTCACCGGCTTGCCAAGCCGCTTATGCATCGCCCGCTCCAGGGCAAAACCGCGCCATTGCGCCGTGCCCAAATGCGGCGCACTTATCACCACGCCGCGCTTTACAACGCCTGGGAAGCCGATGGTGACGTGATCGAAGGCGCCCAGAGGTTTCACGAGTTTCACCAGCAGCGGCACCATGCGCGACGGCGCACAATTTGGCGGCGTCTTGATACGCACCCGTTCTTTGAGAAAGCTCCCATCGCGCCCGACAATGGCGGCCTTCAGCCCGGTGCCGCCGATGTCGATGGCCAGAACGCGCTTAACGACGGTCATGTGACTTTCCCTTGGCGACTCTTTTCTTGTGCGGCGGTCTGCGTGCGACGCGGCGTCCGGGTTTCTTGCGGCGGCCCCGTCGTTCCTGACTGTCAATCATCAGGTTCAGCGCACTGTTGATCAGAGCTACATGCGAAAAGGCCTGGGGGAAATTTCCCAACATGCGCTTTTCGACGGGATCGTATTCCTCGGCATAAAGCCCGACATCATTGGCCAGCCGCCTCAGCCGGTTGAACAGCCTGAGTGCCTCCTTGCGCCGGCCCATGAGCGTGTAATTGTCCACCAGCCAGAAAGAACAGGCCAGGAAAGCTCCCTCGCCCGGCGGCAGGCCGTCAACTCCGCTACCCGTCTCGTAGCGTTGCACCAGTCCGTTGCAAACAAGGCGCTTTTCGATCTCGCGTACGGTCGCCTTGATACGCCGGTCCGTGGGGGGAAGGAAACCGACCAGCGGCAGAAGCAGCAGCGCCGCATCCAGATTCTGGCTGCCATAATGCTGCACGAAATTGTGCCGCTTGGGATCCACGCCGTTCTTGCAGATGTCCCGATGAATGCGCCGCGCCACGCCACGCCAATGCGCCCGCTCAGATGCAGATATTCCCGCCGCACGCGAAGCACGATCGAAAGCCACCCAGGTCATCACCTTGGAATGCACAAAATGCTGCCGCGGACCGCGTATCTCCCAGATACCTTCGTCCGGCAGGCTCCAGATTTTTTCCAGGTGCTGCAAGATCACCTGACGCAATTCACTGCGGCGCGGCGCGGCGGGAAGGCCGCCCTTGGCAGCCTGCGTCACCACGTCGGCCAGTTCTCCATAGATATCGAGCTGGAGCTGGTTGATGGCGGCATTCCCGACGCGCACCGGACGCGAACCTTCATAGCCGCTCAGGTGCCGCAGTTCCACCTCGTCCAACCGCCTCTCACCCAACACGCTGTACATGATCTGGAGCTGCTCAGGAGACCCGGCAATCGCGCGGAGCAGCCAATGCTGCCAGACGTTCGCCTCCTCTGTGAAGCCGGCGTTGAGGAACGCCAATAGCGTGAAGGTGGCATCGCGAAGCCAGCAATATCGATAGTCCCAGTTCCGGGTGCCGCCGATCCTTTCCGGTAGAGAGCATGTTGCCGCCGCGATGATTCCACCCGACGGCGCATAGGAAAGCCCCTTGAGAGTGAGAAGTGAGGGCATGATCTTCGCTCGCCAGGAACCGGTCACGCGGCAATGCGATGCCCATTGGCGCCAGAATTTTGCGGTCTCGTCCTGGGCTATGACGGCGTCAATGGACGGTGGAATGGATTTGAACGACTCGCCATAAGTGAGAACGAAGGGCACGGCTTCGCCCTTGTGCACCCGGAACTCTGCGACCGTGTGCAAGTCTTCGCCGCGCAGTGCAACCGGCGTGCGAATGGTCAACAGATTTGGCCCGGAAACCGCCGTCAGGGTGCGCCGGTCATGGCGCGTAACCCACGGAATTGAATTGCCGTAATCGAAGCGGATCGCGATATCGGTGCGCAAGTCGACATGGCCGTCCAGGCCCTCGACGATGCGCACGATGGAGCTTTCCTGCGTGCCGGGTGGCATGAATTCCGTGAGCCTGACCTTTCCGGTCGCCGTGGTGATGATGGTTTCCAGAATCAGGCTTTCGCCAACATAAGCACGAGAGGATCTGCTTTTTCCCACCGCCTCGATCAGCCAGCGCCCATTTTCGGGTGTGCCCAAAAGCGCCGCAAAACAGGCCGGTGAATCAAAGCGCGGAACACAGAACCAATCGATGGACCCGTCGCGCCCGATAATTGCCGCCGTCCGGCAATCCCCGATCATCGCGTAATCCTCGATGCGCGCCATCAGAAGCCGTATCCCTCGTCGTCCTGGCCCGCCGCGGATGCGTCCGCGATCCAGATGACCTCGCCCTGGGGTTTCAAGGCGCCGGCCGGAAGGAACCCGCCCCGGGCCTGGGCCAGCGCATCGCGTTTGGCCGCGCCCGAAACCAGAAAGAGAATCAGGGCGCTGGACTCCAAAGCCGGGTAGGTCAGGGTTATGCGCTGCGTCTGGCGCCCGCTCGGCACTACCGCAACCCAACGCCTGCGTTCCTGCAGGACGGGCTGATCGGGCAAAAGCGAGGCGGTGTGGCCGTCATCGCCAAGGCCCAGAAGCGTGACATGGAACAGCGGCCTGTCCGCCTCAAGCTCGGATGAGCCATATTGCTGGCGCAGAATTTCTTCATAGCGGTCGGCGGCGCTTTGTGGTGTGCCATCGGTGGGAATGGGGAACAATTTGCGCGGGTTGATATGACCAATCAGCGATTCCCGCGCCATGCGATAGTTGGAGGCCGGATCATCCGGCGGCACGAAGCGTTCGTCTCCAAAGAAAATTTCCGCGCACGCCCAGTCCAGATTACGCCGTGCCAGAATCTCATATGTACGCCGGGGCGTTGAGCCGCCCGACAGGACCAGACGAAATGGCGCGGACGCCGCCGCCATTCGCCCGGCGATGATGTCCGCCGCGCGGATCGCCAAGCGCTCCGGATCCGCAACCACCTCAAGCGTGCCCGCAATATCACCCATGGAACACCTAGCGTATCGCACGCCAGCTGCGGCCATCGCGCGCCAGAAGGTCGTTGGCGGCGGCAGGGCCTTCGCTGCCGGCGGCATAATTGGGGAAGTGGCGCGGGCTTGACCCGGCCCAGCCCTTCAAGATCGGATCAACAACGGCCCAGGCGGCTTCTACCTGGTCGGCACGCTGGAACAGCGTGGCATCACCGATCAGGCAATCATAGATCAGCGTCTCATAGCCCACCGAGGGCGCCTGCTTGAAATAGTCCTTGTATTTAAAATCCATGGCCACGCTTTCCAGAGCCATGGCCGGACCCGGCCGCTTGGCATTGAAGCGCAGGCGGATGTTTTCGTCCGGCTGGATCCCCGCGACCAGCCAGTCGGCATCCAGCTCGTCCATCGGCGTGTCACGGAACAAGGCATGCGGCGCCCGCTTGAACCGGATCGCGATCTCGGTCGAGCGGGTTTTCAGCCGCTTGCCGGTGCGCAGGTAAAAGGGCACGCCGGCCCAGCGCCAATTGTCGATCATGAGCCGCAACGCGACAAAAGTTTCGACGGTGGAGTCAGCAGACACGTTTGGCTCGGCTCGATAGGCCGAGACTTTCTGCTCCCCAATCGTGCCGGCGTCATATTGACCGCGCACAGCATCCGCCAGGGTCAGCGGATGCACGGCCTTGAAGATTTCCGCCTTCTTGGCGCGAATATCCTCGGCTTCGAAAGAGACAGGCGGCTCCATTGCCGTCATCGCCACAAGCTGGAACAAATGGTTGGGCACCATGTCGCGCAAGGCGCCGGTCGCCTCGTAGAATTTTCCGCGCGTTCCCACACCGATACTTTCGGCCACGGTAATCTGAACATGATCGATTCGATCGCGGTTCCAGATGGGCTCAAACAGGCCATTGGCGAAACGCAGCGCGAGGATGTTTTGTACGGTTTCCTTCCCAAGGAAATGATCGATGCGATAGATCTGGTCCTCGCGCAGATATTTCAGCAGGCAGGTATTCAGCGCCTTGGCCGATTCCAGGTCCTGGCCAAAGGGCTTTTCCACAATCAAGCGGCGAAAGCCGTTGCATTCCCTGGTATCGACCAGGCCCGCCTCGCCCAGCTTCTGGGCAATGGTCGCAAAGAAGCGGTCGGCGGTAGCCAGGTAGAACAGCACGTTCCCGCCGAGATTATTGGCCTTGTCGCAATCGGCCAGTCGCTGCTTCAACGCGACGAAGGCGCCGTCATCGGTAAAATCGCCTTTCAGGAAACTCATCGCGTCGGCGATGGGCGACCAGTAGCGATCGTCGATCGCCTTCAGCGCGCCTTCACTACTCTTGCCCACCTGCTCTTCAAGGAACTCCTTGATCTTGCCACGCCATTCGTCAGTGGAGCGATCGTTGTGGTCCACGCCTATCAAGGCAAAACGCGGCGGCAAAAGGCCGGTTCGTGCGAGGTTGTACAGCGCCGGCACGATCAGGCGCCTTGTCAGGTCGCCATTGGCACCGAAAATAACGATAGCGCAGGGCGGGGGCGGTGACTTGTGCGAAGAGCTCACTTTTCGACGCCCCGCGTTTCCACGTGACCGCCAAATTCCTTGCGCATGGCAGAGAGCAATTTTTCCCCGAAGCTGTTGGCGATGCGCGAACGGAAACGGGCGAACAGAGCAGCGGTGATGACCGGGGCCGCGACCGCCTCATCCACCGCGGCATTGACGGTCCAGCGGCCTTCACCGGAATCGTCCACCTTTCCACTGAATTCATCCAGCTTCGGCGACTTCGCCAGCGCGATGGCGGTCAAGTCCAGAAGCCAGGAGGCCACGACACTGCCGCGACGCCACACCTCGGCGACATCGGCAAGATTGATGTCGAAGCGTTCTTCTTCCGGCAGCTTGTCGCTGGCGCGGCCCTGAAGGATGTCGAAGCCTTCCGCATAAGCCTGCATCAGGCCGTATTCGATGCCATTATGAACCATCTTGACAAAGTGGCCGGCGCCCGGAGGTCCGGCATGCATGTAGCCCTCGATCACGCGTGGATCAGAGGTTTCGCGGTTGGGCGTTTTGGGGATGCTCCCTGCCCCCGGAGCCAACGCCTTGAAAATGGGATCGAGATGATCGACGACGGCTTTTTCGCCGCCGATCATCATGCAGTAGCCGCGCTCCAGCCCCCAGACCCCGCCCGACGTACCCGCGTCGACATAGGAAATGCCTTTCTTCTTCAGGAGAGCGGCGCGGCGGATATCGTCCTTGAAAAAGGTATTCCCGCCATCGATAACGATATCGCCCTTCGACAGAAGCCTGCCGAGCCGGTCGATGGTGTCCTCGGTAATTTTGCCGGCCGGCAGCATGATCCAAATGGCGCGAGGGACGGCCAGCTTGGTCACAACGTCCTCCAGTGAAGCCGCCCCGGTTGCCCCCTCCAGCGCAGCCACAGCCTTGGGCGAGGCGTCGAACCCGACCACCTCATGGCCGGCACGCATCAGGCGGCGCCCGATATTGGCGCCCATCCGCCCAAGTCCCACTATGCCAATCTGCATGAGAATCCCCTTATTTGAATTCCGGCCTTCGGGCCCGGCGACCGCAAGGCGGCCTTGGCCAAATTAGCCCCCAAATCCCCGCCCCTGAATGAAATTCTGGCAGGGCAGGCCCTCGCCTCGCGGGACTCATTCTCAACGTCCGGGCCGGCGGTGTGGTTTCCCCGGAATCCCCGGAAAAGCCGCCGAAAACAGGCATAAAGGATTGATTTTACGCCATGGAGCCTGTCAATAGCAGCCGCGTCATTGGGCGTTAGGGTATGGACGAGAATTTTCGCAAAAGTGCGCTGGCCTATCACAGGCTTCCGCGCCCCGGCAAATTGTCGGTGGAAGCGACCAAACGCATGGCGAATCAGCGGGACCTGGCGCTGGCCTATTCGCCGGGCGTGGCTGCCGCCTGCGAGGAGATCGTCAAGGACCCGGCAGCGGCTCGCGAATATACGGCCCGCGGCAATCTGGTGGCGGTCATCACCAATGGTACCGCCGTTCTGGGGCTCGGTAACATCGGGCCGCTTGCCTCCAAACCGGTAATGGAGGGCAAGGCCGTCCTGTTCAAGAAATTTGCCGGCATCGACGTCTTCGACCTGGAAGTGGCTGAGACAGACATCGACCGATTTGTGGAAGTGGTGGCGGCGCTGGAGCCGACCTTCGGCGGCGTCAACCTGGAAGATATCAAAGCGCCGGAATGCTTCGTCATCGAAAAGCGCCTGCGCGAGCGGATGAACATTCCGGTCTTCCATGACGACCAGCACGGCACCGCCATTGTTTGCGCCGCTGCTATCCGCAACGGTCTTCTGCTGCAGGGCAAGGCACTGGAAGGGATCAAATTGGTGACCAGCGGGGCGGGTGCCGCGGCGCTGGCCTGTGTCGATCTCCTGGTGGCAATGGGGCTTCCGGCCGACAGTGTGACACTGACCGACATCAAGGGCGTAGTTTATCAGGGCCGAGGCGATGAAATGGCGCCCAACATGGCCCGCTACGCGCGCAAGACCGACGCACGAACCCTGCAGGACGTGCTGGTCGGTGCCGACGTGTTCCTTGGCCTGTCCGCGCCCAAGGTGCTCAAGCCCCAATGGCTGGGCCAAATGGCGGGCAAACCGCTGATCCTGGCATTGGCCAATCCCGACCCTGAGATCAGGCCGGAAGATGCCGTCGCCGCCCGTCCGGACGCGATTATC
>DASTRG010000244.1:0-18416 GCA_035761325.1 Rhizomicrobium sp. | reverse complement strand
AGCTGGGCGCCACGGCGCTGATCATGGCCGGACTGGCGGTGAACCTGCTCTGGCGTCCGCGTGTGCCGAAGGCTGACGGAACGGTCCTGCGGACCGTTTCGAGCGACGAACGCCGCGAGGCCGGGCGAGCGGCGGGGGGTTCAGAAAATGACACCGTCGGTGGCGAACCCTGCTGACCTCAGTATCGATACAGGTTCACCAGCGCATTGCCGCCCTGAAGCCAGACGCGCAGCCACAGTCCGATGGAAACGAGCAATCCCGACGCCAATATTGCCAGCAGCGCTTGATCGGATGTCCATGTCCAGGGGCCGCCCGAAATGTCATCGACAATACAGTCAAAGCTGCGACCGGCCGGGTCAGCCAGCGCCCGCGATCCATCAGCGGGTTACCGCCGCTGCTTGAAGATCAGGTAGGTAAGCGTGTGGCCGGGCGTACCGGTGAACAGGTGCGGCACGCCGGGCGGCAGCACGATGCGGTCGCCCGCATGCAGAAGCTGGGTCTTGGAGCCCACCAGCGTACCGCCCCGCACCTCGAGGTCGCCGGTGTCGCGGCCGCCCTCCTGGGTCCCGCCATAGGTGACGGTGCCCTCGCCCGCCAGCACGTGGACATAGTCGTACCAGTGGCCATGCGCCTCGGCCTGGGTGTTGATGGCCCGGGTGACGTATTCGATAAAATAGTTTTCGTGGTCGACCACGATCTTCGAGGCCGTGGTCTTGCCCTCCGTGATCCGGGTCATCGCCTCGACCTCGGCGGCCGGCTGGAAGACAACCGCATCAGTAGGCGTGGAATGAAGCGGCGTCTGCCCCACAGCCGGCAGGCCCGTCATCAGCAAGGCCCCCATGGCCGCGCAAGTTTTCCCGTAATGCATGGATGTTTC
The DNA here is from genome assembly GCA_035761325.1 of Rhizomicrobium sp. Lineage (GTDB taxonomy): Bacteria > Pseudomonadota > Alphaproteobacteria > Micropepsales > Micropepsaceae > Rhizomicrobium. The sequence goes on along the minus strand of DASTRG010000244.1, from coordinate 17,539 downwards.
CCCTCTTTCCTGGCCCCGTGTTTCCTCGCCCTTGTTTTTTCCGGCCGGGGCACGGGCAGTCTAGGCCCAGTCCCGCAAAAGGAAAAAGGGCGCGCCCGTGAATGGACGCGCCCTTTGAAATCCGGCATTCGCCGATCTATTTCCGCTTCGCCTTCCGGGCCTTCTTGGCCTTGCGGGCGGGCTTCTTCGCTGCCTTCTTCGCCGCCTTGCGGGCCGGCTTTTTTGCGGCCTTCTTGGCGGCCTTCTTGGCGGGCTTCTTGGCCTTCGGGGCGGCCTTGGCCGCCTTTTTGGCCTTCCGCTTCTTCTTCGCCTTCTTCACCGGCGCCGGCGCCAGTGCCGGGATGGCGGGCGCAAGCATGTCAGGGGCCGCAGCCGCCTTCTTCATAGCCATGACTTCAACTCCTCAAGAGATAGTGACGATGGCGATCTAATCCGATTCTCGAAAAAGCTGTGAGCGGTTCGCGCGCGCAGGATGCGCGAAGGCGACAAAAAAGGCGCGGGGGGCATGAACCCTCGCGCCTTGATTGCTTCGCGATGAGCGGGCCGGACTATTCGTCCTTCTTGGTCTTCCGCTTCAGGGCCGCACCCAGAATGTCGCCCAGGCTGGCGCCGCTGTCGGAGGAGCCGTACTGCTCGACGGCTTCCTTCTCCTCGGCCACTTCGCGGGCCTTGATGGACAGCGAAACCTTGCGGCTGTTCTTGTCGATGGTGGTGACCATGGCATCGACTTTTTCGCCCTTGCCAAAGCGTTCGGGCCGCTGGTCGTTGCGGTCGCGGGCCAGGTCGGCGCGGCGGATGAAGGAGCGCACGCCGCCTTCCAGTTCCACCTCGATGCCGCCGTCATTGACCTCGGTGACCGTGCCGGTGACCACCTGGCCCTTGCGCAGCGGGCTGCCGCCGGCGCCGGCCTTCTCGATCGGGTCGGATTCGAGCTGCTTGATGCCCAGCGAGACGCGCTCCTTCTCGACATCGATGTCCAGCACCTTGGCCTTGACCACCTGGCCCTTCTGATAGTCCTTGATGGCTTCCTCGCCCGACTTGGACCAGCTGAGGTCGGACAGGTGGACCATGCCGTCGATCTCCGCATCCACGCCGATGAACAGGCCGAATTCGGTGATCGACTTGATCTCGCCCTCGATGGTGCTGCCGACCGGATGGTTGGCGGTAAAGGCGCTCCAGGGGTTTTCCTGGGTCTGCTTCAGGCCCAGGCTGATGCGGCGCTTGTTGGAGTCGACCTCCAGCACCTGCACATCCACTTCCGTGCCGGGCGTGACCAGCTTGGAGGGGGCCATGTTCTTCTTGACCCAGGACATCTCGGACACATGAACCAGGCCCTCGACGCCCGGCTCCAGCTCCACGAAGGCGCCATAGTCGGTGACGTTGGTGACCTTGCCCTTGAACTGCACGCCCACCGGATATTTGGCGGCGACGCCTTCCCAGGGATCGGTCTGCAGCTGCTTCATGCCCAGGCTGATGCGCTGGGTCTCATGGTTGATCTTGATGATCTGCACGGTGACGGTCTGGCCGACCTGCAACACCTCGGTCGGGTGCGAGACGCGCCGCCAGGCAATGTCGGTGACATGCAGCAGGCCGTCCACGCCGCCCAGATCCACGAAGGCGCCATAGTCGGTGATATTCTTCACCACGCCCTCGACCACCTGCTTTTCCTGCAGGCTGGCGACGAGCGAGGTCCGCTCCTCGGCACGGCGTTCTTCCAGCACGGCGCGGCGGCTGACCACGATGTTGCCGCGGCGGCGGTCCATCTTCAGGATCTGGAACAGCTGCGGCTGGTTCATCAGCGGGCCGACGTCGCGCATCGGCCGCACGTCAACCTGCGAGCCGGGCAGGAAGGCTACGGCGCCGTCCAGGTCGACAGTAAAGCCGCCCTTGACGCGGCCGAAGATCACGCCGGTGACGCGGGCCTGGTCGTTGAAGGCCTTTTCCAGCTTGATCCAGCTTTCCTCGCGGCGAGCCTTGTCGCGCGAAAGCACCGCTTCGCCCAGCGCGTTCTCGACCCGCTCCAGATAGACCTCGACGGTGTCGCCCACCTTGATGTCGGCGGGCACGCCCGGCATCGCGAATTCCTTGAGGGAAATGCGGCCCTCGGTCTTCAGGCCGACATCGACGACGGCGAAATCGTTTTCGATGGAAACGATGGTGCCCTTGATGACCGAACCTTCCTGGGGGCTCTGGGTCTCGAAGGACTGCTCCAGCATGGCCGCGAAATCTTCGCGGGAGGGAGCGGCGATGGAGGATTCTGTCTTGGCGAGGGTTGCGGCACGAGCCATGAAAAGTTCCTGAAAAATCATCATGCCAACGGCCGTTTGGGCCGCGGTCTTCCCGGAAAACGCGAAAGCGCGCCCGGGCGGGGTTGGTTTGGGTCGGTAAGCGGATGCCCGAAAAGGCCGCCGGGCCTCCTTCAGCCCCTGTGGCGATCCTTGGAGCCGCCCCCCAGAAGCGGCCGGACCTTGGGGTCGACCAGGCGGAGGGCTTCCGCGAACGCCGGCTCTATACCCAAATCGGAGGTATCGAGCAAGGCGGCGTCGGGAGCCTGCTTCAGGGGAGAGATCGGCCGGGCCTTGTCGGCGGCGTCACGCGCCAGCAATTCCCGCAGCAGGTCCGCCTCTTCGCGGTCGATGCCCATGGCGCAGAGTTCCAGCCGGCGGCGATGGGCCCGCAGCTCCGGGCGGGCATCGACATAGAGCTTGGCGGTGGCGCCGGGCGCGATCACCGTGCCGATGTCGCGCCCGTCCATCACCGCGCCAAGGCTGCCGCCGGGCGGGTGGGCCAGAAAATCCCGCTGGAAATCGAGCAGTGCGGCGCGCACCGCGCCTATGGCCGCCACCTTGCTGGCGGCCTGGCCCACCACGTCGGTGCGGATGGCCGGATCACCCATCATGGACAGGTCTATCGAGCGGGCGCCCTTCAGCGCATCGGCTTCGTTGGCGGGATCGCCTCCGCTTGCCAGCACCGCCAGCGCCGTCAGCCGGTAGAGGGCGCCACTGTCCAGGTGGGCAAAGCCGTAATGGGCCGCCAGCTTCCTGGCCAGGGTACCCTTGCCGCTTGCCGCGGTGCCGTCTACGGCGATGACGATGCTCATGCCGACACCGTGCCGGCTTCTTTGGCGGGGCGCTCCGTAAACTCCGCGCCCAGGCCCTTCATCAGGTCCATATATTCGGGAAATGACGTGGCGATCATGGTCACGTCATCCACCGCCACCGGCTGGCGCGACGCCAGCCCCATGGTCAGGAAGCTCATGGCGATGCGGTGGTCCATATGGGTGGCAACCATGCCGCCGCCCGGCACGCCATCGGGCCCCAGGCCATGGACGATCAGGTCGTCATTCTCGATGGTGTGGGGCACGCCATTGGCGGCCAGGCCGGCGGCGACGGCCGCCAGCCGGTCGCTTTCCTTCACCCGCAATTCCTCCAGCCCCAGCATCCGCGTCTCGCCCACCGCAAAGGACGCCGCCACCGCCAGCACGGGATATTCGTCGATCATGGAGGCGCTGCGCGAGGCGGGCACGGTGACGCCCTTCAGCCTGCTGTGGTGGACGATCAGGTCGCCGATCTCCTCGCCGCCGCTGGTGCGCCGGTTCCGGATGCGGATGTCCGCGCCCATCTCGAGCAGGGTCTCGATCAGGCCGGTGCGGCGGGGATTGAGCAGGATCGCCGGCAATTCGACCCGCGAACCGGGCACGATCAGCGCCGCCACCAGCGGAAAGGCGGCCGACGACGGATCGCGCGGTACTTCCACCGCGCAGCCGGTCAGGCGCGCCGGGCCGTGCACGGTGATGACTTCGCCGCCTTCGCTGAGCGAAGTGACGGTGATGTCGGCGCCGAACGCCTTGAGCATCTTCTCGCTATGGTCGCGGGTCAGCACATCTTGGCGAATGCGGGTGGGCCCCTGCGCATTCAACGCCGCCAGCAGCAGCGCCGACTTCACCTGCGCCGAGGCGGTCTTCACATGGGTCTCGACCCCGCGCGCGCCGGCGGCGCCGTAAAGGGTCAGCGGCATCAGCGCCTTTGGTCCCTGCCCTTCATAAGTGACGCCGAAAACCTTGAGCGGCTCGACCACCCGGGCCATGGGGCGGGAGCGCAGGCTGGCATCGCCGGTGAACACCGCCGTGATGGCAGTCGTGGCCATCGCCCCCATCACCAGCCGCGAGCCGGTGCCGGAATTGCCGAAGTCCAGGGGCTGGGCCGGGCTTTTCCAGCCGCCCACGCCGGTACCGACCACCCGCCAGCGGCCCGGCCCATCCTGGGTCAGGCTGGCGCCCAGCCCGCGCAGGGCCCCGGCGGTGGAATGGACATCACCGGATTCCAGAAGCCCGGTAATCCGGGTTTCTCCCTCGGCCAGGGCGCCCAGGATCAGCGCCCGCTGAGAAATGGACTTGTCGCCCGGAACCTCGGCCACCCCCGTCAGCGGGGGGCTTTTGCGGGCCCCGAGCGGGCGGGCAGTTTCTGAGGACGGGGCGTGGCTCATGGAATTGCCGGAATATAAGACAGAAGCGCTGCGGGACGGCGTGAAGGAAAGACCTTTACAGGCGGGGCAACCCGTGGCAAACGCGCCCCTCCGAAATCCTCTTCTTCACGGGATGCACATCTTGGTCAAGGCAGATCTTGGAACCAAACGGGCCTGTCCCAGCTGCAATGTCAGGTTCTACGACCTGGCCAAGCGGCCGATCGAGTGCCCCAAATGCGGTTTCAGCTTCGAGCCGGAGACGCTGTTCAAGCAGCGCCGCAGCCGCGCGGCCGAACCGGCGGGCGCCGGGGTGATCCAGGCGCAGGATACCGAGGACGACGACGAGGACGAAGACGAGGAAGAAGACGAGTCCGCGGAGTCCGACGAGGAAGAAGAGGAGACGGTGGAGGAAGCCCCGCTCAAGGTCTCCGCCACCGGCGAGGATGAGGACGAGGAAGCCGAGGAAGAGGAAGCCGAGCGCGATTCCGGCATGAGCGTGCGCGACGCCGACGAGCCCGAGGAGATCGAGGACATCGAAGTCGAGGGCGACGAAGACGAGGAAGACGACGATCTTCTGGGCGCGGTCGAGGACGAGGAAGACGACGACGTGACCGGCATCATCGACGCGGACATCACCAAGGACGAAGGCTGACGGTTTTTTGATCCCGCCCGTTGCGGGACGTATGGGGATCGGCTACCAGACCGGTCCCACTGGTTCGGGGCCATAGCTCAGCTGGGAGAGCGCCTGCATGGCATGCAGGAGGTCAGCGGTTCGATCCCGCTTGGCTCCACCAAATACTTCAAAAATCAAATCGGAAAATTGAAGGCACGGCGATCCCTGATCGCCTCGGGCGGCGGGCCAATCCGGCGGCTGCTGCTGAAGGCAATTGCAAGCGCGATCAGTGCCGGCAAAATCCTAAGCGTGGCCGGTGAGCAGCCAAAGCAGGATAATGATGGGTATCGGCACGCCGAGCAGCCAAAGGCATCCGGATCGCATATCGGTCCCCCGATGGGTTGCCAGCTAGAACGCGCAGTTCCTTCGACCGTTGCATATCATTGCGCCGTGCAGGGAACCTGCTCTGACCCTGGCGTGTTTTCCCGTAGCCGATACCGGCCAACCAGGGGACATGCAGATGGCTACCGCAACGTTTTTGAGCGAAGACACCACCGCCATTGTTGCAGAACAGGAGAACCGCTTCAGTTGGGGCATTGCCATCGCCGGCGCCGTCGCAGCGACCGCGACGACCTTCTTTCTGTTGACGCTCGGGGCCGGAGTGGGCCTGGCTTTCCTGACCGTTCCGGCCACCGCCAAGGGTGCAACGACATTCCTGACGCTTGGGGCGATCTATTTTTTCGCCGCCGAAGCCTTCGGCTTTGCAGTCGGCGGCTACCTGGTGGGACGGCTGATAGGCCCCGAAGTGGAAACCTCCAGGGAAGAGGAGTTTCGTGCCGCGGCCCACGGCTTCGCCATGTGGGCAGTCGCCGTGGTCGCAAGCCTTTTCCTGATCGGTGCCTCGTCCACCATGGTCGGGTCCGCCATCGGCGCGGGCGCGGCCGGCGACAATGACGGTGATGCCGCCGCGCAGTCCTATTGGGTGGACGAGATGTTCAGGCCCGCGCCCTATTCGGCCCAGGTGACCGCCGACAAGGCCGAGGTCGGGCGCATTCTGGCCCGGAACCTTGGGGCGCTGAGCCCTCGGGACAGGGATCGTATCGCGCATCTGGTTTCGCAGGACGCCGGCATTTCCCTGGAAGCGGGGACGATTCGTGTGCAAAACACCGAGGCCGAAATGCGCGCCGCAGCCGACAACGCCCGCAAGGCCGCCAGTATCATCTCGCTATGGACCGCCTTCGCATTGTTGTTCGGCGCGGTGGTATCGGTTGCGGCGGCCATTTCAGCCCGCTGGATGGACGATCGCATCAGCTTCAGCATGGCGCGTCGAAACTGACGGCGGGCCGTTGCCGGCTCCCGGCGGCCGGCTCTCAAGGCTCACGGTGAAGGAACGGTAAAAAATTGCCGCGACTTCCGGCGCTTCGTGACTGCCATCGGCGCTCCCGCAGTACCGGCGCCATATGACGCGGGAACCTTCATGGAACTTTCCCGCGGATGCACGCAGGACCGACTTAACCGGCTCTTAGTCTCAAATTGGTTTACTGCCGGCCGGATTCGGCAGCTGGCGGGCTGCTGCTCCCACCGAGCGGCCACATCATGCGTTACCCGAAAAAAGGACCAAGGACGGCGCAAGCGGATTTTCTGCCGGTCACCATTGTGCTGCTTGTGGGTGTTGTGCTGTCGGCTTCGGCTTTTTTCGCGGTCAGGGCGCATTACAAGAGCATCGACCGGCAGCGTTTCCAGCGCGACACGACGTTCTATGGGACAAGCTTCAAGAATGACGTGGAGCGGCAAGTTGCTTCGCTCGCCGCGATGCATGCGTTTGTGTCGGCATCCCGGACCGTGGACCGCTGGGAGTTTTCCGCGTTCGCCCACCAGATCCTGCCGCAGAATTCCGGCTTCAAGGCCGTGCTGTGGATTCCGCGCGTCGAACAACGGGACCGCAAGTCGTTCGAGGCCAAACTTCAGCGCGACGGGCTCTATGGGCTTCATATCCGGGAGACCACGGCCAACGGCGATTTGATCAACGCCGGCACAAGACCGATGTACCTGCCGGTGACCTATATTCAGCCATTTGACGGCAACGGCAGCGTGGCGGGTCTCGATCTGTCGATCGTCCCGACCTATGCACGCCTGTTCCGCGTCGCGCAGCAGACGGGGAAGGTGGCGGCATCCCCGCCCGTATCGCATGCGCTTGTCGAGGCCGCCGGCGCGCCGACCGTTCTTGTCGCCTTTCCCCTGTTGGCGCGCGCGGGAGCTTCCGGGGAAGGCACGGACCGCAATCCCCAGGGCTATGTGCTGGGGGTGCTGCAACTCAGCCGGATTGTTCAAGACGCGATCGTATCCCACACAATGTCCCTTGAGGCGGCAATCGCATACGCAGATGCGGCCGATCCCAAGGTGTTCACGCCCGGCCACGGTGCCGCCACGATCGATGTCAAACGCTGGGTCGGCGCCTCGGTGTTCAGCCGTGACGTGCCGTTCGATATAGCCGGGCAACGGTTTCACCTGCTCCTGCGCTCGGCCGAACATGAGGACGCCGTGACGCTGTTTTACCTGCCCCTGGGCGCGGCCCTTCTGCTGCTGGCGCTCACCGCGCTGCTCGTCCAAAGCATGCTGTCCACGATATCGCGCAAACGGACCGTCGAGCGTGCCGTGGTGGAGCGGACCGCCGAACTGCAGGATCTCAACGCAGTTTTGAAGAAGGAAATCGAGCAGCGCCGCATTTCGGAGGCGGAGGCGCGCGCGGCCAGGGAAAAGGCCGAGGCCGCCAATCGATCCAAGTCGGTGTTTCTGTCAACCATGAGCCACGAGCTGCGCACGCCGCTGAACGCAATAATCGGCTTTTCCGGACTGCTCAGGTCCGGCGCCGTGAGCGAGGGCCAATCGAGCGACTATGTGGGGGAAATACACGACAGCGGCCACCGGTTGCTGAGCATGGTCAACGATATTCTCGACATTACCCAGATCGATGCCGAAACCGCCGCGCCCGACGATTTTGTCTGTCTTGGCGAAGTGATCGATGCCGTGCTGGAAAACATCGGCCCGGCGGCCGACAGGGCCGGGATATCGCTCAGGCGGATAGTCCCCGAAAACCTTCCACTCGTGCGCGGTGACGGCAGGCGCCTGGGGAAGGCGTTGACCAACCTGCTCTCGAACGCCGTCAAGTTCACCGCGCGAGGCGGCTGGGCGCAGGTTGAAATAAAGCCCGACGATGCGGGACTCGCCGTCGAAGTGAGTGATAACGGCGTCGGCATGCCGCCAGGTGTCGAAGCACGAATGTCGGAACTGTTTTCCCAGTTCGATTCAACACTCGCGCGCGGTTACGAAGGCGCGGGCCTGGGCTTGGCCTTTGTCCGCCGGGTCGTCGAGCTTCATGGCGCGGTCCTGACCATTTCGAGCGTGTTTGGCAAAGGCACCAAGGTCAGCTTCGTCCTGCCGGCGGACCGGCTTGTCAAAGTCACGGTGGCGGCATGACCTGCCTGTTCCCGCACCGTCTCCGCTTCAGGCAACCCGGGACGATGGCGCTCGCTTTGGGCCTGATGTGCTGCACCCATGCCCCCGTGAGCGCGCCGGTGGCCGCGCCGCCGGCGCCGCCGGCCGTCTCGCCTCAACCCGCGCCTCCCGTGGCGCGCGAACCAAATCCGGTAACCGATCCGCGCGCGATCGCCACGGCACAGCGCATTCTTGACAGCCTGGGATATCCTGCCGGCAAGCCCGACGGCATTTTCGGACCGGCAACACGCCGCGCGGTTTTGGCATTCCAGAAAGACCGAAGATTGCCGGAAGACGGGATTCTCACCGCCGCCATTGTGGAAAAATTGTCGGCCCTGCAGAACGACGCCCCGAAAGAATCCACCCTGAAGTTCGGGCGCGGCGACATACTGATCTACAGCGACGGTTCGGTCATGACCGTGGCTGCCGACCGCGCGGTGCCGCTGCAACAGACGAGCGGAGATCCGTTTCTGGTAGCGGCGCGCCCCTCGACCGCCGGCTGGCCCACCGAAGCCCGCGTCGGCCTCGACTGGGCCATAACGCATGCGCTGGAAGACCCTGCATCGGATCAACCCATCAGCTGGTCGAGCACCGGCGTGCCCCAGCATTTCGAGATTCGCGCTTTCCCGCCCCTTTCCCTCAAGGATGCGAAACTGGACAGCGACACCGCGCCTTCATGCCGCCGATTTGAGCTGCGCGCGGACCAGGTCCAGCGGCGCTATCCCGGCATAGCATGCGTGGACGCCAAAGGCGTCTGGTATATCCCGCACAGTCATATCGCCCTTGCCAGCCCCGCCACGGAACTCAGCGACAGGAGCGGCCGCCGCTCCAGATAGCGCCCCCGGTCAGGCGGATTGCTGGGCGAGTGGAGGCGCCTTCATTGTACGGGTCCGGGGCGCGGGCAGGCGTTTTTCGAAACGGCCCATCAATTCCTTCTTGCGGGCGGCGAGACGCTCGCCCAGGGCATCCAGATCCATACCGGCCTTCCGCGCTTGCGTGAAAATGCCGCCCGGCTTTTCCTCTTCCTTGACGTGATGCTTGATCTCCTCGGAGAGCACCTTCACCTTTGCGTCGTAATATTCGTCCTCGGGCGAGCCGGCCTCCAGTTCGGCAATCAGGGTCTTGGCCCCGTCATGCTCGACATTGGCCTCGTCCATCATGTCGCTCTCCACGCCGGCCTCCCGGCAGGCGGGGTAGAAGATTTCCTCTTCGAGGAGCGTGTGGATACTGAGCTCCAGACAGATCTGGTGCGCGATTTCAGCCTTGCGGCTGCGCGCGCTTTCGTACTTTTCGAACATCTCCTCGACTTTGCGATGGTCGGCTTTCAGCAAGGCTATTGCGTCCGGGCTCTTCTTGCTTGGCATGCGGGTTCATCCTTGGGGCATTCGCACACAAAACGCGCGCCAAGTTGGTTTGTTCCGCCAGGCCGCCGCAAGGCGTGGGCCGCCCCCGGACGATTGTCAGTCCTGTCCGATCGACGCCTGCTCGAACTTTTCGGTCAGGTAGACGTCGATGTCGCCCATGATGCGGAAGATATCCCCTCCGCTAATTCCGCTGGCGCGCGCATCCCCGGTGAGTTGCGAAGCCAGCCGGTCCACTTCCAGAAGCAGGTTGATCGGGCCGGGGCGGGTCTTGACGTGCTCGCTCGCCCACCGTGAAACAAAGATTTCAATCTCGTCGGCGGTATGAATGATCATGGTCAATCCACCACCCGGCGGGCGGATTTCTTCCTGGTCTTTTTTGCTTCGGTCGCGCCGGGATCGCCGGCTTCGGCGTCCTGGCGCTCTTTTTCCAGGCGCAGGGCCCGCAATCGCGCCGTGTTTGCATCCGCTGCGGCACTGGCGGCCGCCATCTGCTTCTTCAATTGCTGCGCGCGTGTATCCGATGCCGTGAATATGTCGCCTGCACGCTGGCCGGAATCGCGCCTCGGCGCGCTACGGGACGTGGGGAGAAACTCCTTCATGCACAATCCCTTTCGTAATGAAACTGGCGGCGAGCCTCGCGGAACGCCGCCGGCGCCATTGTCACGCGGCCGAAAGATTGGACGCTTTCGAACCACGGGCATCTGGCTGGATGTCAAAATTGACTTTCTGGCCTTCGCTGAGCGTGCGCATGCCGGCGGCTTCAACGGCCGAGACATGCACGAACACGTCCTTGCCGCCGCCCTCGGGCGAGATAAAGCCAAAACCTTTGGAGGCGTTGAAGAACTTCACGGTACCGATGGTCATTTGATTTCCTTTGAACCATGGGGGTTGCGCCCGCGCGACATGCGTTGGCGGCCGTGGCCAGGAATAGCTGGAAGGGAAGTTTTCCGGTTCGTCCGGCGCGCTGGGGCGAGACAGAAGACAGAAGCGCTTCGTCTGACAGGGACGCAAGAACCACGTGCGATGTGTGTATGTCCTTGGCCGCCGCATTGCAATGGTCGCGTCGATATATTCCCGGAAAGCCGGGAAATCGGCGATCCTTGCCATGGCACAATGGATGACAAATGACGCGCATTCGTGCATCATGAACTGTCGTCATTTCGGGCCTGACCGCACGCATGGCCCGCATCAGAGGCAGCCAGACCGCTGCCCATGCTTCCCCCAAAAACGGAGAACGCAATGTCAATCCCATCCCCGTGCCGCGGCGACATTGCCTGCCGAAAGCACGTCGCGGCCGCCGGGCCGCGTTGCGGGACGTAAATCATGCGGCTTGGAACGCTCAAGGGAACCGGGGCGCTTATGGTACACAGCAGATGTTGTGATGGCGTCGATTACGACATCACAGCCACCAGCGCCGGCAGCCTCAAGCAGGCGCATGGATTCATTCGAATCCCGGACCTGGAACTGGGCAACGCCGCCTTGATGGCCGGTAATGCCGTCCTGTTGCTGGAAGACGGTCACGCGGTCGACGTCCTGGTCACGGGCTTCAGTCCCACGAGCATGGACGCGGAAATCGCCATCCGGGGCGATGTGCCCGGAATCTGCGAAGTGGAACACGAATTGTGATCGCCGGCCCGCGTGGCCAGGTGCGCTTCCTGCTTGTCGCGGGTTTTGCCGGCTACCGGTATTGAGAGAAGCGGCAGCGGTTTTCCCGGCGGCCCGTGCCGTGGCCGGCAGCGGCCACTTGTTTCCCCGCGCCGTCCGGGCCATTTTCACGCCATGCCCACCGCCAAGCTCACAGCCCGCCAGGTGGAAATGATCGCCAAGGCCCTCGCCGAGCCGCGCCGGATGGATATCCTGCGCCAGATCGGCGCCTGCGACGGCAGCGCGGCCTCGTGCAGTGCCTTGCAGGAGGCGCAAAAGGTCACCCCGGCCACCCTCTCCCATCACATCAAGGAACTGGCCAATGCGGGCCTGGTGGACGTGGCGCGGGAGGGGAAATTCATGCGCCTGTCGCTGAACCGGCCGGTGCTGGACGCCTATTTGAAAAGCCTTTCAACGATTTAACGCGAATCCTGGAAATTCGCGCCCGCCGCACTTGAACCCATTTGTTCGATACTCATCTAAACGTCGAACAAATGAGGGCATGCGCCATGAGCAACGGAAAACTGAACGGAAAAGTCGCGGTCGTCACCGGCGCCTCCAAGGGCATCGGGGCTGGTATCGCAAAAGCATTCGGCGCGGAAGGCGCCAGCGTGGTGGTCAACTATGCCAGCGACAAGGCGGGTGCGGACCGGACGGTGGCCGAAATCGTCAAGGCCGGCGGCAAGGCCATTGCCGTCAAGGCCAGTGTCGCCGAGGAAGCGGACGTCAAGCATCTCTTCGCCGAAACCAGGAAAGCCTTCGGCAAGCTGGACGTGCTGGTCAACAATGCCGGTGTCTACCAGTTCGCGCCGCTGGAGCAGGTGACCGAGCATGAATTCCACCACCAGTTCGGCGTCAATGTCTGGGGCACCATCCAGGCGACGCGTGAGGCCCTGCCGCTGTTCGGCAAGGATGGCGGCAGCGTCATCAACATCTCCTCGGTCGTCAGCCGCAAGGCCATTCCGGGCTCGGCGGTTTACGCCGGGACCAAGGGCGCTGTGGACACGCTGACCCAGGTACTCGCCGCCGAGCTGGGCGCGCGCAACATCCGGGTCAATGCCATCAACCCCGGAATGGTCGAGAGCGAAGGCACCCATGCCGCCGGATTCATCGGCAGCGACTTCCAGAAAAAAACGGAATCTTCCTCGCCCCTGGGCCGCATCGGCCAGCCGCGGGACATCGCCAGCGTCGCGGTCTTCCTGGCGGGCAATGATGCCGGCTGGCTTACCGGCGAGAAGATCGTTGTCTCGGGCGGATTCTGATTTCCGCCGCCATTGTTGAAACTTCGGCATGCCCCGTCTAAAGACGGGGCATGCGCTTTTCCGGCAAGACCATCGTCGTGACAGGGGCCGCGTCCGGCCTGGGCCTGGCCATCGCCGGCGCCGCCGAGGCGGAGGGCGCCCGGATCGTCGCCATCGACCGCGCCCAGAGTCCCTTCCCGCACGCGCGCACCTGCGACGTGGCCGACGAGGCGCAGATGGCCGCCGCCTTCGCCGGCCTGGAGCGCATCGACGGGCTGGTCACCAGCGCCGGCATCGCCCGCCGCGCCAAGGTCGATGAGACCGCGATGGCCGACTATGACGCGGTCATGGCGGTCAATGTGCGCGGCGCATTCCTGGCCAGCAAATGTGCGCTGCCGCTGATGCGGGCCCGGGGCGGCTCTGTGCTGCACCTCTCGTCCGGTGTGGCGACGACCGGCACGCGCAACCGCGCCGCCTACAGCGCCAGCAAGGGCGCGATCGTGTCGCTGACCCTCAACATGGCATTGGACTACGCGCGTGACAGGGTCCGGGTGAACTGCCTGTGTCCCGGCTTCGTCAATACGCCGCTTCTGGCCAGCATGCCGCCCGAACGGCGCGCCAGGCTGGCGGCGCTGCACCCGCTGGGCCGTCTGGGCGAACCGGAGGACGTCGCCCACATGGCGCTGTTCCTGCTGTCCGACCATGCCGCCTGGATCACCGGCCAGGCCATCGGGGTGGATGGCGGCTTCAATGTCGGTCACATGGACGACATCTGACGGCGAAGCTGCCGGGGCCGGCGCTTGCGGTTCCCGGCTTCTTGGGCCAAGAGGAAGCGCAGATCAACGGAACGGCCGCAGTTGAGCGCATTCATCGACGCCCGCACACTTCCTTCCGGCACGGCACAAACGCCGGACCTGGCGATCATTGGCGGCGGACCGGCCGGCATCGCGCTGGCGATGGCGCTGGCCGATACCCGGCTGAAGATTCTTTTGCTGGAATCGGGCGGGATGAACTTCGATCCCGCCGTGCAGAAAATGTACGCCGGACAGCAGACCGGCTATGAGCCGCTCGACGGAGACCGGCTGCGATATCTGGGCGGCGGCACCAACCATTGGGGCGGCTGGTGCCGGCCCATGGACGAAAGCGATTTCGAAGCGCGTGACTGGGTACCCAGCTCCGGCTGGCCGTTCGGCCGCGCGGCGCTGGAGCCCTATTTCCCCCGCGCCCAGTCTCTGGTCGAAGCGGGCGTCTGGACCTATGACCAGGGCGGCAACGCGCTGGCCGCCAGCCATGGCCCGATGCTGCAAGTCGGCAAGGGCGGCATCTACACGACCTGGTTCCAGTTCTCCAAGATGCGCGGCGACGTCCTGCCGACCCAATTCGGCCATCGCTACGCGCAGGACCTGCGCGCGCAGGCAAACCTGACGGTGTGGCTGAACGCCAACGTCACCGGCATCCGCCTCGCACCGAATGCGGCCAGTGTCGATCACCTGGATGTTGCGACGCTCGGCCCATCGGGAGGCGCCGGCAAGCAGTTCACCATCAGGCCGCGCTATACGGTGCTTGCCTGCGGCGGAATCGAGAACGCCCGCCTTTTGCTGGTCTCCAACGATGTGATGAAGCCTGGCATCGGCAACCGGGCCGACCTGGTGGGCCGGTATTTCGCCGATAATCCCATTCCGCGCGACGTCGCAACCATGGTGGTTTTCTCGGGCACGCTGGCGCCCTACTACGCCAACAACCGGGACATGGGCCATGGCACGATCCTGCGCGCCGCTTTCACGCCGTCCGACGCCTGGCGCCGCCAGGCCCGCGTCGGCGGCTCGCTGACCACGGTGGAGCAGCCGGTCACGCTGGACGATGTCGGCAAGGCGGCGGTCGCCACCACCGCCGCGGCGCTGGGCGTGGATGCATCCGGCGCGCGCGCCTGGTCGCTGGGCTGCGGGCTGGAGCTGATCCCCGATCCCGAGCGGCGGGTAAGGCTGTCGCTGGAAACGGACGCGCTGGGCCTGCCCCGGGTCAAGCTGGCCAACACCATTTCCGATGAAGACTTCGCCCGCTACCGCACCACGCTGGCCGAACTGGGACGCCAGCTTCTGGCTTCGAAAGCCGGCATGCTGCGCATCAATTGCACCACCCGCGAGGAGTGGATGAAGAACATGGACTGGGGCCACCATCACCTGGGCACGACCCGGATGCATGACGATCCGCGCCGCGGCGTCGTCGATGCCAATGCCATGGTGCATGGCGTACCCAATCTTTATGTCGCCGGCAGCAGCATCTTTCCCAGCTATGGCGCCTCCAATCCGACCATGAACCTGATCGCGCTGACGCTTCGGCTGGCCGACCATCTCAAGACGGTGATGGCATGAGGCGGCGCGCCGTCATCGCGGGCACGGGCGCCGTCGCGGCAGGCGTGGCGGCGGTGGGCCTGTGGCGCTTCACCGGCCTGTTCCGGCGCTATGCCCCCACGCCCTATGACGACCTCCTGTCGCAGCTGGACGACCGCGACCGGGCGGCGCTGCTGGGCAGGCACGCCGTCGACATGGCCGATGCGCGGATGACCGCGCAGGAGCTTCGCACGCGCATCGGCAAGGGCAGCCTGGCGAAGGCGGCATTTGACGACGTGCAGGCGGGCCGCATGTCCGAGGTGGACGGCTGGATCCTGCCCCGGAGCGTGGCGCAGATGGCCACGCTGGCGGCGCACGCCTGAAGCGCCCACAGGTTTTCTTCCCACATGGCAAAGAGTGGGAAGATGTCCGCTAGCGGGCCTGCCCGCGCGGTGGACAGGCGGGGACGCCTTTGATGAGCCCGCGCAACGAATTGCCGAACCAGACTTCGCCTTCCAGGTCGCGCGGCGTCAGCACCGCTTCGCGCGCCCTGCCCTGTGAAAGAAGTTCGGCGCGCAGCACGCCCGGCAGCAAACCGCACGCCAGCGGCGGGGTCAGCAATACGCCATCGCGCCGGACGAAGACGTTGCTGCGGGCACCTTCCGAAACTTCGCCGCGCTCGTTGCAGAACACGACTTCGTCGGTGCCCAGCCGTGCCGCTTCGTTCTCGTAAAGGTCCCGCCAGTCGGTTTTGTGGCGCAGCAGCACGTCGCCGCTCTGGATCGGCTGCGCCGACACCGAAAAGCGCCAGTGCGGCGGATTGGGCGCCAGCGGCCGGGCCGCGGCGGCATGGCGGCCGGTTTCGTCCAGCGTCAGACGCACGCTCAAGGCCTCTTCGCAGCCGGCCTCCGTCGCCGCCTCAAGCGCGGCGCGCGCCCTGGCCTCGTCAAAGCCATAGCCGAAAACGCTTGCGGAGGCCGCCATGCGCGCAAGATGGGCGTCCAGCCGGACAAAGCCGCCATCCCGTCCATCCCGTTTGCCATCCCATTTCAAGGTCTCGATCAGCTTCAGCGGGCGGCGCGCGGCATCGAAGAAGCGGGCCTTGAGCAGGCATTCGGCGTATTCGTCGGCCTCGCCGGAATCCTGGACAAGCCCGCCGCCGATACCCAGTTCGCCGCGCGCGCCCATGATCGTCAGTGTACGGATTGACACGTTGAACCGCGCCGCGCCGTCGGGCGAGAAATGGCCCAGCGCCCCGCAATAGACACCGCGCGGGCTCTGTTCCAGTTCGCGCAGCACTTCCATGGCGCGGATCTTGGGCGCACCCGTCACCGAGCCGCAGGGAAACAGCGCGCGCAGGATGTCGGCGGGACCGCAAGGGCCGCGTTTGCGCGCGGTGACGGTGGAGACCATGGCATGCAGGGTGGGATAGGTCTCGACCGCGAACAGGCTGCCGGCCGTCACGCTGCCCACCTCTGCCACCCGGCCAAGATCGTTGCGGATCAGGTCCACGATCATCAGGTTTTCGGCGCGGTTCTTCGCGCTGGCCGCCAGCGCGGCGCGCGTGCCCGCATCGTCCCGTCCGCGCGCCATGGTCCCCTTCATGGGCCGTGCGGTCAGCCGCCCGTCCGGCGCCGCCTCGAAGAACAGCTCCGGCGACAGGCTGACCACCTGGCGTTCACCGTCATCGGCATAGGCGCACCAGGCCGCACCACTTTCGGCGCGCAGGCGCTCGTACAGCGCCAAGGGATCGCCCACGAACCCGAAGCCGGCCCGAAAGCTCAGATTGGCCTGATAGATGTCGCCGGCGGCGATATAATCCTTCACCGCCCGGAAGCGGACGCCATAAGCCGCCGCGTCCCATTCGGGCCGCAGCGGACCGCACCAGGCGCGGCCGCGCGGCGGATCGGCGCTCTCCGCCGGCCCCGCAAAGACCCCCAGCCGCAGCAGCGGGCCACCCGTGGCCGGCAGCAGGCGGGCAAGCCTGCTCTCCAGCCCATAGCCAAGCTCATAGGCCAGCCAGCCGGCGACGTGGCGGCCGGCCGCAAGCGCCCCTTGGAGCGCCTCCAGCGCGGCGGGAACTTCGTCCGGACGGGTGGCGGAAATGACCTGAAGGGGCCGCCGGAACACCAGCCGCCGGCCGAAGTCGAGAACGACCTGCATAAACTACCTGTAGTTGTAATCTCCCGGAAGACCCGTCTTGAATGGGAACGAAGCGGCACCATATCAGGCGGGACCGGTCGCCCGGAGGGGGCCTGGTCAGGCAGCCGCTCAAAGGAGGGCTGAAGCGATGAACAAAGTGACGTTTTTTGGCAGCCCCCTGCTTCTGGGGTTTGAACATCTGGAGAGCCTTGTGGAACGCGCCCGAAGCGCGTCCGACGGGTATCC
>DASTRG010000243.1:0-15815 GCA_035761325.1 Rhizomicrobium sp. | reverse complement strand
TGAATCGTTACATGCCGTGCCGCCGCCAGCGCCGGCTGGATGCGTGCCGTGTCATAGACGGTCACCACGTCCGTCGTGTCATCGCCAAAGGCGTTGCCGCTGAGCATGACCGGGGCGCCGTCATCGATGCGGAAGCTGAGTTGGGTCGGGCCTTCGGGAATCAGCGCCTGGCGCGGCATCAGCATCACCCGAAAGCCATTCTCGGTATCGCAATAGAGCGACAGCCGCGCCGGACCCGTGTCGGCATCGGCGAAGGCTTCCATCAACACCCGGTCCATGAAACGATCGGGCTGGTGGCGGACCTGCCAGGCCTCATGCCGAATATCGGCCCGCGCCGTTCCGGCGACCAGTAGCCCCAGGATTATCAGACGGGTCCGCATGGCCGCATTGTGCCGGTTGGGGCTGCACGCTCAAGCCCGAATTTTGCGGCTAGGCTGTGGGGCGGGAGTCGCCAGCATTCGGACGGTTTGATGAGGCGCAGTTTGGTGCCGGGGGTGGGAAGCGGGGTGATGGCCGCCGCCCTGAGCCTTGTGTTTCTGGCGCCCCGCCTGACCCCCATTTCTCGCCCGCCCAGATCTCCGTGGCGCGGTGCAGAGGGCGGGCGCCGCGCCTGCCTTGCTGATCGTGGGCCGGCTGCCGGTGGTCATCACCGTCGTCGTCGGTACACTGGAGGAAGACGCGGCGCCCTTACGCCGCTGATGCCATCATTGCTGCTGGCGGTGGCCGGAGTGGCGCTCATCTCATTTCCCGCGCTGGCCCGCGGCGCGGCAGCCGGACCCTGGCAGGACCAATTGCGTGGACTTTTGTGCGCGGCTGGGGCGTTGGGCATCCTGGGCGGTTTCGCAGTTGGCAATGCCCGCTGCATCCGCCGCGTGCCGCATGTGATCGCCCACGATTGGTCGTTGCTGTTGGTGGTGAGCGGGGTGGAGGCGCTGGTGCCGGTCGTACCGGCATTCCCGTGGCCCGGCACAGTTCATCCCAAAATGGATCTGATTCCTGTTGACCAGCTGCGGCGTCGCACTCGGCGCCTCTGTGATCGGAAACGCCTTCTGGAATTATGCCAGCCGAGTTCTGCCGCTGACCATGACCGCCCAGCTTGTATTGTTCGAGACGCTCTTCGCGCTGCTGTATAGCTTTATCCTGGCGGAGCGCTGGCCCGCGATGGGTCGAATCGGCCACCATCGTAGCGCTGATTGGCCGCGTCTGGTGGTGTGCGGCAAGCCAAGGAAGTCCTGCGGCCCGGCATGAATAGCGAACCAGAAACGTCAGATTTTATTGAGCAAATCCCCGCGAGAGGCGGAAAGAATGGCTCCCCGGGTAGGATTCGAACCTACGGCCAACCGGTTAACAGCCGATTGCTCTACCACTGAGCTACCGAGGAACAGGGCGCGCTATCTAGCGCGACTTGATTGTGATGGCCAGCGGAAATTCGTCCCGAAATTTCCCAACGATTCCATGGGGGTGGCGCCCAAAAAAATGAGGCCGGGCGAACCCGGCCCCAAGGCGTTGGGTAATGGTGGGGTGTCTTCAAGGAAGACGGGGGGATGATGGCCCAACCAAGGTTAACAACAGCTTAACCATCAGCCAGCGCGCACAAAAAAAGTTCCGACCTCCGTCCCAGGCTTACCGGTCGCCCGGCCGGCGGTCAGGCACCAGCCTTAGTGCGGCATGGGAATGGAGATGGCCTGGCCAGCACCGCGATTGGCGATCCAGATCACATCGCCCGCCGGCTCGACCGCGGTCGGGGTGTCCAGGCCGTCCTTCAACACCGTGACATGGGCCCGGTCGCCCTCCATCAGTGTCAGGCTGTGAACCTTGCCCGAACCATTCTCGGCTTGGAACAGCTTGCCGTTTGCGGCACGAATGCCGTCGATGCCCTTGACCGGCGCATCCATCCAGATCTGGATCGGCGTACCCGGTTTGCCGTCGGGACCTACCGGCACGCGCCAGAGCGTATTGAAGAACACACTGTTGAAATAGAGCGTGTCGTTCAGGAAGGTCAGGCCGTCTATGCCCGTCAAGTTGCGATGTTCGAGATAGAGCTCGGCCGACGTCGCGCCGGGCGCCATGCGGAATATCCGGGCATTGGCGGTGTCGGAGATGTAGAGCGCCCTGTCGGGGCCAATCGCGATGTCGTTGCAGGTGCTGTTGTCACCCGGCAGATTCCAGCGCAGCTTTTCCTTGCCGGTGGCAAGATCGAAGCCGCGCAGCGCGGTGTGGCGCTGGACAGGCGTGACGCCGGCGACCGGCGTGAGCTGGCAGGTCCACAGGGTGTTCGCCGCATTATCAACGAGCTGGCCGAAGAAGAACGTGCCAGGGCCCTCGGCGCTGGCATCAACGAACTGCTCCACGCTGGTCGAACCCTTTTTGACCCTATAGACGAAGGGCGAGCTGGCGCTGCCGACATAGAGATCGCCGTTGGCCGCGATGCTCAAACTTTCAGGCTGGGACTTGGCGTCGTGGATCAGGATTTCCGCAGACAGGGCAGGAACGGCCGATACGGCAAGCCATCCGACAACGGAAAATGATAGTGTGCGGATCATTGGATTCCCCATTTTTGGACCGATTGAGCATTACAGCCGATTTAGGAAATTCTGTAGCAAATTCGCCAAAATTCCACCCGTCTCATAGCGAAGCGCAGCGATTTTGGCTTTAATTCCGATCGCTTTTTCCGGGTCCATATATGGGGCCGGACTATTTCCGTGGCGGTGAACTTGGCCGCAGTTCATCGAGGCCTACGTTTCGGCGGAATGTCCGGCGCGCCCTTGCGCGGATCCCGGAGTACGATGAGCGACAGGCGGGCGCGCCTTGTGGGCGGTTATGTGCCCGAGGCTGGCCCCCTTCAATCCGTTTCGTTGTGGGGATGGCGGATATCGCCGCGCCTGTTTTGTTTGCGTACATAAGTTATGGCCGCAGAAGGATTCTTGTCCTTCACGGCCTGTGCGGCAACCAGCGCATCGTCGGCTGAAACGGCGACGCTGGTATGCTGATTGTCCAAGTGTATGCCTACGACGAATTCAGGTGCCATTTAGCGCTTTCCTATCAAGCCGGCCTCCACCAGACGGCGGATGGCGTCGGACCGGTTCGTTTTCTGGTGTTTCGCCCATGCCTCTACCTGATCGATCAGACTTTGGGGAAACCGCGCGGTTATCATCGGCTCTTTGCCGGTTCCTCGCGGCGCCCGTTTGCCAAGTGTAATTTTGGTCGGCGTCGGCATCGTAAGGTAATACCCTAATCGTGTCATCAAAGCAAGGGCGCTTCAGGGCGCGACTCGACCAAGCGTATTGCTATAAGCTGTTGAAATTGTTGATGGAGGCCACGCCCGGAATTGAACCGGGGTACGCGGATTTGCAGTCCGCTGCGTCACCACTCCGCCACGTGGCCTCGTTTTGCGTCCGCCGGCGAACCGGCAGCGGTCGGCGGCTATAACAGATAGGCGCCTCCCCCCACAACCGGGGCTGTTTCACGCACCTGTGCCGCGCACGTTGACCGGTGAGCGATGCAAAAGGGCGGCATCCTTGCGCGTTGTCAGGAGGCGGGGGCGGCCCTATAAGCCGGGCGGATTCTTCATCAGGGACGGCTAATGTCCGCCAGCGCGCGCTTCAACATGATCGAAGCCCAGATCCGTACCAGCAACGTCACCGATCCCCGAGTTTTGGCGGCGCTGGATGCGGTAGCACGCGAGCGCTTTGTCCCTGCCGCCAGCCGGGCGCTGGCCTACGCCGATGTTCCCGTGCCGGTGGCGCCGGGCCGTTTCCTGCTGGATCCGCGCAGTTTCGCCAAGCTGGTGCAGCTGGCCGAGATAAAGGCCGAGGACAAGATCCTGGATGTAGGTTGCGCCACCGGCTATTCCTCCGCCGTCTTGGGCCGCTTGGGCGGGTCTGTGGTGGCGCTGGAACAGGATGCTGACCTAGTGCGCATCGCCACAGAGACGCTGGCCGGGGCCATTGGCCGGATCACCGTGACCCAGGGTGCCCTGATCGAGGGATTTGCGGGCGAGGCTCCCTATGACGTGATTTTCGTTAACGGAGCCATCGAACAGCCTCCCGAAACCCTGCTTTCCCAGTTGGCCGAGGGCGGAAGGCTGGTGGCGGTGCTGTGGGAGCGAGCACATGGCCGCGCCCAGCTGTTCCTGAAGGAACATGGGGTGATCGGCCAGCGTCCTGACTTCGATGCCGACGTACCGTTGCTGGCGGGCTTCAAAAAGGCGACAGGGTTCATCTTCTGATACAAATTGGCGTGTACCGGCGGGGATGAGCCCCCGGGTTCCCGGCTGAAACAGTTAACCTAATCTTTGCTATCAGGCTGGCACTGTCTTAGACTCTTGTAAGCTTTGCTGGGCGCCGAGCCCGGGGCGGCGCCAGGGGAGCCATTCGATGTCGAATCCGCAGCATGAACCCACGATGGAGGAGATCCTCGCCTCCATCCGCAAGATCATTTCGGAGGATTCCCCCGAGGCGGCGTCCGAAACACCTCCCGCGCCGCCCCCCGAATCGGCTTCTGCCGCGGAATCCGCGGTCCAGCAGGAGCAGGAGTATGTGCTGGAACTTACCCAGGAAATCGAGGCGGAGGATGCGTCCGTTCCAGCCCGGGAGCCGGAGCATGACGTGGTATTCGAGCCAGTCGAACCGGCCGGTGCCAGTGATATTTTTTCCGAAACGACCCGCAAAGCGATGGATGACGTGTTTGCCGCGATTCCCGATGTGAGTGAGCCGCCGGCTGCCGCGCCGACGGCACCGGCAGCACCAATCGCCCCGGTGGACGGCGCCACAGTCGAAAGTGTGTTCGAGCGCGCCGTGCGCGAAAGTTTCGAGCCGGTGCTGCGCAGCTATCTGGCCGATAATTCCGCCGCGGTTATCGAACGCATGAAGCCGGTCATCCGCGAATGGATGGACGAACATTTCCCCGCCCTGCTGGAGGGCGCGGTCCGCGCCGAGGTGGAGCGCGTGGTCAAGTCGCGCGGTACCAAGCGCTAGGCATCTCGGCCGGCAGGGCTTGACCTGACGGAAAAAAAGCCGGAAAGCGCGTCTCCCCATAGACGATTTCCGGCCAGACCATGCTCGACAAGACCTTCAATCCCAGGGACGTGGAAGCACGCATATCTGCCCGGTGGGAGGCGTCCGACGCCTTCCGCTGTGGGACGCGGCCCGAGGCGGAAGCCTTTTCCATCGTCATTCCTCCACCCAACGTCACCGGCCGGCTGCATATCGGCCACGCCCTCAATAACACGCTGCAGGACATCTTGGCGCGGTTCGAGCGCATGCGGGGCAAGGATGTGCTTTGGCAGCCGGGCACGGACCATGCCGGCATCGCCACCCAGCTGATTGTCGAGCGCCAGCTCGCCGAGCGGCAGATGAGTCGCATCGGCCTTGGCCGCGACAAGTTCCTGGAAGAGGTCTGGAAGTGGAAAGCCGAGTCCGGCGGTGCGATCGTCGAGCAGCAGCATCGGCTGGGTGCCTCCGCCGATTGGTCGCGCGAGCGCTTCACCATGGATGCGGGGCTGTCGAAGGCCGTCATCAAGGTGTTCGTGGAGCTTTACCGCCAGGGTCTGATCTATCGCGACAAGCGGTTGGTCAACTGGGATCCGCGCCTCCAGACAGCGGTGTCCGACCTTGAGGTGGAGAACATCGAGGTCAAAGGCCATCTCTGGTACATCAGATACCCGATCGAGGACAGTAGTGAAGTCATCACCATCGCCACCACCCGGCCGGAAACCATGCTGGGCGACACGGCGGTGGCGGTGCATCCCGATGACGAACGCTACAAGCACCTGGTCGGCAGGATGGCAGTGCTGCCGCTGACCGGCCGCCAGATTCCCATCATCGCCGACGCCTATTCGGACCCGGAAAAGGGCACCGGCGCGGTCAAGATCACGCCCGGCCACGACTTCAACGACTTCGAGGTCGGCAAGCGCCACAAGCTGCCGCTGATCAATATCCTCAACAAGGACGGCACGCTGGCCGACGATGTGCCCGCGCCCTATCGCGGCCTGTCCCGCGAGGCGGCGCGCAAGAAGATCATCGCCGACCTGGAAGCCGCCGGCCTGATGGTCAAGGCCGAGCCCATCACCCATGCCGTGCCGCATGACGAAAAGACCAAGACCGTGGTGCTGGAGCCGTTCCTGACCGAACAGTGGTACCTCAACGTCGAACCACTGGCGGCCAAGGCGATCGCGGCGGTCGAAAGCGGCCGCACGAAATTCCATCCGGAGAACTGGGCCAACATCTATTTCGGCTGGCTGAAGAACATCCGGCCCTGGTGCATTTCCCGCCAGCTCTGGTGGGGCCACCAGATTCCGGTCTGGTACGACGCGGACGGCAATGTCTTCTGCGCCGAGACCGAGGAGGAGGCCATGGCCCAGGCCAAGGGCGCGGCCATCACCCGCGATCCCGATGTGCTGGACACCTGGTTCTCTTCGGCGCTGTGGCCCTTCTCGACCCTGGGCTGGCCGGACGACACCATCGAGATGAAGCGCTTCTATCCCACCAGCGTGCTGGTGACGGGCTTCGACATCATCTTCTTCTGGGTCGCGCGTATGATGATGATGGGGTTGTGGTTCCTGGACGATGTGCCGTTCCGCGACGTGGTGATCCACAACCGCGTGCTGGACGAACAGGGCGCCAAGATGTCCAAGACCAAGGGCAATGTTGTCGATCCCCTGACACTGGTGGACGAGTTCGGCGCCGACGCGCTGCGTTTCACCCTGGCGCTGGCCGCCGGGCAGAACCGCGACATGCGCATCGGGCCGACGCGCGTGGAGTCGGGACGCAACTTCGCCACCAAGCTGTGGAACACCGCCCGCTTCTGCGAAATGAACGGCTGCGAGACAGTGCTGAGCTTCGATCCCGCATCGGTGCGCGAGACTGTCAACATCTGGATCATCGCCGAAACTGCGCGAGCGGTAGCCGATGTCACGCGGGCCATCGAGACCTTCCGCTTTAACGAGGCTGCCAACGCCGCCTATCACTTCGTCTATGATGTATTTTGCGACTGGTATGTCGAGATCACCAAGCCGATCTTCCAGTCCGGGGCTGATTCGATGAAGGCGGAGACCCGGGCTACTACCGCGTGGGCGCGCGACCAGATCCTGAAGCTGCTGCATCCCTTCATACCCTTCATGACCGAAGAGCTGTGGGCGGCGACCGCGGCCCGCGACAGCTTGCTGCTGGTGGCATCCTGGCCGCAGATCGCTGCGCCCGCCGGCTCTGACGCCGCCAGCGCCGAGATGAACTGGGTCATCGACCTGGTGAAGGGCGTGCGCTCCGTCCGCTCGGAGATGAACGTACCTGCGGGGGCGAAAGTCCCGCTGGTACTCACCGGCGCCTCGGCCGAAAGCGCCGCGCGCCTGGCCCGCCACATCGACGTCATTGCCACCCTGGCGCGCCTGTCCAGCGCCGAGGCCGGCCCCGACATTCCCGAGGGCTCGGCGCAGTTCGTGCTGGGCGAGGCGGTCGTCGCGCTGCCCTTGGGCGATGTCATCGACTTCGCAAGAGAACGCGTCCGGTTGGAGAAAGACCTCAAGAAAGCGCAGGACGAGATCGCACGTTTCGACGCCAAGCTGTCGAATGAGCAATTCGTCGCCAAGGCCCCGGATGAGGTGCTTGCCGAGCAGCGCGAAAAGCGCGCCGAAGCCGCCGCCTTGGCCGAGCGGTTGAAGGGGGTCATCGCGCGGCTGCAATAGTACCAAAGACCGCAATGGCGGCAGGGTTGAAGCGGGCAGGGTAGCTCCCTAATTCTCCAAGGCCTGTCCGACGCAAGGTTGCCGATGCCCACACTGTTTGACCCGCTGCAATGTGGGGATCTGTTTTTGCCCAACCGCATCGTGATGGCGCCGCTGACTCGCCAGCGCGCGACCCCCGACACCCGCGTGCCGACCGACCTGCAGGTGGAATATTACCGCCAGCGCGCCGATGCCGGTCTGATCATCTCAGAAGCCACATCCGTCACGCCGATGGGAGTCGGCTATGCCGCCACGCCCGGCATTTGGTCGGATGAGCAGGTCGAAGGCTGGAAGAAGGTCACGAAAGCTGTTCATGATGCGGGCGGGCGCATGGTCCTGCAACTCTGGCATGTCGGGCGCATTTCGGATCCGGTTTTTCTGAACGGGGCGTCGCCTGAAGCGCCCAGCGCCATCAAGCCGCGGGGCTTTGTTTCGCTGCTGCGTCCGCAGCGCGAGTTCGTTACGCCCCGTGCGCTGGAACTGAACGAGATCGCCGACATCCTCCGCGCTTTTCGCAGGGGAGCCGAGAATGCAAAGAATGCCGATTTTGACGGTGTGCATATTCATGGGGCCAATGGCTATCTGCTCGACCAGTTCCTGCAGGATTCCACCAATCACCGCACCGACGCCTATGGCGGGTCGTTGGAAAAGCGCGCCCGGTTGATGCTGGAAGTCGCCGATGCCTGCGCCGAAGTGTGGGGGCCTGGCCGCGTCGGCATGCATCTGGCGCCGCGCATGGACAGCCACGACATGGGCGACAGCGACCGGCTGGGCACCTTCACCTATGTCGCGCGCGAACTTGGCAAGCGCAAGCTGGGCTGGATCGCCGCGCGCGAATACGTCTTCGACGCCAACACCAGGCCGGTCGACAGCCAGGGCCGCCCCAAGGAAATCCGCGATCCCCAGCATATCGGCCCGCGCCTGAAGGAGGCGTTCGGCGGCGCGTATATCGCGAACGAAGGCTTCACCTTTGGCACCGCGCAGCGGGTGCTGGCCGAAGGCTGGGCCGACGCAGTCGCCTTCGGCAAGCTCTTCATCGCCAACCCCGACCTGGTCGCCCGTTTCAAGGCGGGCGCACCGCTCAATCCGTGGGACACCGAAACATTCTATTTTGGTGGCGAGAGAGGCTATATCGACTATCCCGTCCTGACGCCGGTGCGTGAGTCGTGCTGAGCATCCATTGCCGGAACCAGTTATTTACCCCGACCGTTTCGTACCTGTCAGCGGGGAAACCCCCGCCAAGATGGGAGAGCGCCCATGAGAAATTATGCCGCACGGTTGACAGTGAACCGCCTGATGATCGCGGGCGTGGTTGTGTTCGGGCTGGGCAGCACCGCGGCCTTGGCGGACGCTTGCAGCGGTCATAGCCACGATACGGGCACTGCACTAGGTGCAATTGGTGGCGCTGCCATCGGCGGGCTCGCCTCGCACAGTGTGGGGGGTGCCGTTGTCGGCGGCGTGGCAGGCGGATTTGCCGGCAATGCCATTGCCCGCAGTAACGATTGTAATCGTCACGAGCGCTATGGCCGCCACCACGAACGCGAGACCTATCGCATCGATCACCACGGGCACCGGCACTACTACAATCGCTGATGGCTAGTTCGGATCATCCACTGGGGGGAGGAAAGGTTCGTTTGCGTGCCGGCGGCAGCCTAGCTTGAGGGCAGGGAATCTGTTGGTCGAAGGGTCCACGATCGGATATTTTAGAGCAATTCTAATTCATCAAGTTGAGCAAGGCTGCCATCCCTAATTCCGCCTTGAGCCCCGCGGCGTGGACGGCGATAGTCCCTCCCGCTTTTCAAGCGTCTCAACTCCTATCGGCGCATCCCCAGGACGTGTCCGCTCGATCGAGGTTTCAATGGGCCAGGAAAAACCCAAATTCGATAAATCTTGCCTTCCCAGCCGCCATGTGACCGAGGGTCCTCAAAGGGCACCGCATCGCTCTTACTATTACGCTATGGGGTTGACAGAAAAGGAGATTCACCAACCCTTTGTCGGCGTGGCAAGCTGCTGGAACGAGGCGGCACCCTGCAACATCGCTCTGATGCGTCAGGCCCAGTCTGCCAAGAAGGGCGTGAAGGCCGCCGGTGGCACGCCCCGCGAATTCTGTACCATCACCGTTACCGACGGCATCGCCATGGGCCACGAAGGCATGCGCTCCTCGCTGGTGTCGCGTGAGGTGATCGCGGATTCGGTAGAGCTTACCATGCGCGGCCACTGCTATGACGCGCTGGTGGGCCTAGCGGGTTGTGACAAGAGCCTGCCGGGCATGATGATGGCCATGCTGCGGCTGAACGTGCCATCGGTTTTCCTGTATGGGGGCTCGATCATGCCGGGCCGCTTCCACGGCAAGGACGTGACCGTGGTCGATGTATTCGAAGGGGTGGGCGAATTCAGCGCCGGCAAGATGCCGGAAAGCGAGCTGTGTGAGCTGGAGAAGGTTGCTTGTCCCGGGGCGGGCGCCTGCGGCGGCCAGTTCACGGCCAACACAATGGCGACGGTTGCAGAGGCCATCGGCCTGGCGCTGCCTTATTCTTCGGGCCCCCCTGCCGAGATTTTGGAGCGCGACGACTTCGCCTACAAAGCAGGGGAAACCGTAATGAACCTGCTGGCATCCAACCTGCGCCCGCGCGATATCTGCACCCGCAAGGCGTTCGAGAACGCTGCCATGGTGGTGGCGGCTTCAGGCGGATCGACCAATGCGGCGCTGCACCTGCCTGCAATGGCCAATGAGGCGGGCATCAAGTTCGATCTTTTCGATGTCGCGGAAATTTTCAAGAAGACGCCCTACATCGCCTCGATGAAGCCGGGTGGAAAATATGTAGCCAAGGACCTGTGGGAAGCCGGCGGTGTGCCCATGCTGATGCGCGCGTTGCTGGACGCGGGCCTGTTGCATGGCGATTGCGTGACCGTCACCGGCAGGACGGTGGCTGAGAATTTGAAAGACCTGGTGTTCAATCCCGAGCAGAAGGTGATTGTGCCGGTAAACAGGGCGCTGGCCCCGACCGGCGGCGTGGTCGGCTTGAAGGGCAATCTGGCCCCCGAAGGGGCGATCGTGAAAATCGCCGGGCTCAAGCACATCAAACACCGTGGACCCGCCCGCGTTTTCGACTGTGAGGAAGACGCCTTTGCGGCGGTCGAGAAGCGCGACTACAGGGAAGGCGATGTGATCGTCATTCGCTGGGAAGGTCCCAAGGGCGGCCCCGGCATGCGCGAGATGCTCTCGACCACCGCTGCGCTGTACGGGCAGGGGGTGGAGAATGTCGCGCTCCTTACGGACGGGCGATTTAGCGGCGGCACGCGCGGCCTCTGTGTGGGGCATGTAGGCCCCGAGGCGGCCGATATGGGTCCCATCGGTCTGTTGAAGGACGGCGATATCATCGTGATCGACGCAGAGACCGGCGAGTTGAGGGTCGAACTGTCAGACGCGGAACTGGAATCACGCAAGAAGGATTTCAAGGCCAAGCCGCCCGGCTACAGGACCGGCGCGCTGGCGCGCTATGCGAAAAATGTCGGGGCGGCGCGCTATGGCGCCCTCACCACGCCCGGCGCCGACCAGGAAGTGCGTTGCTACGCCGATATCTGACCGTCGTTTCGGGCCAACATCCTTTCGATTCGCCGGTCCGGCACCAGCCAGATCAGCGCCACGATAAGATAGAAGCCCAGTCCGACCCATGGCGTGAACAGAGATGAGCCGATCCCTGCCGCATAAAGGACAGGCGAAATATTGGCTTTGATGTCGCGGCCCAGAACCTGGCGCATGGGCGAGTCCGGACCCTGCATATGAATGATCACACGCTGCATTAGCAACCAGGCCTGCGCCGGCATGAACAGTGCGATGCCATAGACGGCGGTGGGGATAGGCGCGAATCCGGTCTCACCCATCCACGCGGTGGCAAAGGGAACCAGCGACAACCAGAACAGCAGGCCAAAATTGGCCCAAAGCACCGTACCGTTCACGTGATGGACCAGGTGGAAATAGTGATGGTGGTTGTTCCAGTAGATAGCCACATAGGCAAAGCTTAAGGCGTATGCCAGAAATGTATGCCAGGAACCGGCCAGCGCCTCCAGCGTGGGGTGCTCGGGCATTTTCAATTCCAGCACCATGATGGTGATGATGATGGCGGTGACGCCATCTGTCATGGCCAGAAGCCGTTCCTTGCCCACGCCGAATTCTCCGATGCTTGCTGATGCTAAAGCAATTTTGGGGTACTTTGAATCGCGAACCTGCTCCGTTCCTCGAGGCATCACGCTTGCGCTGTTGATAATGGCCGATCGTCACCTCGCCCGGGGGCCGGCCGCAAATGCGTGGTTATCACCAGGCAATCCGGTCGATTTGGGCTCCAGTGCAGCCGAAGGTGGCTTGCCCCGGCACCTATGGAAGGTAATCTCCTGCAGGTCGTCTGGATCAAGTGGGCGGGAATATGCGGAAAATCCTGAACCTGACGTTGGACTTTTTGCTGGCCACAGGCCTCCCGGGAAGGGGCGGGCATAAAAGCCGCGGAGCCTTTGCGCGGGCATATGTTAAATAAGCAATGACAGGCGCGGACCACACCCCGGCGGACAAGGCCCGCTGGACCGGATTCGTGATCGCGCTGGCGGCCGGAACGCTGTTCGGCGTCGGCGGCACCTTCGGCCAGTTTTTGTTCCAGCATCGGGGGGTTGAACTGGATTGGCTGGTGACGGTGCGCTTGCTCGCATCGGGAAGCGCGCTACTCCTGTTGTCGGCCGTGCGTGACGGCCACGCGGTGCTGGCGCCCTGGCGCCGCCGCCATGACGCAATCCAGCTCTTACTGTTCGGCATCTTCGGGATGCTAGCAGTGCAATATACCTATTTTGCCGCCATCCATGCTTCCAACACGGCCACCGCGACGGTGCTGCAATACACCGGCCCCGCAATGATTGCTGTGTGGCTGGCATTTGTCAGCCGACGCTGGCCATCGCCGCGCGAATTGGTAGCCATAGCGCTTGCACTGGCCGGTACCTATCTGCTGGTGACACATGGGCAGGCTGGCGTACTTTCCATCTCCGCGCTCGCACTTTTCTGGGGCCTAGCTTCGGCGGTGGCGGCGGCATTCAACTCATTACAGCCGGTGGGGCTGCTGCATCGCTACAAGGCTTCCCACATAACGGGATGGGGTATGTTGATCGGCGGCCTGGCGCTGAGTTTGCGACACCGGCCCTGGGACATCGCTGGCAAGTGGGATGCCATCGCCGTTGGATTCCTGTTGTTCATCTTCATCTTCGGCACCCTCCTATCGTTCTATTTTTACCTTAAGGCAGTTCGCTTGATTGGGGCACAGAAGACCAGCCTGCTCTCCTGCGCTGAGCCCTTTGCCGCTGCCGTTCTGGCGGTGCACTGGCTGGGCGTGCGCTGGACCTTGATGGACTGGCTGGGGGCCGCACTGGTGCTGGCCACCATCTTTCTTCTGGCCCGCGCCAAGCCGGAGCAGAAGCTTCTAGCGGAGGTCACAGGTGACATCCGCTCCCACTAAGGCCCTTCCGCCGGCTTTCGACACCGGCGTTGCGACCGGTCAGCTAGAGCGCACGGACTGACTCGGCAATCAGGTTCTCAGCCTTCGCCGAATCCGTGACGATTCCGCTCAAGGTCAGGAAGGGGTGGATCATACCGGCGAAGCAGACATGCCTTACCCTCACATTCGCTGCCGCCAACCGGTCGGCATAGGCGGCACATTCGTCCACCAGCGGATCGAATTCGGCGCTGATCACCAAGGCAGGTGGCTGGCCTTTCAGGTCGAGCCGCAGGATCGGTGAGGCGCGCGGGTCCAGTCGGTCGGCGGGGTCAGGCACATAATTGTCAATGAACCAGTGTAGCGCCTTCGTGGTCAGCATATAGCCGCTGGCATTGCGTTCATGGGACGGGTACTGCCGATTCATGTCGGTCATGGGATAGATCAAAATTTGCAGCGCCACGGGTAATTCGCCGCCGTCCTGCGCCATCTGCGATACCACGGCCGCCAGGTTGCCACCGGCGCTGTCGCCGGCCAGGACCAGTCGGCGAGAGTCGATACCCAGACGTCCGGCGTTGCGCGATGCCCACAGCGCGGCAGCATAGGCATCTTCGACGGCGCCGGGGAACTGGGTTTCCGGCGCCAGCCGGTATCCAACAGACAGCACCGCGCATCCGGATTTCACCGCCAGCCGGCGGCAGGTCGTATCGTACAACTCCAGCGTGCCTAACATGAAGCCGCCGCCATGATAATAGACCATGACCGGGCAGGGTGCCGGATCCTTGGTGGGCCGATAGAAGCGGCACGGCAGGGGGCCGTAATCGGTGGGGATCGCCAGTTCGTAAGCGATGGCGACTGCGGGCTTTTCTGCGAGCAGCTTCAGGCGGCTTTCACTGTAGACCGCGCGCAGGCGCGATGGTGGCAGATCCGCGGGCAGGTCGCCCGCGATACGGATGGCTTCAACGGCTTCTGGATGCAGCGGCATTGGTTCCCCCAGGGCCAGCATAGCGCCGACAGCACTGTTGCGCACACTGGTATCGTTATCACCGCTGATTTATGGTGTGTACTGGAGATGCTGGGGAACATCATGAAACAGATCTGCCTGGTCATGTCGGCGCTGGCGGGCTCCACGGCGCTGGCCGCCGCCCCACGGCCGGCCATTACCGGTGTCTCCCATATCGCGGTTTATGCCGCCGATCCCGCAAGAGCCGAACATTTCTATGCCCACAATTTGGGCGCGGCGAAGCAGCCCGACCCGGAGAATCCTGCCGGTACACGTTACTATTTCAGTCCGATGCAGTTCGTGGAGGTGCTGCCGTTGCCGGCCAGCGCGGCCCCGAATCGGCTCGATCACGTCGCGTTCAACACCGCGGATGCGGAGGGCCTGCGTCGCTTTCTGGCGTCACGAAAGGTTTCCGTGCCCAAATCCGTCGCCAAGGACGCGGACGGCAGCCAGCGGTTCATGATCAAGGACCCGGAAGATCACCTGATTGAATTTGTCCAGCCGCCCTCATTATCCGTGGCGATCGCCGATGGCGGATTGTCTAGCCACATCATTCACGTTGGCTTTGTTATTCACGACCGTGCCAGGGAAGACAGTTTTTACCGAGCGGTACTGGGCTTTCGTCCTTACTGGTATGGCGGAATGCAGGAGGACGGCCCGCCGACCTGGGTATCGCAACAGGTACCAGAGGGAACCGATTGGCTGGAGTACATGATCACCGACAAAAATCTGGCCCAGGCGCAAATGGGTGTGTTGAATCATTTCTCGCTGGGCGTTCCCAACATGGAAGCAGCCTATACGCGCCTGTGGAATGACAACCGGCTGGACGGACAAGTAGATGCACACGGTCAGCAATTCGTTCCCAAGATCGGGCGCGACGCCAAGTGGCAGCTCAACCTGCTCGATCCCGACGGTACCCGCGCTGAGGTGATGGAGTTACATGCCATCGGCAAGCCTTGCTGTTCGCCCTTCACCGCATCGGACCCCACGCAATGAGGTTGCTGCTGTTGGCGTTGATGCTGCTGTGGAGTGGTCCCGCGATGGCGGCGCCCATCAAGGTCATGATTCTGGACGGTGAAAGTGCTGCGGCCTACCACGATTGGCCGCTGACGTCGAAGATCATGAAGCGCGAGCTGGAAGATGCGGGCATCTTTGATGTTACTGTTGTCAGCGCCCCGCGGTCGGACAGCGCCGCCATCGCAGACTTTGATCCTGGCTTCGACAAATATCAGGTCGTGGTCTGGAATTACGATGCGCCTGGCTGGCCGCGGTCCCTGAAGGATAAATTCGAAGCCTATATGAAGAATGGCGGCGGGCTTGTCGTGGTGCACGCCGCCGACAATGCCTTTCCCGATTGGCCCGCCTGGAACGAAATGACCGGGCTGGGTGGATGGCGCGGCCGCGACGCGCCGGCCGGACCGTACTGGTTTTATGACAATGGCAAAGCGACGTCAGATATTGCGCCCGGCGCCGCCGGGATGCACGGCAAGCGGCTGCCATTCCGCATTACATCGCGCGCGCCAGATCATCCCATCTTGCGCGGATTGCCGACACGTTGGATGCACATGGGTGATGAGCTGTACTCGCGTTTGCGCGGCCCCGGCCAAAACATGACGATACT
>DASTRG010000242.1:0-4964 GCA_035761325.1 Rhizomicrobium sp. | reverse complement strand
GCAAGATGCTCTGAGTCGGAAAACCTTGCTCGCGGCCCTTTCCATCCGTGACATCGTCCTGATCGAACAGGCGGCGCTGGAGTTCGCGCCGGGCCTGAACGTGCTGACCGGCGAGACGGGGGCCGGCAAGTCGATCCTGCTTGATTCGCTGGGCCTGGCGGTGGGCGGCTCCTTTGGCGGGAAAGGGGGTCGGGCCGGTGTGCGACCGGGCGCGGCCCAGGGCTCGGCCGCAGCCATTTTCGAGGTTCCGCCCGGCCATCCTGCCACCGCCCTGCTGGCGGCGCAGGATATCGCGACCGATGGCGAGATCGTCCTGCGCCGGACATTGTCGCCGGATGGGCGCAGCCGCGCCTTCGTCAATGACCAGACGGTGGGCGTGGGCCTGCTGAAGGAACTGGGCGGCGCGCTGCTGGAGGTGCATGGCCAGCACGACGATCGCGGCCTGTTCGATCCGGCCACGCACCGCGCGCTGCTGGACGGCTTCGGCGGGCTGGGCGATGTCGCGGCGGAAGTGTCGGCCCGTCACGGCATCTGGAGCGCGGCGCGCGCCGAACTGGAGAATTTGCAAGCCACCGCCGCGCGTGCCCGCGCCGAAGCCGATTTCGTGCGCGCCGCCGCCCGCGAATTGTCCGACTTCGCGCCGCAGGAGGGCGAGGAGGAACGTCTGGCCGGCGAGCGCGCGCTGATGATGAACGCGGCGCGCATCGCCGAGGATGTCTCCTTCGCGCTGGAACTTGTGTCGGGCGATCGCGGCGCCGAAGCCTCACTCGCCCAGGCGCTGAAAAAGCTCAGCCGCATGAACCCGGAGGCGCGCAAGGCCGCCACTGCGGCCGAATCCGCGCTGGAACAGGCTTACGCGCTGGCCGAAGAGGCGCGGCGCGAACTGGATTCGCTCCTCTCGCGGCTGGACACCGACACCGGCGCCCTGGAGAAAAAGGAAGAGCGCCTCTTCGCCCTGCGCGCGCTGGCCCGCAAATATGACGTGACGCCGGCCGATCTGCCGGCGCTGGCCGCCGATTATGCCGCCCGCAACGACGCGCTGGCCGGCGGCGGCGACCACATCAGGAAGGCTGAAGCCGGGGCGATCGCCGCGCGCGCGGACTATCTGGCGGCGGCCGCGAAACTGTCGAAGGGCCGTGCCCTGGCGGCCCGCAGGCTGGAGGCCGCCGTGGCCGCGGAGCTGGGACCGCTCAAGCTCTCGCACGCCCGCTTTCGCGTGGCGCTGGAAAAGCTGGACGAGGACAAATATTCCGCCGGCGGCATGGAGCGTGCCGCCTTTCAGGTCGCCACGGTGGAAGGCGCGCCCTTCGGCAGCCTGGCGCGCATCGCCTCCGGCGGCGAGCTGGCGCGATTCTCCCTGGCGCTGAAAGTGGCGCTGGCGGAAAAAAGCGATCCCGCCGCGCTGGTCTTCGACGAGGTCGACCGCGGTGTCGGCGGGGCGGTGGCTGATGCGGTGGGCCTTCGCCTGCAAAGGCTGGCGCAGACCACGCAGGTGCTGCTGGTCACCCATAGCCCCCAGGTCGCGGCCCGTGCCGCGCGCCATTTCCGCATCACCCGCGCCAAGGACAAGACGAAAATCGAAATGCTGGACGACGGCGAACGGCTGGAAGAGATTGCCCGCATGCTCTCGGGCGCCGCCGTCACCGACGAGGCCCGCGCCGCCGCCCGCCGCCTGATGGACGAAGCGGCTTCCTCAAAAGACAGCGGGGCGCCCAAAAAGCGCAAACGCGCGTGAGTACCAGGCCCGTCGAAAAACTCACGCCCGCCGAAGCCGCAAGGGAGCTGGACCGGCTGGCGCGCGAGATCGCCGAACACGACCGGCACTATTATCTTCAGGATGCGCCGGTCATCTCCGATGCCGAATATGACGCGCTGCGCCGGCGCAACGCCGATATCGAGGCGCGCTTTCCCGAGCTTGTCCGCCCGGACTCGCCTTCCCACCGCGTCGGCGCAAAGCCATCCGAGAAATTCGCCAAGGTCACGCACGTCGTGCCGATGCTGTCGCTGGACAATGCCTTCAGCGACGGCGACGTGGAGGAATTCATCGGCCGGGTGCGCCGCTTCCTGGGCCTGAAGGCAGGCGAGGAAGTCGCGGTGATGGCAGAACCCAAGATCGACGGCCTGTCGGCCTCGCTGCGCTATGAGGACGGGCTGCTCGTGCAGGGCGCCACCCGCGGCGACGGCCAGGAGGGTGAGGACATCACTCCCAACCTGAAGACCATCCCGGATATCCCGCTGCGCCTGTCGGGAAAGCCCCCCAAGGTGCTGGAGGTGCGCGGCGAGGTCTATATGACCCACAAGGCGTTCGCCGCCCTGAACAGGCGCCAGGACAAGGAGGGCAAGCCGACTTACGCCAATCCGCGCAACTCCGCCGCGGGTTCGGTGCGCCAGCTCGACCCCAAGATCACCGCCAGCCGCGCGTTGAACTTCTTTGCCTATGCCTGGGGCGATGTCAGCGACATGCCCGCCGACACCCAGCACGGCATGTTGCGGAAATTCGAAAGCTACGGCTTCATCGTCAATCCTCTGGTCCGCCGCTGCGAGACCCTGGAGAAAATGCTGGAATTCCATCGCGACATCGAAGCCCGTCGCGCCAGGCTGGGCTATGACATCGACGGCGTGGTCTACAAGGTGGACCGCCTGGACCTGCAGCAGCGCCTGGGCTTTGTCTCACGCTCGCCCCGCTGGGCGATCGCTTACAAATTCCCCGCCGAGCAGGCCGAAACCGTCATCGAGGCGATCGAGATCCAGGTCGGCCGCACCGGCAAGCTAGCGCCGGTGGCGCGGCTGAAACCCGTCACGGTCGGCGGCGTGGTGGTGCAGAACGCCACGCTGCACAATGAGGACGAGATCGCCCGCCTGGACGCGCGCGTCGGCGACACTGTGGTGATCCAGCGCGCCGGCGACGTGATCCCCCAGATCCTGCGCGTCATCACCGAAAAACGCCCCCGGAACAGCAGGCCCTACCAGTTTCCCCACAAATGCCCGGTCTGCGGCAGCCATGCGGTGCGCGAGGTTGACGAAAAGACCGGCAGGGAAGATGTCGACCGCCGCTGCACGGGCGGTCTGATCTGCGATGCCCAGACGGTGGAGCGGTTGAAATATTTCGTGGGCCGCGACCAGTTCGACATTGAGGGCCTTGGCGGCACCCTGATCGAGCTGTTCCACGAAAAGGGCCTGCTGAAAGAGCCCGCGGACATCTTCGCCCTGACCGAAAAGCGGAAAAAGGTCGCCGCCGTGCTGGCCGGCCATCGCGCCCGCCTGTCCGAGGAGCGGCGCGGCGCATCGGGCAAGGAGCCGGCAAAAACCAAGTCGAAAAAGAAGGACGAGGATGGCGAGGGCAAGCAGGTCGAGAACCTGATGGCCGCCATCGAGCGCCGCCGCACCATCGGCCTGGACCGTTTCATCAACGCGCTGGGAATCCGCCATGTGGGCGAGACGACGGCGCGGCTCCTGGCGCGGCACTATCGCAGCCTGGATGGCTTCCTGGACGGCATGAAGGCCGCGAATATGAAAGAGGAACTGGAAACCATCGAAGGCATCGGCGGGGTTGTCGCCGAGGCGATCTTCGATTTCTTCGACGAACCGCACAATGTGAAGGCGTTGGACCGCCTGGTGAGGTGGTTGACCGTGACCGACATGGCCGCGCCCGCCAAATCCTCGCCCGTTTCGGGCAAGACGGTGGTCTTCACCGGCACGCTGGAAAAGATGACGCGCCAGGAAGCCAAGGCGCGCGCGGAATCGCTGGGCGCGAAAGTGTCCGGCTCGGTGTCGGCCAAAACCGATATCGTGGTGGCTGGGCCGGGCGCCGGTTCCAAGCTGGCCGAGGCGCGCAAGCACAATGTCCGGATACTGGACGAAGATGCCTGGCTGAAGCTGATCGAACGCTAAACCGTTGGAAGGACCACTGGTCCGGCAGGCGGGGGCCTGCCGGACCATCCCCGGCGGGGGGCGCGGCAGGGGTCTGGTCTCTCATGCCGCTCGCAAAGGACAGCACGGATGGGGACCGGGAAGCCTTGATCCGGATCAACCCGCCGCGCCTTCAAAGCGGCCTGGTCGCCCGTTCCAGCCAGGCGCGGGCGCCCGCATCGTCCAGCAGCGGACCAACCGTGGCGTAAACCCGCGCATGATAGTCGTTCACCCATGCCCGTTCCGGTTCCGTCAGCAGCGACACCTCGATCAGGTTGCGGTCGATGGGCACCAGCGTGATGGTTTCGAAGCTCATCATGCCGCGCTCCCCGCCTTCGGGGATTTCCGGCGCGTTCACGACGATCAGGTTCTCGATGCGGATGCCGAAGGCGCCCGCCTTGTAGAAACCGGGTTCATTGGAACAGACCATGCCGGGCAGCAGCTTCTGCATCACCGGCTTCTTGGAGATGTTCTGCGGTCCCTCATGCACCGAAAGGTACGATCCCACGCCATGGCCGGTGCCGTGATCATAGTCCAGACCGGCTTCCCACAGCGGACGACGCGCGAGGCTGTCCAGCTGCATGCCGATGGTGCCGTCGGGAAAGCGCGCCGTGGCCAGCGCGATATGGCCCTTCAGGACCCGGGTGAAGCGGTCGCGCATCTCGGCGGTGGGCTCTCCCACCATCACCGTGCGGGTGACGTCGGTGGTGCCGTCGGGATATTGCGCGCCGCTGTCGACCAGGAACATTTCGTTCTTTCCGATCACGCGATTGGTCTTCCGGGTGACGCGGTAGTGCACGATGGCGCCGTTGCTGCCCGCGCCGGAAATCGTGTCGAACGACACGTCCGACAGGCAGCCGGTGGCGCGGCGAAAACCCTCCAGCGCCTCGGCCGCCTCGATCTCGGTCAGTTCACCCGTGGCGGCATGTGTCTCCAGCCAGGCCAGGAAGCGCACCATCGCCACGCCGTCACGGACATGGGCCTTGCGCATGCCCTCCACTTCCTGCGGGTTCTTGCAGGCCTTGGGCAGCTGACACGGATCGGATGCCGGCCTG
>DASTRG010000241.1:0-27387 GCA_035761325.1 Rhizomicrobium sp. | reverse complement strand
ACCGGGTTGGGGCCAGTATGGCGGCGACGCCGGCGGCCAGCGCTTCTCGCCTGCCGCCCAGATTACGCCGGCCAATGTCAGCCGCCTGACCGAGGTCTGGCGCTATGCCACCGACAATGCTGCCATCAAGGGCAAGGCGATGGGCGCCGCCAGTTTCGAAAATACCCCCATTCTGGATGACGGGCGGCTCTACACCTGTTCGCCCTTCAACCAGGTGAGCGCGCTGGACCCCGCGACGGGACGGCAATTGTGGCGCTACGACCCGCATCTCGACACGGCCATCCGCTACCCCAACAAATATGTCTGTCGCGGTGTAGCCTTCGCGCGGGTCGCGGCCGGCGGCACATGCGCCGCCCGCATCTATGAAAACACCGCCGACCGGCGGCTGATTGCGCTGGATGCGGCGACCGGCAAGCCCTGTGCGGGGTTCGGCAAGGCCGGCACGGTGGTGATCGCGCCCGACGGCGTCCCCAAGCACAAAGGCAACATCCACACCACATCCGCGCCGGTGGTCAGCCATGGCGTGGTGGTGGTGGGCTCGTCGATCGACGACAACCAGCGCGTGAACGAGTTGCGCGGCACTGTGCACGCATTTGATGCAATCATCGGAGTGCCGCGCTGGTCATTCGATCCCCTGGGTGACCAGGGGCCTTCTTTCCGCGGCGGCGCGGCGAATGTCTGGGCGCCGATGAGCGTGGATGATGCCCGGGGCCTGGTCTTCCTGCCGGTTGCCAGCACCAGCCCCGACTTTTGGGGGGGCATGCGGGCGGGCGCGGGAACATATGCCAACTCCGTGGTCGCGCTGGATATCACCACCGGCAAAGTCGTGTGGTCATTCCAGACCACCCATCACGATCTTTGGGATTACGACGTCGCCTCGCAGCCGACGCTGGCGACGGTGACCTACAGGGGCCAGACCGCGCCCGCCGTGCTGCAGCCGACCAAGCAGGGTTTGCTGTTCACGCTGAACCGCGAAACCGGCAAGCCGGTCATTCCGGTGGTGGAAAAGAAGGTGCCGCAAGGCGCAGCGCCCGGCGATCATCTGTCGCCCACCCAGCCCTTCCCCATTGCGCCAAAGCCGCTGGCCGCCAGTCACATCACGCCGGACATGGCATTCGGACTGACCTTCTGGGATCGCGGCAAATGCCGGGCGGCCATCGCCGCGGCGCGCAACCAGGGGATGTTCACGCCGCCCAGCACCCAGGGCAGCATCGTCTATCCCTTCACCGGCGGCGGCAGCAACTGGGGCGGGCTGGCATTCGATCCGGTGCACGACATCGCCTATGTGAACACCTCGAATGTGCTGCACAAGGTGACGCTGATCCCGCGCGCGGACTACGCGGCGGTGAAGAAGGCCAGCCCACACAAGGAGGTATCTCCAAATGTCGGTGCGCCCTTTGGCATGAAGCGCGAAACCATGCTCTCGCCGCTGGGCATGCCGTGCAATCCGCCGCCCTGGGGCCAGCTGCATGCCATAGATATGCACGACGGACATGAATTGTGGGCGGTGCCGCTGGGCACGACTGAGGACCTGATGCCCTTCAGTCAATATTTCCTGGGCAACACGGGCACGCCCAACATGGGTGGACCCGCCGTGACGGCGGGAGGCCTTATCTTCATCGGCGCGACGATGGACAATTATCTGCGCGCCTTCGACGCCAAGACGGGCCGCGAAGTATGGAAGGGCCGCCTGCCCGCCGGCGCCACTGCCACGCCCATGACCTATGTGTGGAAGGGAAAACAGTATGTAGTGGTCGCAGCCGGCGGAAGCAGCATGCTGGGCAATCGAACCAGGGGCGACGACACGCTGATCGCGTTCAGGCTGCCGGACTAGGCTTCACCGAAAACACGGCGAAAGATAGTGTCCACCGCCTTCAGGTGATAGCCCAGGTCGAACATGGCCTCCAACTTGTCGTTGCCCAGCGCCCTGGTCACGTCGGGGTCGGCCTTCAGCAGGTCCAGCAGATTGCCTTCGCCGTTCCAGGCGCGCATGGCGTTGCGCTGGACCAGCCGGTAGCTGTCCTCGCGGCTCACGCCCGCCTGGGTCAGCGCCAGCAGAACGCGCTGGCTGTGCACCAGGCCGTGGGTGGCATCCAGGTTCTTCTTCATCCGCTCCGGGTAGACGACCAGTTTTTCGACCACGCCGGTCATGCGCGCCAGGGCGAAGTCCAGGGTGATGGTGGCATCGGGGCCGATATAGCGTTCGACCGAGGAATGGGAGATGTCGCGCTCATGCCATAGCGCCACATTCTCCAGCGCGGGGATCACGGCCGACCGCACCATGCGCGCCAGGCCGGTGACGTTTTCCGTCAGCACCGGATTGCGCTTGTGCGGCATGGCGGACGAACCCTTCTGGCCGGGGCTGAAATATTCCTCGGCCTCCAGTACTTCGGTGCGCTGCAGGTGGCGGATCTCGATCGCCAGCCGCTCCAGCGACGAGGCGACCACCCCCAGCGCGGCAAAGAACGCCGCGTGACGGTCGCGCGGGATCACCTGGGTCGAAACCGGCTCGATCGTCAGGCCCATCGCCCTGGCGACATGCTCTTCCACGCGCGGGTCGATATTGGCGAATGTACCCACGGCGCCGGAGATGGCACAGGTGGCGATTTCGGCACGCGCCGTCACCAGCCGTGCCCGCGCCCGGCTGAACTCGGCGTAATAAGTCGCCAGCTTGACGCCGAAGGTGGTGGGCTCGGCGTGAATGCCGTGGCTGCGCCCGATGGTGGGCGTCATCTTGTATTCGAAGGCGCGCTTCCTGATGGCGGCCAGCAGCGCATCGACATCGGCGATCAGGATATCGGCGGCCCGCATCAGCTGCACGTTCAGGCAGGTGTCCAGCACGTCGGAGCTGGTCATGCCCTGGTGGACGAAGCGCGCCTCCGGTCCCACGATCTCGGACAGGTGGGTGAGGAAGGCGATCACGTCATGCTTGACCTCGGCCTCGATGGCGTCGATGCGCGCCACGTCGAATGTCGCGTCCTTTGCCTTTTCCCAGACCTTCGCGGCCGCCTCTTTCGGCACCACGCCCAGCTCGGCCAGCGCGTCGGTGGCGTGCGCTTCGATCTCGAACCAGATGCGGAATTTGGTTTCCGGGCTCCAGATCGAAACCATCTGGGGCCGGGCATAGCGGGGGATCATGGGCGGTATTCCTGGCTGACGCCGTGCTTCTAGCAGCACCGCCGCGCGCCGCCAAGCAAGGCGTAAACGCCGTGATTTCCGCTATCTGGTCCCGCGCAGGAAGCGCAGCGCCAGCTTGTCCAGGGACAGTGGGCCCGATCCGCCCAGCACAAGCCCGGCCAGGCAGGCAAGATAAAGCAGGTCGGTCTCATAGCCCGGCTGGCCAAAATGGGGACCCGCGGCGCCGACCGACAGCAGTTTGATGGAACTGAAGCCGTTCTGCAGATGCACCGTCACCGTCGCCACCAGCAGGACGATCGCCATGGGAATGGACCACCAGGCAATGAACACGCCCGCCAGCACTGCAAGGCCGCCCACCACCTCCACCACGATGGTCGCCCATGACAGAAGCGCGGGCAGAGGCACATGCAGCGCTGCCAGGATGGCGGCGAAGTGGTCCGGTCCGCGCTCGAGCTTGGCCGCGCCATGCGCGAAAAAGCCGTAACCAACAATCAGCCGCAGGGGAATGGGCGCCCAGTCGCGCCATGATGTCGTCGGCATGAAACCTCCCGTTTCTGGAGGATTCGCGCGCGCCGATGCCCGGTTACAGGGGCGGGATTACAAAAGCCCCAGCGACTTGAAGCTGGCATGGCCGCCGCGCCCGATCACCAGATGATCGTGCACGGTGATGTGAAGGGCTTTCGCACCCTTCTCGATCTCGCGCGTCATCTCGATGTCGGCGCGCGATGGGGTGGGATCGCCGCTGGGATGGTTGTGGACCAGGATGATGGCGCTGGCTGACAGTTCCAGTGCCCGCTTGACGATCTCGCGCGGGTAGACGGGCGTGTGGTCGATGGTGCCGCGTGACTGCACCTCATCCGCTATAAGCACGTTCTTGCGGTCCAGGAACAGCACGCGGAACTGCTCGGCCGGCTCGCGCGCCATGGCGGCGGTGCAATAGTCCAGCAGCGCCGCCCAGGATGACAGCGCCGGCCGCTTTATGACCTTGGCCTGCGCCAGGCGCCGCGCCGCCGCCTCCACGATCTTCAGATGCGTGGCCACGGCCTCGCCGACGCCCGCCAACTCCATCAGGCGCGCGCGCGGCGCGGCGATCACTTCGGCGAAGCCGCCGAAGCGTGCCAGCAGCGCCTTGGCCAGCGGCTTGGTGTCCTTGCGTGGTACCGCCGCGAACAGGGTCAGCTCCAAGAGCTCATAGTCGGGCATGGCGTCGGCGCCGCCTTTCAGGAAACGCGCGCGCAGCCGGTCGCGATGACCGCCGTGCCGGGACTGGGGCGTTGCTTCTACAGCGCCATCGGAATTTGGTGTGAAGAACCTGCCGGCATCAGCCAGTTCCTGTTGCTTGCCCGGCGATTTCATCAGGCCCCCGTCAGCCGCCGTCAGGAATAGGGCGGCTTGTGCAGCCCCTTGGGCGAGAGCGTGAAAATCTCCACCCCGGCTTCGGTCACGCCCACGCTGT
Organism: Rhizomicrobium sp.; assembly: GCA_035761325.1. Lineage (GTDB taxonomy): Bacteria > Pseudomonadota > Alphaproteobacteria > Micropepsales > Micropepsaceae > Rhizomicrobium. The sequence goes on along the minus strand of DASTRG010000241.1, from coordinate 22,793 downwards.
GCTCGAACTGTGCCGACAGCGAACGGTCACGGGTCACCGCCGTCCAGCCGTCGGAGAGAATCTTCACGCCATAGCCCCCCAGGTTGATCATCGGCTCGATGGTGAAGAACATGCCGGGCTTCAGGGCGATGCCATGGCCGGGCTTGCCGTAATGGACGATGTTGGGCAGGGCGTGGAACACCTTGCCCAGGCCGTGTCCGCAGAAGTCGCGCACCACGGCACATTTCTCCTCGCCCTCGGCAAAGCTCTGGATGGCGTGTCCGATGTCGCCGGTGGTGGCGCCGGGCCTGACCGAGGCGATGCCGCGCATCATTGCGTCATAGGTGATGTCGACCAGCCGCTGGGCTTTGCGCTTGACTTCGCCCACCGGGTACATGCGGCTGGTGTCGCCATGCCAGCCATCCAGGATCACGGTGACGTCGATATTGACGATGTCGCCCTCGCGCAGCGGCTTGTCGCCCGGAATGCCGTGACAGACGACGTGGTTGATACTGGTGCAGACGGTATGGCGGTAGCCGCGATAGCCGAGACAGGCCGGAATGGCGCCGTGCGACACGACATAGTCGTATGCTACCTTGTCCAGCTCGGCTGTGGTCACACCCGGCTTCACCAGGGGGACAAGCAGGTCCAGTACCTCCGCGGCCAGCCGCCCCGCCCGGCGCATCCCTTCGAAATCGGAAGGATTGTGGACGGTGACGGAAAAATGGGCCTTGCGCGCCGCCTCGAAGATTTCATTCTGGGGAACTGCTACCGTCATGGGGGCCAATATAATACGCCGGGGCCCATATCCAAAGCCGGTTTCGGGTTTCAGATGAGCAAAAGCGCCGCCATCCTGGTGATAGGGGACGAGATCCTTTCGGGCCGCACCCAGGACACCAATTCCGGCCATATTGCCCGCATCCTGGGCTCGCTGGGCATTGCCGTGCATGAAATCCGGGTGGTGGGCGATGTGGAGGGCCGGATCGTCGATGCGCTGAATGCCCTGCGCGCGGCCCACGACCTGGTCTTCACCACCGGCGGTATCGGTCCCACCCATGACGACATAACCGCCGATGCGGTGGCCAAGGCCTTCGGTGTTTCCATCGACTACCATCCCGAAGCCTACCGGCTGCTGGAGGCGCGCTATCTCCCCGGCGAGTTCAACGAGGCGCGCAAGCGCATGGCCCGCATTCCGCAAGGTGCCGCGCTGATCCCCAACGCGGTCTCGGTGGCGCCGGGTTTTCACATCGGCAATGTTTATGTGATGGCTGGGGTGCCGATGGTGATGCGCGCGATGCTCGAACAGGTCGTGCCGCAATTGCCGCATGGGGCGCCAAACATCGCCATCACCATAGAGGCCAAGGTGATGGAAGGCGCCGTCGCCGCAAGGTTGGCCGCCATCCAGAAGCAGGAACCCGATGTCGCGATCGGCTCCTATCCCTTCTATCGCGACACCGGCTCGGGGGTGCAACTTGTCGCACGCGGCCGCGACAGGTATGCCGTTGAACGCGCTGCTGCCGCGATTGAAGCGTATCTGCGCGAACTCGGTGTTGCAGCGCAGCGCATAAAACAGGTTGTTCCGGACGGTCAGTCCTGACAGGCTCCCGGAAAATATCCGCAATACCCAGGGGAGGGGACAATGGACATCAAGAAACGCGACTTTCTGACCGGCACGATGGTGGTGGGCGCGGGTTTGGCGGCAGCGGTCGGACAGACGGCGCAGGCCGCCGTCACCCATGACCCCAAGGGCGTGCCGAAGGCCACCGGCAAGACCATGCTGGACAGCCCCAACTATATCGGCACCGCCAGCAAGGGCGGCGGATTCAACAAGAACTGGGCACGCCAGTTGCCGCAGGTTTCCACCACCGATCCCAACTACAAGCCGCGCCGGATCAACAAGGCGATCGAGCTGTGGGAAGACAATCAGGTCGCCTTCTATCACGTCTATGCACCATCGGGTGCGCCGGACGGCTATGAGGAAGGCAAACGCATGGCGCAGACCTTCGCCGACGCCATCAATTACGAGATGGAAAATGGCTGCATGGATTTCTCCAACCTGCGCAACTTCATGCAGGGCTTGGTCGATGGCGGTCCCACACCGTCGGGCCATCGCACCCCGATGGTGTTCGTCACCCTTCCGGCGGTCGGTTTTGACGGCCCGTCCATGCGCGCCAATGCCTGGCAGATCCAGCAGGCGCTGGCGGCGGGCGCGCATGGCTGCCTGATCTGCGAGATGCACTCGCCCGAAGCCGGCGAGATCGCCATCTCGGCCGCCCGCTACAAGTTCACCCTGCCCGGTGTGAAGGAATATCCCCTCGAAGGCAGCCGCGGCGCGGGCTCGCAATATTTTGCCCAGCACATCTGGGGCGCCAGGAACTACCTGGAAGTCGCCGACTGCTGGCCCGCCAATCCCAAGGGCGAAATTTCCATGGGCTTCAAGCTGGAGAACCGCCATGCGGTGGAAAACGCCGAGGAACTGATGGCCATCCGAGGCCTGGCCTTCGCCGAGCCCGGCCCCAGCGACAACAGCTGGTCGATCCTGGGCTATGACGCCGTGCGCCCGATGAGCCGCGAGGAGCGCGCCAAGGTCATGTCCACGCCGCTCTATGTGGATTCGCTGGAACGCGTACGCCAGGCGGCGCTGAAGAACAAGGTCATGTGGCTGGGCACCGGAAAGCATGGTGCCACCATGAACGAAAGCTATGACCAGGGCATGCGCATGCTGCCGGGCGACAATGAAGAGGTCGTTCGCGCCAGTCGCGAATACTCCAAGCGCCGGATGCCCGCCTAAACACTGTTCGACAGGCACAGGCTTCCTCTCCCTTTCCGCGGCGCGTCCGCGCCAAAGGGGGAGGTGGCTTTGCGCGCCGGCGCCTGACCGAGGCGTAATTTCAAAACAACACCAATCCAGCGAAACACGATTTCGCCGCTTCCCGCCTTGGCGGAACCTGTTTCACATGACAGGATCGCGGGCATGAAGCTGCCTTATATCTTCGCGGGCATTGCCGGTTTTATCGGTCTGGCTGTTGCGGGCGTGGCCGTCGCCTCGACCCTCACATCCAACCATCACAGCGATTTCTACTCGCCCGGCAAGCACCAGTTCTATGTCTGGTGCGCGGATGGCGCCGGCCGCCTGGCCTGGCAGCAGGGCGCCGATGCGGAGGATGCACAGTCCCGCCTCTACGCCGCTGAAAAGGCGGGCGGCCATGACAGGTGCTGGCCGGTCTGGCAGGGTCGCGCCGCGGATTAGCAGGTCTTGCGGGTTTCTGACCCAACGGATACGTCGCGCCTTCTGTCGCGCAGTTCCTGCATGCGGTGCTGCCGATCGCAAATTCTTTGTGCGCGATCGCTACTTTAAATCTTTTTCCGCGGTGTCGAACGCGGCCAGCACTTCCTTGTTGCCGGCAAAGGTCTTGCGCGCGGTGGCCAGAGCGGCACGCGCCTTGTCGTCTTCGCCCAGCACATGCCAGGCGCGCACCAACCTGACCCATCCCGGTGCGTCGTTGGGATCGGCCTTCAGCCGCGCCTCAAGCATCGCCACCATGGCCCGCGGATCGGGCCGTCCGCCGGGGCCGCCGGCCGCCGCCGTCAGCATGGCGATACGGTCCACCAGCAACTGATGCAGGGGCGCGCTGTCAGGCACATCGGTCAACAGCGCCTGCCATGCCTGGATCGCCCCCTGTCTGTCGTTGCGCTGCGCCTTGGCCAGGCCCAGATAGAAGCGCGCCGGAACGTTCGACGGCTGAGCCGTTATGGCGGCATGGAACGCCTCGACCGCCTGATCGGGCACATTGCCGTCATTCTGCATCACCAGGGCTTCGCCATAGGCGGCATCCAGCGCCGGGTCACCCTTGCCTTCGATGGCGATGGCCCTGGCATAGGCGCGCGCCGCATCGGCCGGATCGCGGGCGGCCGAATAAAGCTGGCCCAGATAGCGCCAGGCGCGCGAGTCATTGGGATATTTGCGGACCCGCTCGATCAGGAAAGGGACAAGGCCGTTGACCTCGTCGGTCTTCAGGCCCATCGCGGAGCGCGCGGCCAGGTGCGGACGGCCCAGCACCAGATAGGTACCCGCGCCGATACCCAGAACGAACAGCGCCACCGCGCCCGCCAGCAGCCACACAGCCTTTTTGCCCGGGCTGCGCCTTTCACGCAGCAGCGGCCATGCGACAAAGCCGACCGCCGCCAGCGCCACAACCGCCAGTCCGATATAGGGAAGCGCGCTCACTATTTCTTTCCCCGGTATTTGTTTCGCACCAGCGCCACGATCATACCCCGTATCGTGCGCACCTCCTGATCGGAGAGACGGGAGCGCAATATCATGGCCCTGATGTTGCGCACCATGGTTTGCCGCTTGGCGGGCGGAAAAAGGAACTCGGCGGCATCCAGCTCGCGCTCCAGGTGCTCGAACAGGCCGGTCAGTTCGTGGCGGGTGGCCGGCACCGCCGCGGACGCCCTGGTGCGCACCGCCGGCGTGGAATCTGCGGATTTCAGCCACTCATAGGCCGTCACCAGCACTGCCTGGGCCAGGTTCAGCGACCAGAAATCGGCGGTAGGAATGGTGATGACACCGTCCGCCAGGCTCATTTCCTCGTTGGTCAACCCGGCCCGCTCATTGCCGAACAGGATGGCGGTGCGGCCACCTGCCGCGCCCGCCTCGCGCAGAAGCCGGGCGGCGGCCTCAGGGGTGTGGATCTGCTTGACCACGTCGCGGCCGCGCGCCGTGGTCGCCAGTACCAGGTTGTAGGGGGCAAGCGCTGCCTGCGTGGTCTCGAAAACCGACGCCCGCGCAATGACGTCCGCCGCGCCGCTGGCCAGCATCTGGGCCTTGTCGCTGGGCCAGCCGCAGCGGGGCGCGACCAGCACCAGGTCGGTCAGCCCGAAATTCTTCATCGCCCGGGCGGCCGAGCCGATATTTTCACCCATCTGGGTGTGGCTGAGAACGATGGCGGGAGGAGCAATCACGGCCTTTGACGGGGTCCCTGTGCCGGGCTATTTGGGGCCCCGCTATATCCTTCCCAGCCCAAAAATTCGAGGATTTCTCCATGGACAAGATCAAGGTCGCCAATCCGGTCGTTGAGCTGGACGGCGACGAGATGACCCGCATTATCTGGGACCTGATCAAGAAGAAGCTGGTCCTGCCCTATCTGGACATCGACCTGCATTATTACGACCTGTCCATCGAGAACCGTGACGCCACCGACGATCGCGTGACGGTCGAGGCCGCCGAGGCGATCAAGAAGCATGGCGTAGGCGTGAAATGCGCCACCATCACCCCGGATGAGGCACGGGTGAAGGAATTCAATCTCAAGAAGATGTGGAAGTCGCCCAACGGCACCATCCGCAACATCCTGGGCGGCGTGATCTTCCGCGAGCCGATCATCTGCAAGAATGTGCCGCGCCTGGTGCCGGGCTGGACCCAGCCCATCGTGGTCGGCCGCCATGCCTTCGGCGACCAGTATCGCGCCACCGATTTCCTCTTCCCCGGCAAGGGCACGCTGACCATCAAGTTCGTCGGCGAGGACGGCAAGGTGATCGAACATGAAGTGTTCAAGTCGCCGGGCTCGGGCGTCGCCATGGCGATGTACAATCTGGACGATTCGATCCGCGACTTCGCCCGCGCCTCGCTCAATTACGGCCTGGCGCGCAAGTACCCGGTCTATCTGTCGACCAAGAACACCATCCTCAAGGCCTATGACGGCCGCTTCAAGGACCTGTTCCAGGAAGTCTATGACAGCGAGTTCAAATCCAGGTTCGAGGCGCTGGGCCTGACCTACGAGCACCGGCTGATCGACGACATGGTGGCCTCGTCGCTGAAGTGGAGCGGCGGCTATGTCTGGGCATGCAAGAACTATGACGGCGACGTGCAGTCCGACACGGTGGCGCAGGGCTTCGGCTCGCTCGGCCTGATGACCTCGGTGCTGTTCACGCCCGACGGCAAGACGGTGGAGGCGGAAGCCGCCCATGGCACCGTCACCCGCCACTATCGCGAGCACCAGAAGGGCAAGGCGACATCCACCAACTCCATCGCCTCGATCTTCGCCTGGACGCGGGGGCTGGCCCATCGCGCCAAGCTGGACGGCAACGACGCGCTGGCCAAATTCGCCCATACCCTGGAAGAGGTCACGGTCGCCACCGTCGAGAGCGGCTTCATGACCAAGGACCTGGCGCTTCTGGTCGGTCCCGACCAGAAGTGGCTGACGACGGAAGGCTATCTCGACAAGGTCGACGAGAACCTCAAGCGCGCAATGGGCTAGCGCGGTCTTTTGGGCCCCCGCGTGCGTCGCGCCTGCTCACCTGCGTCTTTGTACGCATCGCTCGGCGTTCCCGCTCAGGATGGCAAAAATCCACGCGCCGGGATGCTAAAATGGAACGGCCGGGCGTCATGCCCGGCCCTTTTTCCTGTCAGCCGCTGGCCGCCTTGGCGCGCCGTTTATGTGCGTACATCGCCTGGTCGGCGCGGGCCATCGCCAGGTCGGGACTGTCGCCGGGATTCAACTGGAACGCACCATAGGCGAAGCTGACGGGAATCGTCCGGCCCTGCCAGCTTGTAGGTGAAGCCTTCAGCGCTTCGGCCAGGGCATCGGCCTTCTTCGTCGCCAGATCCTGATCGGCATGGGAAAGAAGGACACCGAACTCATCGCCCCCCAGCCGGCCCACGCTGTCGCTGTCGCGCACATGGCCCAGCAGCACATCGGCGAAATGCGCCAAGACCGCGTCGCCCGCGGCGTGGCCATGGGTATCGTTGGTCCGTTTCAGGTGGTTCAGGTCGAAATAGATCAGCGAGGCAGGTGTGTTGTAGCGCCCGGTGAATGCGATGTAGCGCGCCAGTTCGCGCACAAAGGCGCGGCGGTTCAAAAGCGGCAGCATGCCGTCCTGGTCGGCGGTCTTTTCCACCTCGTCCAGCCGGCGGCGGGTTTCCAGCAATTCGCGGCGCAGGGAATCGACTTCCTGCATCAGCCCCATCACCGCGTCGCGCACGCGGGGCGTGAATTCGCCCTCGGGAATCCCCAGTACGCTCGCGGCGGCGTCTATCGGTTCGGGCGCGGCAATGGCTTCCGCTGCCTGGGTACGGCGGGCATAGGCACTCGCCGCGACCGAGCGGATGGCGCCAGTAGGGCGATTGCCTTCGATTTTCATCGCATTTGCCCTGACTTCGATGCTCGACCCTAGCCCCGGGCCTTTAAAAAGGCGTTTATGTTTGCGAATGAAGGGTTAACGGCCAATAGTTAACGGGTCCTAAACAGGGCGGCGGACCGGCTCTTTCCTTGAGATCGGCGCTGCCTATACTGCGCCGCTTCGCAAAACAGGCGCCCTCCATGCCAAGCCGAAGCAAAATCAGGAAAACTGCGCGTTCCGGCACGGCCCGGGTGGGCATCATCATGGGCAGCCAGTCCGACTGGGAGACCATGAGGGCGGCGGCGGCGCTGCTCGATTCGCTTGGGATTTTGCACGAGACGCGCATTGTTTCAGCCCACCGCACCCCCGATCGCATGGTCCGCTATGCCAAAGAGGCCGCCGATCGCGGTATCCAGGTGATCATCGCCGGGGCGGGCGGGGCCGCCCATCTGCCGGGGATGGTGGCGTCCATGACCACCCTGCCGGTGCTGGGTGTGCCGGTACAAAGCCGCACCCTGAAGGGTTTGGACAGCCTGCTCTCCATTGCCCAGATGCCGGGCGGGGTGCCGGTGGCGACCTTCGCGATCGGGGAAGCGGGCGCCAGGAATGCCGCACTGCACGCCGCGGCCATCCTGGGCCTGGCGGACGCGGGCGTGAAGACGCGGCTGGACCGCTGGCGCGCCCGCCAGACACGGTCCGTGGCCAAAAAGCCCAAATGATCGCCCGCAAATGAAAACGCAGCAAAAGCCGGTGCCCCCCGGCGGCAAGACCGGCCCCGTGGCCCCTGGGGGCACCATTGGAATAATCGGTGGCGGCCAGCTGGGCCGCATGCTGGCCATGGCCGCCGCCCGCCTGGGGCTCAAGACCTGCATCTTCAACGACGCGCCGGACGCGCCAGCCTTCCAGGTGACGCCCCATCATGTTGTCGCGCCCTACGAGGATATTGCCGCGCTCGAGGCCTTTGCAGACCGCTGCGATGCAGTGACGTTCGAATTCGAGAACCTGCCCGCCCATGCGATCGCCCGGCTGGCCGAGCATGTCTGGGTCGCGCCCGGCGCCCGGGCTTTGGCCGTCACCCAGGACCGGCTCAGCGAAAAGAGTTTCGTCGCAAAACTCGGTCTGGCGACCGCGCCGTTCCGCGAGGTGTCATCGGCAGAGCAGGCGCGCGCGGCGATTGCCGAATTGGGCGGAGCGGCACCCGGTTTCCAGGCGATCCTCAAGACCCGGCGCTTCGGCTATGACGGCAAGGGCCAGGCCAGGGTAGCCAGCGCCGAGGCCTGCACCGCCGCCTTCGCCCGCTTCAAGGGCGCGGCCTGTATTCTGGAAGGCTTTGTCGATTTTGCCTTTGAAGCTTCCGTGGTGGCGGCGCGCGCTGCGGACGGCACCTTCGCCGCCTATGATCCGCCGGAAAATCTGCACGAGCATCATATTCTGCGCCGGTCCACCGTGCCGGGCCGCCTGAGCGAGGCGCAGGGCCGCCAGGCCAAGGCCATCGCCCGCACCATCGCGGACGCACTGGATTATGTCGGCGTTTTGGCGGTGGAACTGTTCGTGGGCAAGGACGGCGGCCTGATCGTGAACGAGATCGCCCCCCGGGTGCACAATTCCGGCCACTGGACCATCGAGGCCTGCCAGTGTTCCCAGTTCGAGCAGCATATCCGCGCCGTGGCAGGCTGGCCGCTGGGGCCCGCCACCCGGCATGCCGACGTGGTGATGGAGAACATCATCGGAGCCGAGTCCGATGCCTGGGAAAGCCTGGCCAGAAACGGGGCGCTGCATCTTTACGGCAAGACGCAGGCGCGGCCCGGCCGCAAGATGGGGCACCTGACCCGGCTGATCCCGCGCGGCTCAAAATGACGCGGCCCCATTGACGTCGTCCGGCCGCGACCATAGTTTCCGCGCCGCCATGACCAACCTCACCAAGCGTGCCACCACCACCACGACCAAGCCTTTCGGGGCCTGGATCGCGCGCGGCTGAGCTGACAAACCGCGAGTGCCCGGGCCCCGACCGAAAGGCGGGGCTTTTTTTGTTTTTGAGACTGGAGAGAACGGTGAAGAACAAGACTGTAGCGATTGTCGGCGCCACGGGCGCGCCCCGCGGCGCTAGCGAACAATAAGATTGCCTGAAAATCAGCGCGGTGGCGCGGTGACGCGCGGCGCCGCAATCAAATAGAAAGAAGCGAGCGATGAAGAACAAGACTGTAGCGATTGTCGGCGCCACTGGCGCTGTTGGCCGCGAATTCGTCGGCTGCATCGAACAGCGTGGGCTCCCGATCAAGTCGCTCAAGCTGCTGGCCTCGGCTCGCTCGGCCGGGCGCAAGCAGAGGTTCCGCGGCCAGGAACTGACGATCGAGGAGCTGAAGGACGACAGCTTCGACGGCGTCGACATCGCCCTGTTCAGCGCCGGCAGCGGCATCTCCAAGCGGTTTGCGCCCATCGCCGCCAAGGCCGGCTGCGTCGTGGTCGACAATTCCTCCGCCTTCCGCATGGACCCGGATGTGCCGCTGGTGGTGCCCGAGATCAACGCCCGCCGCATCGCCGGCCACAAGGGCATCATCGCAAATCCCAACTGCTCGGCCATCACCGCGCTGGTCCCGCTCTGGCCCATCCACCAGCAGAACCGCATCAGGCGCGTGATCATCTCCACCTACCAGGCTGCCAGCGGCGCCGGCGCGGCGGCGATGCAGGAGCTGGAAGACGGCACGCGCGCCTTCCTGGACGGCAAGCCCTTCACGCCCAAGGTGATGCCGCACCCATACGCCTTCAACGTCTTCAGCCACAACACCGCAATAGACCCCGAGACCGGCTACAACGACGAGGAGACCAAGGTCATCAAGGAGACGAAGAAGATCTTCGAGGACGACCAGATCCGCGTCGGCGTCACCTGCATCCGCGTGCCGGTGCTGCGCGCCCACAGCGAGTCCATCACCTTCGAGTGCGAAAGGCCGATCACCGAGGATGACGTGCGCGCCATTCTGGCCAAGGCGCCGGGCGTGAGGATCGTCGACGACCGCCAGAAGAACTATTTCCCCATGCCGCTCGACGCTTCAGGCCAGGGCGACATCCTGGTGGGCCGCATCCGCAAGGATGTCAGCGACCCCAGCGGCCATTCCATCGCCATGTTCGTGGTGGGCGATCAGTTGCTCAAGGGCGCGGCGTTAAACGCGGTCCAGATCGCGGAGTTGCTTTAATTCATCCCCCTCTGTCGCAGCTCGGGTTTGCGGGCAAACACCTCGCTGCGACATCTCCCCCTTCCAGGCGCTGCGCGCCGAAGGGGGAGTGAGCCGGAGGTTATTTCGCTTTCGGCTTCGCCCAGTCGGCGAACATGGGGAAGGCCGACAGCGCGTCCTTGGCCTTGGCCTTGAACTTCTCAAACTGCATTACATTCTCGATGCGCGCGGCCAGGAATTCGCGCGTCGCGCTTTCATCGGGGCTGTCGTCATTGAACCAGCGCACGGCCGTGGAACCGTAGACGCCCACCAGAATTCCGCGCTTGGTGTAGAAGTTGAAGTCGGTCGAGGTATCGCCGGCCGCCCGCCACATCGCATCGACCGTCCGCCATGCCAGCCTGGTCGCCAGCGCCGCGTGCATGGGCAGCGACAGGAACGCCGCCGCGCGGCGCGCCGCCTCCTTGTTGGGCCTCAGCGCCGAAAGGCGCGCCAGCACCGCCGCGGCAATGCGCTCGCGAATCTTCATTGCCTTCAGGTCCATTTCCGCGAGCCGGCTTTCCATCTGCGCATCCGCCCAGATCGAATAATATTCGACCAGGTCGGCCGGCCCGCCCGGAAACAGACGCGCCAGGTCGGCCTTGGCGACATCGGCCTCGGCCGCGGCTTTCTGCAGAACGCCATCGGTGAAGCCGTCGAAGGCGGCATGGGGCAACGCGGCGGCCAGCACTGCCTTTTTCGCGGCCTCGTCGTCGCGCCCGGGTCTGCCGGTTTCCGGCTGGTCCATCTTTTCAGCTTTCGGTTTGCGCGGTGCGGCCTTCTTCCTCGCGGAAGCCTTGCGCGCGGGCTTGTCCTGATCCGCCATCAGCCGGGTTCCTGGAAGTGGCGGATTTCCGTTTCAAAGATCAGGCGCGAAAGATCACGCATCCGCGACGGATAGAGCCGCCCGTCCAGATGGTCGCACTCGTGCTGCACCACCCGCGCATGAAAGCCGCGCGCCTCCCGTTCGATCGTTTCACCCTCGATCCCCGTGCCCCGATAGCGGATATGAGCAGGCCGTTCGACCCAGCCGCGCAGGCCCGGTACCGACAGGCAGCCCTCCCAGCCGCCTTCGACGGTGCCGTCCAGGACCTCGATCTCGGGGTTGATCAGCACTGTCAGGGGGCAGCTGTGGTCGAATTTCTCGGCCTCCGACAGGCCCGAATCGGCCCCCGTGCCTTCTTTTGATGGCTCGCTCCGCTCGCGGGGCGCCTGGAACACCACCACCCGCAGCGGCACATGCACCTGGGGGGCCGCCAGTCCGGCCCCGTTTGCATCGATCATGGTTTCCACCATGTCATTGACAAGACGGCGGATTTCGGGCGCGCGGGGGTCCGGGACCTCGCGCGCCCGCAAGGAAAGCACCGGATGCCCCATGCGGGCGATCTTCAGGATGGCCATGGGCGGAATATGGGGCTTGCGGTGGGATCCGGCCAAGGGGCAGGGCGTTAAAATCGTCGGGTAGACAGCAGATTGGGCCTCTGCTATCACCCGCGCCTCAAATTTCGACCGGAGCCAGAGCTTTGCAGATCATCGTCCGCGACAACAATATCGACCAGGCGCTGAAGGCGCTGAAGAAGAAGATGCAGCGCGAAGGCATCTTCCGGGAGATGAAGCTGCGCGGCGCCTATGAGAAGCCCTCCGAGAAGCGCGCCCGCGAGCGGGCCGAGGCGGTGCGCCGCTATCGCAAGCTGCAGCGCAAGCGCATGCAGCGCGAGGGCCTGCTGCCCCGTTAATCGGGTTTTCCGGTTTCAGGTCTTGGAAGAGCCGCCCTTTGGGGCGGCTCTTTCGTTTTGGCCTGAGCCTGTTCTTTTCCGGGGCGCACGGGCGACGGCTTCGCTCCGCTCGCCTGCCCGCTGCTCTCGGGGGCGGCTCTTTCGTTTTGGCCTAAGCCTGTTCTTTTCTGGGTCGCACGGGCGACGGCTTCGCTCCGCTCGCCTGCCCGCTGCTCTCGGGGGCGGCTCTTTCGTTTTTGCGCCGCTGTTTGGTCACGACATAGGCCGCCGCCGCGCCAACCGCGGCCGCCCCCACCAGAACGGCCACCCCGCCCCAGCCGATCACCAGCGACTTTTCGGCCAGCTCGGTGGCGGTCTGGGCGACCTCGTCCATCGCCTGCCCGACCTGCGCGCGCCTCTTCTTCCAGAACATGGGCCTTAAATAGGAACTAGGTGCAGTCGGCGCAAACCGCCACTTCCACGGTAACGTGGGACAGGTCGGGGTGGCGGCGCCGCAGGGCTTCCTTCACCGTCTCCGCGCTCACCGGATCGGGCGAAACCAGCGACACGATCAGCCCGCGATGGCCGGGCCCCAGCCGCCACAGATGCAGGTCGGCCACCCGCGCACCCATCTCGTCCTTCAGAAGTTCGCGGATTTCCCCCGTCAGCCTTGGATCGGCATCGGCGTCCAGCAGCACCATGGCGCTGTCGCGGATCAGCCCATAGGACCAGGAGGCGATCACCGCAGCCCCCACCAGCGCCGCCACCGGGTCCAGGAAGCCCCAGCCGCCGTAATAGGCGCCCGCCAGCGCCACGATGGCCAGCACGCTGGTGGCCGCGTCGGCCAGCACATGCACATAGGCGGCGCGCATGTTGTTGTCGTGGGAATGGCCGTGAGGGTGGTCATGGTCGTGCCTGCCTGCATCCTTCAGGATCAGGGCCGACACCAGGTTCACCACCAGGCCGATCACCGCGATCAGAAGCGCATCGCCATAGCGCACATTGGTGGGCGTGATCAGGCGCTGGACCGACTCGATCGCCACCAGCAACGCGGTAATGCCAAGGATGATGGCGCTGGCAAAGGCGGCCAGGTCGCCGAACTTGCCGGACCCGAAGCTGAAGCGGGTATTGCCGGCATGGCGCCGCGCCAGCCAGTAGGCGCCCGCCGCCAGCCCCAACGCGCCCACATGGGTCGCCATGTGCACTCCGTCGGCGAGAAGCGCCATCGAGCGGTAGTAAAGACCGAAACCGATTTCGACCACCATGAAAGCGGCGGTGACAAGGGCCGCCAGCCGCGCGCGCGTTTCCGCCCTGGAATGGCCGGCGCCCAGGAAGACATGGTCGCGGGTCCAGATGCCGTGCGCGTGGGGCTCGCCATGGTCATGGCCATGATCGCGGTCATGGGCGTGCAGTGTGTGGTCGTGCGCCATGGACCAAATATAGTGCCGCCGCGGGTGTTCGCAAAGCGCCGGCAAGCCCTCTCTCTTTTGCGCGAAGCGCAGGAAAAGGGGGGGGCTACCCAGATATTGTTGAAGCGCGCTCAGGTCCGCCTTCCCCCTTTTGGCGCGAAGCGCCATCCAAGGGGGAGGTGGTTTCAGCGCGCAAAGGCGACCTTTCGGGAGCCGAGCGAAAGCTGAAACCGGAGGGGGTTCTAAATATCAAGTCGGGGGCGGAGAGTGCAGATAACTCTGCACCAGCGATCCGGCGATCAGGCGCCAGCCATCCACCAGCACAAAGAAGATCAGCTTGAAGGGCAGGGAGATGATCACCGGCGGCAGCATCATCATGCCCATGCTCATCAGGATGGACGCCACCGCCATATCGATGATCAGGAACGGCACGAAGATCAGAAATCCGATCTCGAAGGCGCGTTTTAGCTCGCTCAGCATGAAGGCGGGCGCCAGGGTGGTGACGGGAATCTGGGCGGCGTCCCGGACCGGTTTCCGGTGTGCCATGTCGGCAAACAGCTTCAGGTCGGCTTCGCGCACATGCTTCAGCATGAAACCCTTCATCGGCACCAGCGCCCGGGTGAATCCCTGCTCGGTGGTGACCTGGTTGTTCATCATCGGCTGGATGCCCTGATGATAGGCGTCGGTCAGCGTCGGGCCCATCACGAACAGGGTCAGGAACATGGCCAGCGAGACGATCACGCTGTTGGGCGGCGATTGCTGAAGCCCCAGCGCCGTGCGCAGAAGCGACAGCACCACCACAATGCGCACGAAGCTGGTCATCATGATGATGATCGATGGGGCGATCGACAGCACCGTGATCAGGGCGACAATCTGCAGCATGCGGTCCGTGAACAGGCCGCTGCCGCTGAAATCTATGGAAAGCCCGCCATTGGCCGCGGCCGGTGCCGCTGCCTGGGCGGCGGTGGCCACGGGCTGCAGGGGCGCCGCCAGTGCCGCGTGCGGAAGGGCGAAGCTCAGCACCAGAAGAAAAGGCAAAATCTTTTTCAGCAAGCTCACGGCGCGAGGCTCCTGGCCGCGATCTTGGATTCGATCACCGTGGCGCCCTCGGGTCCCGACAGCACCAGATGCTCCACATCGTCCCGGCGCACGATGAACAGCCGCTGGCGCGGACCGATCATCAGCGTCTCGACGACGGCCAACCGCTTGTCGGCGGCCGCGCGCGTGATGCCCGGCACACCGAAGCGCCGCGCCACCAGCCCGGCGCCGCCCACCAGGGCCAGCACCAGCAGCAGCGCGCCGAAGTAGCGCAGCACATCGATGAATTCCATGACACCTTCTTCGCCCGGCGGATGCGGCTCGCGGACAGGGCTTTCAACGCGCGCAGAGTTTAAGACCGGTCAAGCTTAATCGCGGGTTAAGCGGCGGAAGAAACTGCCCGGCAAAAAACGCCGGCGTTAAGCCGCGCTTAAGCATGACGGGCGCAGTCTGTGGGTATCCAGAAGGCTAATGAAGGGTTACCTCACGCGATGAACCTGCCGGATATTCCGCTGCTATCGCTGCTGCGCGAGCGCATGACCTGGCTGAACAAGCGCCAGGACGTGCTTTCCCAGAATGTCGCCAACGCGGACACGCCGGGCTATGTCGCCCGCGACCTCAAGCCGGAGGATTTCGACGCGATGTTGCGTTCCGGCGGAACGGGGGCCCGGCTGGTCACCACCAACGCCCGCCACATCGCCGTCACCGCCTCGCCTTCCCTGATCGAAGAGGAAATGGCGCCCAGCCAGCCCTATGCCCACAACGGCACGGGCGTCTCGCTGGAAGAGGAAATGATCAAGGTGGCCGATACCCAGGCCCAGTTCCAGGCCGCCGCCAATCTCTATTCAAAGGCGATGACGCTGATGCGCACCGCCATCGGTCACTGAAGTCCCCGGTCAGCAGGAAGGATACGCAAGATGGATTTCTCCAAGGCGATGGCGGTAGCGGCTTCGGGTCTTCGGGCCCAGAATCTGCGCATGCGGATCATCTCCGAGAATATCGCGAACGCCAATTCCACATCACCCACGCCGGGCGGCGAGCCTTATCGCCGTAAGATCGCCACCATGAAGCCGGAGTTCGACCGCGAGCTGGGCGCCACCGTGGTGGAAACAGGCAAGCCGATGTTGGACCGGAGCGATTTCAGGTCCCAATACGACCCCGGCAATCCCAATGCCGACGCCAAGGGCTATGTGAAGCTGCCCAATGTCGACAGCCTGGTGGAAATCATGGACATGCGCGAAGCGCAGCGCTCCTACCAGGCGGACCTGACCGTGATGGACGCCACCAAGCAGATGCTGTCGAAAACAGTGGACCTCCTGAAATAGACGAACCCTTGCCCGGCGCCCCCGTCCGGACCGGCGCCCGCTTGAAGAAAGGACGCATTCATGGCCATTCCCGCAGCAGCCGCCGCCGCCTATCGCGCCGCCGCGCAGATGAACGCCGGCGCCCAGGCCGTCACCCCTGCCAATGTTTCGCCGGGCGGCAGTTTCTCCGACTTCCTTTCGAGCGCGGTGAAGGATTCGATCAGCACCATTCGCCAGGGCGAGCATGCCGCCACCGCCCAGGTGCAGGGCAAGGCCAACCTGGTCGATGTCGTCAACCAGGTCAACGCCGCCGAACTGACATTGGATACGGTGGTCGCGGTGCGCGACAAGGTCGTGCAGGCCTATCAGTCCATCATGAACATGCCGATCTAGCGCGGCCGGCGCCCCGGGCACGGGGCGGCCCATCGCGACCACCAAAGAACAAGCCCGAGAGATATTCATGGATCCCGCTTCCGCCATCGACTTTGCCCGCTCCGCCATCCTGGTGCTGCTGGAAATCATCGCCCCTGCCATGATCACCGCGCTGGTGGTCGGCCTTGCCATCGGTCTGCTGCAAGCCCTGACCCAGATCCAGGAACAGACGCTGGTCTTCGTCCCGAAGATCGTGGCGACCTTCGTGGTGCTGCTGATCGCTCTGCCCTTCGCCGGCCAGGCGATGAGCGGGATGATGACCGACATTGCCCAGCGCATCGCGGCTTATTAAATTGGCGAGCCGGGTCAAACTCCCTTCTTCCGCAAGCCGGCGCTCAAGCAGCGAGAGCGTTAGCGCTGGCTTGCCATAAACAATGTCCATCCACCTTCCCGCGCTGTCCGGCATCGTCCTGACCTACCTGCTGGTGTTCAGCCGGGTAGGTGCGATGGTGATGCTGCTGCCCGCCATCGGCGAGGCGGGGGTGCCCCCCATGGTGCGGCTGGTGCTGGCGCTTGCCATATCGGTCGCGCTGACGCCCACCGTGCAAAGCGCCTATCCGGGCGTTGCGCCGCAGACCGTGACGGGGCTGGTGGTGCTGATCGCCCAGGAAGTCACTTGTGGCGTGCTGGTCGGAGCGATGGCGCGCATCATCATGAGTTCGCTGCAGGTCGCCGGCTACCTGATCGCCACCCAGACCGGCCTGGCATATGCCCAGACGCTCGATCCGACCCAGGGCGCGCAGGGCGCGGTGCTGGGCAATTTCATGAACATCCTGGGCGTGACCATGATCTTCATGACCAACCTGCATCATCTGGCGATCGGCGCCATCGCCGGCAGCTATCGCCTGCTGCCGCCGGGCGGGCATCTTCCCACGTCCGACATGCTGCAGCTGGTGGTCCAGCTGACGTCTTCATCCTTCGCGCTGGGCTTCCAGTTGGCGGCGCCCTTCCTGGTGTTCGGCTTCGCACTCTATGCCGGGCTGGGAATCCTGGCGCGCCTGATGCCGCAGCTTCAGGTCTTTTTCGTCGCGGTGCCGCTCAACATCATGTGCGGCTTTCTGATCATGCTGGCGCTGATCGGCGCGCTGATGAGCGTCTTCCTGAACTACTACGCCACCTCCATGGCCCAGTTCCTGTGAGCACCCGTCCCAGCCGGCAAAGCGGTAAACCAGCATAAATGGCCGACGACCAGGACAAGTCACAGCAGACCGAAGAGCCGACAGCCAAACGGCTTGAACAGTCGCGCCAGCAGGGCGACATCGTCAAATCCCAGGAGGTCAGCGCCTTCGTGCTTCTGGCGGGCGGCACGCTCGCCATTGCCATGTTCGGCAAATACACCGCCGTCGGCCTGGCGCGCGCCTTGATGATTTTCCTGGAGCAGCCGGATGCGATGAATGTCGACGGCGCGGGCCTTGCGCTGATGACGCGCGCACTTCTGTCCCAGCTTGCCGTGGTGCTGGGACCTTTCTTCGGCGTCATGGTGCTGGCGGCGCTGGCCGGACATCTGATCCAGGGCCGGCCCGTCTTCGCAATCGACAAGCTCGCGCCCGACCTCACCAAGCTGTCGCCGCTCGCCGGCTTCAGGCGGCTGTTCGGCGCCGATGGCTGGGTCAACCTCCTCAAGGGCCTTATCAAGATGGCCATCGTGGGCGCTGCGGTCTGGATGCAGCTCTGGCCCGAGCGCAATGCGATGCAGAATGTCCTGGCCCAGTCCACCAGCGATGTGGTGGGTGACATGACTCACCTTCTTTTCAAGGTCCTGATGACCGCGCTGGCCGCGCTCGCGGTGATCGCCGGGCTCGACTATTTCTGGCAGCGCATGCAATTTCTGAAGCGCAACCGCATGTCCAAGCAGGAGCTCAAGGAAGAGTATCGCCAGAACGAAGGCGATCCCACCATCAAGGCCAAGATCCGCCAGATCCGCCAGGAACGCGCAAGAAAGCGCATGATGGCGCGGGTGCCTGAGGCCACGGTGGTGATCATGAACCCGACCCATTTTGCCGTGGCGCTGCAGTATGAGAGCGGCAAGATGGCCGCGCCGGTCTGCGTGGCCAAGGGCGTGGACGCGCTGGCACTGCGCATCCGCGCGGTGGCCGAGGAAAACGATGTGCCGGTGGTCGAAAACCCGCCGCTTGCCCGCGCCCTGCACGCCGCCATCGAGATCGATGAGCCGGTGCCGCCCGAGCATTTCAAGGCCGTGGCACAGGTGATCGGCTACGTCTTCCGCCTGCAGGGCAAAATTCCACGCAACTAGGCGCGGTTCTTCGTCTCACACATCCGCCGCGCGCCGGGGTGGGGACCGGATGGCCCGCATATCCGAACGCCGTTAGGAAATGTGTTAAAAACGCCAGATCCCGACATCCACGGTCCTGCGTTAACATTTTGATCCGGCACCACATTTTGTGGCTGAAACCAATCGTTAACCAAATGCTGTAAAGTCGCGTTAATGGATGCGACTCAGCCCCTGCCCCGGACTGCCAATCTGGCTGGAAGTCCTCTCAATTTGGGTGTCCCGCCTGGCGGCTGGCGCTGGGCGGCGCTGGCCTTTGTGCTGCTGGCGCTGTGCGCCGCCGCGTTGACGGTGGCTGCGCCCCAGATGGCGGGACTGGCCGGTTATGCACTTCTGGCCGGGATCGCCCTGGTCGCCTGTCTTTTTCTTTATGCCGTCTGGCCGCGTGCGGGCCGGGCGACCAGCGATGCCTTGCGGGTGGCCGAGGCTGCGGCCAAGGCCAACGTCGCATGGGCCATCACCGGCGAAGGCGGGGCGGTGCTGGATTGCAATCATGTCTATCGCCGCATGGCCGGCGTCAGCGAGAGCCAGACGCCGCCGCCGCCCGAACTGGCGCTGGGCGGCGAGATCAGCGCCGCGGTTCTTTACCGGCTGACCCGCGATGCCGGCGAAGGGCGCGCCCGCGAGGAAAGCTTCACGGTGCTGCCCGGTCTTGAGATCATCGCGGCAGTGCGGCCGCTTCCGGAGAAGCAGTCGGTGTGGTGGTTCACCCCGCGCCTGGCGCCCTCGGGCCAGCCGCAGCCGGTGCTGACGCGCGCGGCCGCAATGCCGCCCCAGCCGGCGGCGGCCGAACCGGCGCCGGCAGAAGACGCCCGCCCCGCCACGCCGCGCCCATCCGCCAATGCGGGTGAACTATTCCGTGACGCGCCGATGGGCGTGGGTTTCGCGGACGCCGCGGGCGTGCTGCTGGACGCAAATCCCGCGCTCGCCCGGTTTTTCGGCGTCGGCGCGCCGTTGGCCGGCCGCAGCTTCGTCGACCTGGTGGATCAGGCCGACCGCGCCCGGGTGCTGTCACTGATTGGCCGCGCCGCGGCGGGCGAGATGAACCTTGCCGCGATCGAGCTGCGTGCCGGGCAGACCGCCACCGGCGAAGAACGCATGGCCGAACTGTTCGCCGCGCCCCTGCACGCAGACGTGAACGGCAACGCCGTGCTCTATCTGGTCGACGTCTCCGAGCAAAGGTCGCTGGAAACCAAGTTCGCCCAGTCCCAGAAACTGCAGGCCGTGGGCCAGCTGGCGGGCGGGGTGGCGCATGACTTCAACAACCTTCTGACCGTCATTATCGGCAATTGCGAATTCCTGCTGATGCGCCACAAGGCCGGTGACCCCTCGTTCAAGGAAATCAACGAAATCCATCAGAATGCCCTGCGCGCCGCAAACCTGGTGCGCCAGCTCCTGGCCTTCAGCCGCAAGCAGACCATGCAGCCCAAGCAGCTCGCGCTGGGCGAGGTGGTGGGCGAGCTGGCCCAGATGCTGCGCCGCCTGGTGGGCGAGGGCATCGCGCTGGAGGTGGAGCGCGACGCCGACCTGTGGCCTGTCCATGCCGACGAGGCCCAGCTTTCCAACGCCATCATCAATCTGGTGGTCAATGCGCGCGACGCCATGCCCAACGGCGGCACCGTCACTATCGCCACTGCGAACCAGACCGTGACGCAATCCAGCGCGCTGGGTACGGCGATCATGCCGGCGGGCGATTATGTGAGCATCGCCGTGACCGACACCGGCGTCGGCATGTCCAAGGAAATCCAGAGCAAGATATTCGATCCCTTTTTCACCACCAAGCCGGTGGGCCAGGGCACCGGGCTGGGGCTGGCCACGGTGTACGGCATCGTCAAGCAGACCGGCGGCTTCATCACCGTCGACAGCGAGCCGGGACAGGGCACGACATTCCGCATTTACCTGCCGCGCTTCCGCGGTGAGACGGCGGTGCCCGTCGAGGCGGTTCCCGCCGCGCCGCGCGACGTCACCGGCCAGGACACGATCCTGCTGGTCGAGGACGAGGAAGCCGTGCGCAGCTTCGCGGCGCGCGCGCTGAGGATGCGCGGCTATCATGTGCTCGAGGCTGGCGGCGGCGAGGAAGCGCTGGAGATCGTGAGGGACCCGTCCGTCCATATCGACCTGGTGATCACCGATGTGGTGATGCCCAATATGGACGGGCCTACCCTGGTGCGCCACGTGCAGGAATTGAAGCCCGGCCTGGCGGTGATTTTCATGTCCGGCTATGCCGAGGAAGCCTTCCGCAAATCCGAACAGTCCAGCCAAGACATCCATTTCCTGCCCAAGCCCTTCGGCCTCAAGCAGCTTGCGGCCAAGGTCAAGGAAGTGCTGTCGGGCGCCCCGGCGACCCGGCGCCCCACCTGACCCGCCACCGGCGCATCGTGGCCGGGCCGCTTTGCGGCGGCGCAATA
The DNA here is from genome assembly GCA_035761325.1 of Rhizomicrobium sp. Classification (GTDB taxonomy): domain Bacteria; phylum Pseudomonadota; class Alphaproteobacteria; order Micropepsales; family Micropepsaceae; genus Rhizomicrobium. The sequence goes on along the minus strand of DASTRG010000241.1, from coordinate 1,893 downwards.
ACGAAATTCGAGAGAAAGGGCGCAATGCCGCCTTTCCCAAATTGAGACATCAACGTAACATTTGACCGTCAGGAGCCTCGGGCTCGTAACGTTGCGGGCCGGGGGGCTCATGCGGATTTTCACCGTTCTTGTTTCCGGCCTTATTTTGGCCGGCTGTACCGATACGGACTGGTCGAACAGGATGACGCGCCTGGGCATGGACGGCGAATCGTCCAACGCCGCCGTACCGTCCTGGCTGGGGTCGCGCGATGTTGCCGCAGCTCCGGACCCGGGCGGGCACGCCATGCCTGTGGCCCTGGTCGTGCCTGCTAAGCGTGAAGCGAAGATGCTGGAGTCTGGATCGCCCGCCGGGGCCGTGCCCGCGCAAGACGACCTGTGCAGCGCCAGCGCCCGGGAGGACGTCAACCGGAATGCTTTCGACGCCCAGACCAGCGAACGGGTCTATCGGATGCGTCTGCAGCAGTGCCGAAACCTGCTCACCGACCGCCTGCCGTGGAATTGACGGGCTGGGGCGCCACCAGGAAGCGGAATTCCGTGATTTCATCCAGAGGTTTTTGCGGCGTAACAAGCGCGCTGGGAAAGCTGGCGACGTTCGGCGCATTGGGGAAGGCCTGCGCCTCCAGCGCGACGGCGCCGTGCACCTGATAGCCCTTGGCCTTCGCCGGCGCCGAAGGCGGATAGTTCGCCGTATAGACCTGAACCCCCGCCTGGGTGGTCCATTCCTCCAGCACCCGTCCTGAGACCGGGTCCTCCAGGCGCGCGGCCAGCCTCAGCGTTCCCGGCGCCCCATTGATCACGAAATTGTGGTCGTAGCCCCCGGCCCGCCGCAGCATGGGATCGAGGTCGTTGATGTGCATGCCGATGGGCGCAGGCTTTCGGAAGTCGAATGCCGTGCCCGCCACCTCGCGGATCGCTCCGGTGGGCACGTTCTTCTCGTCAGCGATGGTATAGCGGTCCGCGTTCATGGTCAGAAGCTGGTCCAGGATCGTCGCGCCCGGCGCATCGGCCCCCGCCATGTTGAAATAGGAATGGTTGGTCAGGCTGGCGACGGTCGGCCAGTCGGTGGTGGCGTGAAAATGGATGCGCAGGACATTTTGCGCCGTCAGCGTGTATGTGACCGTTACCTCCATGGTGCCGGGAAAACCCATGGTGCCGTCGGGATCGGTCAGGTGCAGCACCAGCTGCGGCTCCTTTCCGTCAATCGCGCGCGCGTCCCAAACCCGCTCGTCATAAGGCTTGCCGTCGCGCGTGACATGATAGGTCGTCCCCCCCAGCACATAGGTCTGGTCCTTGATGCGGTTGGCGAAACGGCCGATCACCGCGCCATAGCGTCCGCCGTGCCCCGGGCCGGCATAGCTGGCCAGGTCGTCAAAGCCTTCCACCACCCCGGCGAACGCACCGTCGCGGCCGGGCACGCGAATGGAAGTTATTACACCGCCGTAATTTGCGATCTTCGCTTCCATCCCGGCGGCGTTGGTCAGGGTGTATAGCCGCACGTCCTTGCCGTCCCAGTTGCCCCAGTCCTGGCTTGTGATGGCGGCGCTTGCGGGCACGGCCGACCACAATCCCAACACGGCCGTCGCCGCGATCATCATTCGGCGGTTCATGATCCTGCCTCTCCGTTTTTTCCAAGCTAGCAAGCAAGAGGGCGCATGCGCCATGGCTTCGCAACTGCACTCTGTATACGGTGTTTGACCAAAGCCGGTCTGCCTGATTAGCTGCGCACCGCGCCGCGCCGGCCGACAAGAATAGGGGAGACAATGCCGTGATGAGGAAGTTGTTGTTTTCGGTTTCGCTGGGGACCGCGCTCGCGATGGGCTGCGTGGCGGCATTCGCCCAGGCCAACGAAGACGAAGTCGCCGCGGCAATGAAGCATTATCCGCTGGCGGCGAA
>DASTRG010000240.1:0-4871 GCA_035761325.1 Rhizomicrobium sp. | reverse complement strand
AATCTGGTGCACATCCTGGGCATCGTGATGCTGTTCGGCTCCATCCTGCTGCTGGACCTGAGGCTGCTCGGCGTGTGGCGCTCCATCCCGCTGTCCGCGCTGTCGCGGCCCACCGTGACGCTGGCGATGACCGGCTTTTTCATCGCCGTGGCCAGCGGCATACCCATGCTGGCGGTCAAGGCGGGCGATTATTCGGACAATCCCTTCCTGTTGATCAAATTCCCCGCCATCGCCCTGGCGCTGCTCAACGTCTGGCTGGTGCACCGGTCGCAGGCGTGGCGGGCGCACCGTGAACGCGCGCTGGCACCGGCCGAGCGGCGGCGGCTGGCGCTGGGCGCCTCCCTGTCGCTGGCCTTCTGGCTGACCGCCATCACCAGCGGCCGCATGATCGGGTACTGGTAGCCCGTTCGCGACTGCATGCGGCCGCGATGAACATCGGTTCAGGTGAATGGATCGTCAGGGTCCGCGCAAACTGTCGGGGAATCCCGCCCGCGCATGTGCGCTGACGTTCCCCGCGCAATCGCGCACACTGCCGCGACAGATGCCGGCTTTACTCTGCGGGCATTGACCCCAAGGAGTGTTTCCGATGCTAGATCGTCTGACCGTTACCAACCCGCACGGCGAGAAACTCAGCAGTGTCCTGCATTTCATGCTGGCCGCGGCATTCGGGTTGATGAGTTTGCACGCGGCGGTGCATATCCTGGCACACCTGGTCTGACAGGAATGGCGCGCTCCTCATCCTGAGCTTGTCGAAGGATGGGGAGCTTTACAGCGCCGCCGTATAATGCTCGACCGCCGGGGGCGAGGCGAAATGCGGGCTCAGGATCGCGCGCCATTCCTCGAAGGCCCTGGACTCGCGAAAGCCGACCATATGGTCCTCCAGCGTCGCCCATTCCACCAGCAGGATGAAGCTGTCCGGGTTCTCGATGCCGCGATGCAGGTTGGCCTTGCGGCAACCCTTGGCGCCGCGGATCAGGGGAGCTGCCTGGGCAAAGGCGTTCTCGAAATCGCCGGCCTCGCCGGGCTTGATGGCGAAAATGGCGCGTTCGATGATCCCGGTCTTTTCCATTAGAGGGCACTCCGTATCTTTGCGGCGATGGGTTCGAGTGTGGCCGCGTCTACCATGACCTTGCCGTGCGGCGCCAGCGCAACGCCCTCCCAGCGCGGCACGATGTGGAAATGGACATGGAAGATGCTCTGGCCGGCGGGCGCGCGGTTGTATTGCTTCAGCAATATGCCATCCGGCGCCAGCGCCTTGTCGACCGCGCGCGCCACCCGCTGCACCGTCGCCATCATCGCCGCCAGTCCGTCGGCCGACAGGTCCAGGATGTCCTGCGCGTCTTCCTTGGGCACCACCAGCACATGGCCTTCGGCCTCCGGCATTACATCCATGAAGGCCAGGGTGCGCGCATCCTCGAACACCTTCACGCAGGGAATCTCGCCGCGCAAAATCCTGGCGAAGATGTTGTTCCCGTCATAGGCCATCATTTCCCCCGTCGCTCTTCCTGAACGGCCCATGCGCCGACAGCTCCGCGATATTCTCTGCCATCACCGCCCGCTCCGCCGCCAGGAACTGGTCCACCGCCCGCGCCAGCCCCGGATGGGCGATGACATGGGCGCTGTAGGTCGGCACCGGCATGTAGCCGCGCAGCAATTTGTGCTCGCCCTGGGCCCCCGCTTCAACCCTTTTAAGGCCCCGGGCGATGGCGAAATCGATCGCCTGATAATAACAGGTTTCGAAATGCAGGAAGGGCACGTAATCCGCCGCGCCCCAGTTGCGCCCGAACAGCACGCCTTCGCCGAACAGGTTCAGGGCGCCGGCGATGTAGTCGCCATCCCGCTTGGCCATTATCAGCAGCGTCTGGTGCGCCAGGCCATCGCCCAGCCGGGAAAAGAATTCCCGCGTCAGGTATGGCGTGCCCCATTTGCGCCCGCCGGTATCCATGTAAAAGTCGAAAAAGCGGTCCCAGTGCGCCTCGGTGATGTCGGCCCCGGTCAGCCAGTCGAATGTGATCCCCGCCTCACGCACGCTGGCGCGTTCCTTGCGCAGGTTCTTGCGCTTGGACGATGAAAGCTCGCCCAGGAACTGGTCGAAACTGTCATAGCCCCGGTTTTCCCAATGGAACTGCTGGCCTGTTCGCAGCAGGTACCCGGCATCGCCTGCCAGCTTCCATTCGGCCTGGGTGGGGAAGGTGATATGCAGCGAAGACGCCTTCAGTTGCCGGACCACGCCCGCCGCGGTCCTGAGCAGTGCCGGTCGCGCTTCATCATCTGCCGCCAGCAGGCGCGGGCCGGTGACCGGCGTGAACGGCACGGCGCATTGCAGCTTGGGATAATAATCGCCGCCCGCCCGCTCCAGCGCCTCGGCCCAGGCATGGTCGAAGACATACTCGCCATAGGAATGGCTTTTGAGATAGAGGGGCATGATGCCAAGCGATCCTCCCCCGCCATGCGGGGGAGGTGGATCATCTATAATCAGATGACAGGGCTGCCAGCCGGTGTCCGCCGTTGCCGACCCTGACGCTTCCAGCGCATCGAAGAATTCAAATGTCGTGAACGGGTGCGGCTGTGCCACCCCAGCCGGATTGGCCAACGCATTCCAGCGGGCCGCCCCGATGTCGGCGGCGCTTGTCATCAGGCGCGCGGTCACGAGATCTCGAACACCGCCTCCACCTCCACCGCCACGCCGCGCGGCAGCGATGCCACGCCCACCGCGGCGCGCGCATGTTTGCCGGCGTTGCCGAACACCGCCACCATCAGGTCCGACGCTCCGTTGGCCACTTCCGGCTGCTGGGTATAGCCGGGCACCGCATGGACGAAGACGCCCAGTTTCAGGCAGCGCTTTACCCGGTCCAGGTTGCCGTCGCAGGCGGCGCTCAATTGCGCCAGGACGTTGACGGCGCACAGTTTCGCCGCCGCCTGGGCGTCCTCCAGCGAAAGATCGTCGCCGACCCTGCCGATGAATTGCGGCTTGCCGTCCTTCAGCGGAATCTGGCCCGAGATGAACACCTGATCGCCGCTGAAGGTATAGGGCACATAGCTGGCCACCGGCGCGGGCGGGGTGGGCAGGGCGATGCCGAGTTCTTGCAGGCGTGCAGCAGCGGACATTTGGGGCCTCATTCGGGATTGACGGAAGGCTACAGCCTTGGGCGCGCTCCCGCTATAAGAACCTATGGCCGAATTTCTCATGCCCGCCGAGTGGGAGGCGCACATCCGCACCTGGATGTGCTGGCCATGTCGTGCCGAAGCCTGGGGCGCCGGCATGGCGGCCGCCAAACAAGCCTGTGCGAATGTCGCCCGCGCCATCGCCCGTTTCGAGCCCGTCGTGATGGCGGCCAATCCGGCGGACGCGGCGGAAGCGGCGCAGATGACCGGCGCGGAGATATTTCCCGTCGAACTCGATGACAGCTGGGCCCGCGATATCGGCCCCACTTTCGTCAGGGACCGCGATGGCGACAGGGCCGCGATCCACTGGCGCTTCAACGCCTGGGGCGGCAAGTATCGACCGTTCGACAGGGATGCCCGTTTCGCCGCCGGCGTGGCCGCGCATGCCGGGGTACCATTGTATCCGGCCTCGATCGTCTGTGAGGGTGGCGCCATCCACAGCGACGGCCGCGGCACGCTGCTGACCACCGAACAATGCCTGCTCAATCCCAACCGCAATCCCGGCCTCACCCGCGCCGTAGCCGAACAGGTGCTGCGCTACGCGGTGGGAGCCGAGAAAGTGGTCTGGCTGGGGGTCGGCTTTTGCGATACCGAAACCGACGGCCATGTCGATAACATCGCCTGCTTCGCTGCGCCCGGCACCGTCATACTGGGCGTTCCCGACCGCGCGGACCATCCCGATCACGCATCCGTCCGCATCGCCCGCGCCCGGCTGAAGGCCGCCGGCCTTGAGGTGATCGAATTGCCCCAGCCCCGCAATATCCGCCGCGACCGCCGGGGCCGGCCGCTTCCTGCCAGCTATGTGAATTTCCATCTCTGCAACGGCGGGCTGGTGATGCCGTCCTTTGACGATCCCAATGATGCCCGGGCGCGTGATATCCTCGCGCAGGCTTTTCCGGGCCGCGACATCGCGGTGGTGCCGGCACTCGATATCGTCGCGGGCGGCGGCGGCATCCATTGCATCACCCAGCAGGAACCCCAATGAGACAAGTCACCTTCGCCGCCACCCAGTTCGCCGCGACGCCCGACCGCGCCGCCAATGTGGCGCGCGCGGAAAGCCTGGTGCGCGCGGCAGCCGGGCAGGGCGCCAACGTCATCCTGCTCCAGGAGCTGTTCGAAAGCCTCTATTTCTGCCAGGACCAGCTGGCGCAGCATTTCTCGCTGGCGGCGCCCTTCGATGGCAACGCACTGGTGGCGCGCATGGCCGCGCTGGCGGGTGAATTGGGCGTGGTGCTGCCGGTCAGCTTCTTCGAGCGCGCGGGCCACGCCCACTTCAATTCGCTGGCGATGATCGACGCCGACGGCCGCGTGCTGGGACTTTATCGCAAGTCGCACATTCCCGACGGACCGGGCTATCAGGAGAAATTCTATTTCACGCCGGGCGACACCGGCTTCAAGGTGTGGCAGACAAGGTTGGGCACTTTCGGCGCTGGCATCTGCTGGGACCAGTGGTTTCCCGAAGCCGCGCGCGCGATGGCGCTGATGGGCGCGGAGGCGCTGTTCTATCCGACCGCCATCGGCTCGGAGCCCCCGCCGGCGCCGCCGCTGGATTCGCGCGATCACTGGCGGCGGGTGATGCAAGGCCATGCGGCGGCGAACATGATGCCGCTGGTCGCCTCCAACCGCACCGGCACCGAGAGGCTCTCAACCGAGATTACATTCTATGGTTCCTCTTTCATCGCCGATGCCACCGGGGCTATCGTGGC
>DASTRG010000239.1:0-4822 GCA_035761325.1 Rhizomicrobium sp. | reverse complement strand
CTATGCCTCGCTGATGTATCCGGTGCTGTTCATGGCGTTTCCCCGCCTGTGGTCGGTGGCGAAAAGCCACGGCTACATCACCGCCGCCGATTTCGTGCAGGGCCGCTTCGGCCACAGGGGCCTGTCGCTGGCCATCGCGGTTACCGGCATGGTGGCGGTGCTGCCCTATATCGCGCTGCAGCTGGTGGGCATGCAGGTGGTCTTCGCGGCCATCGGCATGAACTACATGATCGCGGTCCCGCTGTTGGGCCAGGTTTCGGTGCCGCTGATCGCGGCCTTCGCGGTGCTGGCGGGCTTTACCTATACCAGCGGGCTTCGCGGCACCGCGCTGATCGCCGTGGTCAAGGATATCCTGGTCTACATCACGATACTGGCGGCGATCATCATCATCCCGGCCGAACTGGGCGGCTATTCCCACGTCTTCGCGGCGATGCCGGCGCAGAAGCTGACCCTGGCGCCCGCGCCCGAGCACAGCCTGGGCGCGGGCTTTTCCTATGTCACCCTGGCGGCGGGATCGCTGCTGGCGCTGTTTCTCTATCCCCATTCGGTGACCGGCCTTCTGTCATCGTCCAGCCGCCATGTGATCCGGCGCAACGCCATCGTGCTGCCGGCCTATTCGGTGGCGCTGGCGCTGATCGCGCTGCTTGGCTACATGGCCGTGGCGGCTGGCGTGGAGCGGATGCCCGAATATGCCGCGGGCTTTGCCGCCTACAAGGCCAACTTCGCGGTGCCGGCACTGTTCCTGCACGCGTTTCCGGCCTGGTTCGCGGGCTTTGCCTTTGCCGCCATCGCCATCGGCGCGCTGATGCCGGCCTCGATCATGGCGATCGCCTGCGGCAATCTTTTCACCCGCAATGTCTACAAGGGCTTCATCGCGCCCGACTGCGCGCCCGCCGCCGAGGCGCGGATGGCCAAGCTGGTCGCCTTTGTCGCCAAGCTGGGGGCGCTGTTCTTCGTGCTGGAGATGGACACCACCTATGCGATCCAGCTTCAGCTTCTGGGCGGCATCTGGATCTGCCAGACGGTGCCCGCGGTATTGCTGGCGCTGTATGTGCGGCTCAATCCCTGGGCGCTGCTGGCGGGTTGGGCAGCGGGCATCGGCAGCGGCACCTGGATGGTGGCGCAGCTGGGCTTCCAGGGCTCGACCTATCCGCTGCACATCCTTGGCTGGACCGTCCCCTGCTATGCGGCGCTGAGCGCGCTTGTGCTCAACATCGCCGTGGCAGTGGTGCTGCATCTGGTGCTGCCCAGGGGTGGCGCGCAGAAGGATGAAACCGTGGCGGGGGATTACGTCTGATTGCCCCGTCCCGCTCCAGCTTTCGCCCGGCGCCGTGAAGATCCGGCCTGCCGGACCGGGCCAAGGCCGGATGTCCGTCACAACTACCTGTTTCATAAGGTGGAATCGCCGATCGGGCCGATCCATCCCGGTACACTTGGACAAGGGAACATTAAGCAAATTTTTGTGGACCGGAGGCCAGTATCATCCGGCAATTCCTGACCAGGGCTGGCTTTTTCCGTGCTGCGGGCAACCCGTATCGTTTTTGGAGCCATCGCCGGATTCATGCTGGTGGCGGCGTTCGCCAATGTCGTCCTGACCGGACGGCTGACCATCATGTCGCCGGTGAGTTTCGGGGCCCTTCTGGTGGTGGCGCTCGCCTACCTGACCAGGAGCCAGATCGAAGCGCGCGGGCGCAGAGAGGTGCTGGAGCAGCAGACCGCCCAGTTGAAGGTCATCGCCCAGCGGCTGGAAGCATCGCTGAAGAACGCCGCCACCATCAACGCCCGGCTGAACCAGAGCGAAGCCCGCTACAAGGGGCTGGTGGATGCCCAGGGCGACGCCATCTTCCGCCGCGATGCCTCAAGCCGTCTCACCTATGGCAACGACGCGTTCTTCCGCCTGTTCGGCCTGACGCCGGGGCGCGCCATCGGCTATCCCTTCGCGCCCCAGCCGCATCCCGACAGCCGCTCGCCCATCTTCGGCGGCTTCGCCGCCCTGGAACAGGGCCGCGGGCGCGCGCGCTATGACCAGCATGTGCGAACCGCCTCGGGTTATCGCTGGATCGCCTGGGAAGATTACGCGGTGCGCGATTCCCACGGCCGGCTGGTCGAGGTGCAGAGCGTGGGCCGCGACATCACCGAGCGCAAGGCGCTGGAGGATGCGCTGACCGAGGCGCGCGACAGTGCCGAGGAAGCGTCCAAGGCCAAGTCGGGCTTCCTGGCCACCATGAGCCACGAAATCAGGACGCCCATGAACGGCGTCCTGGGCATGGCGCGGCTTCTGCTGGAAACCGAGCTGCGTCCCGAGCAGCGTACCTATGCCGAAGCGATCAGCCAGTCGGGTGAGGCGCTGCTGAACCTGATCGGCGACATACTGGACTTCTCGAAGATAGAAGCGGGCATGCTGACGCTGGACGAGGACGAAGTGGACCTGCGCGCGCTGCTCTGCGGCGTGGCCGAGCTGCTGTGCGAGCGCGGCCATGCCAAGGGCGTGGAGATCACGCCGGTCGTCGCCGCCGATGTGCCGCGGCGTATCCGCGCCGACGCGGGCCGCCTGCGCCAGATCATCACCAACCTGATGGGCAATGCCATAAAGTTCACCGAGACGGGCGGGGTCTGCGTCGAGGTGCGCCGGGTGCAGGGCGGCGAGCGCGCGTTCCTGCGCTTCGAGGTACGCGACACCGGGGTAGGCGTGCCGCCCGCCAAGCGCAGCGAGATCTTCGACGAATTCGTCCAGGCCGATTCCAGCCATGCGCGGCGGTTCGGCGGCACCGGCCTGGGCCTGGCCATTTCCAAGCGCCTGGTCAACACGATGGGCGGCGAGATCGGCGTCGATCCCGCGCCGATATCGGGTTCCTGCTTCTGGTTCACCATTCCCAGCATCGTGGTGGAGGATGCGGATCCGTCCGATTTGCCGCTTGCGGGCCTTCGCGTGGCCCTGGTGACCCGCAACCGCTCCCTCAGGGAGGGCCTGACGCTGCAGATCCAGGCATGCGGCGGCACCGTCGCCGGCGATGGCGAGCCGATGGATGCGGCGCTGATCGACGCCGGCACCGGAGCCGGACCCGAACTGAGCGCCTATCCCAAGCCGGGCACCCCGACACTTGTGCTGTTGACGCCGGCCGCGCGCGGCAGCCTGGCGGAGATGCGGCAGGCCGGTTTTGCCGGCTATCTGGTCAAGCCCGTGCGCCAGGCATCGCTGGCCGAGCGGCTCTGCCTTTGCTGCCGCGAGCGACAGGAGCCCGGTCTGGGCGCGCCGATGCCGCAAGCGCCGCCGCATGACGACGATGCGCTGCCGCCGCTGGTGCGCGAGGCATATCCGGCGCAGACGCCTGTGCACGAACCCACGGCGGCGGCCTGTGCTCCGGCGCCTTCGCAGGACGCGCCGGTGCGCGACACCGCGGTCGAGGCGGACGCGCCGGGCCTGAACGTGCTTCTGGCCGAGGACAATCCCATCAACATGATGCTGATCCGCGAACTCCTGCGCCGGCGCGGCCACAATGTGACGGAAGTCGCCAACGGCAGGGCCGCGGTCGAAGCCATACAGGCCGGCCAATACGACCTGTTGCTGACCGATATCCACATGCCGGGCATGGACGGCATCGAAGCGGCGCAGGCGATCAGAGCCTGGGAAAAGCAAACGGCCCGGCCGCGCACACCGATCGTCGCCCTGACCGCCGATGCACTGGATGCGGGAAAGCACGCCTGCCAGGACGCAGGCATGGACGGATTCCTCACCAAGCCGGTGGACCCGGCGGAGCTGGAGGAAATGTTCATGATGCTGTTTCCCAGCGAGGATGGTTCGCATATCGTCGCCGCATGACGGCGACTGCTTCGGCGCGCAGGCGCCATACCTTCCGCGAATATCTGAATCCGCGCGTGCTGGTGATGCTGGCGCTGGGCTTTTCGTCCGGCCTGCCCTTCGTGCTGGTGGGCAATACCTTCGGCTATTGGCTGCGCGATGAAGGCACCGCCCTGGCGGCGATCGGCTTTCTGTCATGGGTGGGCATTGCCTATTCACTGAAATTCCTCTGGGCGCCGCTGCTGGACAGGCTGGCCGTGCCCGGACTGAGACGCCTGGGCCAGCGCCGCGGCTGGATCGCCCTGATGCAGGTCGTGATCGGCGCCGGGCTGATCGCCATGGCCGCGAGCGGCACCGCGCACGGGCTGGTGCAGCTGGGCATCTGCGCGCTCGTCGTGGCCTTCGCTTCGGCCACGCAGGACATTGCCATCGATGCCTGGCGCATCGAATCGGCGCGCAGCAAGGATGAGCTGGGCCTTCTCACATCGGGCTACACCATCGGCTATCGCGCCGCGCTGCTGATGAGCGAAGCCGTGATCCTGCCCATAGCCCAGCGCATCGGCTGGAACGCCGCTTATATTCTTTACGGCGCGGTGATGTTCGCGGCGATCCTGGCCACCGTGCTGGCCGCCGAGCCGGTGCAGGGCGAGCGCGCGCTGGCCGCCAAGGAGGAGGAAGCCCCGCTGTGGACACCGCGCGGGCTGTTCGATGCCATTGCCGGGCCCTTCACCGCCTTCTTCCGCACCTTCGGGACCGGCGCCATCGTGATCCTGGCGGCGATAAGCCTGTTCCAGCTGCCCAACTTCGTCAGCGGGCCGATGTACAACCCCATGTATGTGGATCTGGGCCTGACCAAGGACATGGTGGGCGCGGTGCGCGGCAGCATCGGCCTGGTCGGCGTGTTCCTGGGCGTCGCCGCCGGAGGCGTCCTGACCTTGCAGCTGGGACTGATGCCGGCGGTTATCGTGGGGTGCCTGGGCCAGATGCTGGGCACGGCGCTTTTTGCCGTGCTGCCCTATGCGC
>DASTRG010000238.1:0-15294 GCA_035761325.1 Rhizomicrobium sp. | reverse complement strand
TGAACTGCCGCCCAAGGATGCGCGCCACCGGATCGTGCCGGAGGGGAATGACGCTCCAGCCCGCCTGGGCATATGCCAGAACCAGCATCAGTGCCGCCAGCGGCAGGGCGGGCAGCGAAATCCATCGCCAGTGCCCTTCCGTGCGGAAAGCCGCGGCCGCCAGGACCGACAGCATGGGAAAGAGAAAGCAGGGCCAGTTGCCCTGGACGCGCGCATGCAGGGCGTGCATCAGGAAATAGGCGAAAGCGGTAGCCACCAGCACCGCGGGCAGAAAGAGCGGCGTGCCGGGCCTGCGTCCCGCCCAAAGCCCCGCCAGCATCAGCACGAAGACCAGCGGTGTCGCCAGTCCGGCCTCGGCAGCCAGGAATTCTCCCAGATAGCGCAGGGTGAAATGCCCCTTGTCGATCCGCCCGAACTGAAAGGCGAAGGTGTCCCACTGGTGGCTGGACTGCCAAAGAAGATTGGGCGCAAAGATCACCAACGCCAGCGCGCCCGCCGCCCACGGCCACGGTGTGAGCAGCCAGCGGCGCTGACCGCGATCGGCAACAAGCCAGATCACGGTGCCCAGGCCCAGGAACAGGGCCGAGAATTTCGATAGAAGGCCCAGGCCCGCCGCGGCACCTGCCGCGATCCACCAGGACGGCTTTTCGGTTTGCCGCAGCCTGCACAGACACCAGAAAAAAAGAGCGCTGGTGACGATCGAAGGCATGTCCGGCGTCGCCGCCAGCATTTCCACCGACACCATCAGGGTCAGGTTGAAAGCAAGGGCGGCGAAAAGGGCTTTGCGGCCGTCTCTCAGGAGAAGGCGGCCGCTGTCCCACACCAGCCATGTAGCGGGGATGGACAGGACAATGCCCGAAAACCGCACGCCCAACGATGTGTCGCCGAAAAAATGCGTGCCCGCCGCGATCAGCCAGGCGATGGCGGGAGGATGATCGTAATAGCCGGCGGCCAGATGCTTTGACCACAGCCAGTAATAGGCCTCGTCGGCCGAAAGCGGCAGGACGACGGCCATTATCGCCCGCGCTGCCAGCAGAATGGCGATGCCGGCGACGGCGGCGCCCCCGACCGGCACGACAGGCTTCATCTGGCCCGCCATACGAACAGGGTCGACATGGCATAGTTCCACAGGGCGCTCATGATCGCGCCTGCGGCGCCCGCCACCAGCCAGCGCGAACGGTCGACATAGAGCCAGGAAGCCAGGTCGATATTGGCCAGGACGCCCACCGAGGCGAACACGCAGAACAGCACGAAACCGCGCAGCATGGCCCAGCCTTTCAGCCGGCGGTCGCGATAGGTCAGTTCATTGTTGAGCAGGAAATTGCTGGTCATGGCCACCAGGGTGGCGCAGGCCTGGGCAACGCGGAACTGGTCGGCCATGTCGTCGGGCAGGACGAACAGCGCAGTGCGCAGCGCCAGCAAATGAACGGCGAGACCGATGGTGCCGACCAGCGCGAAGAAGATGAAGCGCGGATCGACCAGATCGCCGGTCATCTTGGCCAGCAGCAGGCCCAGGAATTCCACTCCGACCTGGGCGTTGAACTTGCTCTCGCCGTCGAAACGCTCGCCGAATTCATAGGGCTGCTCGGCGATGCGCAGCGACGGGCCGGCGGTGACGGCGATATCCAGCAGGATCTTGAACCCGACCGGCGACAAGCGAGCCGCCAGCCGGTCGAAACGGTCGCGGCGCATCATGAAGAAGCCCGACATGGGATCGGAGAGCTCGGTGCCCACCAGCCGATGCGTCAGCCGCGTGGCCAGGCGCGAAATGGTCCCGCGCGAGCCGGAGAAGGAGGCCGCGCTGCCGCCTTCGGCATAGCGGGTCCCGGCCACCAGGTCGGCCTCGCCCCGCTTCAGCCGCTCCAGCATTGCCGGCAGCACCCGTTCGTCATGCTGCAGGTCGGCATCCATCACCGCCACAAAAGGCGCAGCCGACGACAGCATGCCTTCTATGCAGGCGCCCGCCAGCCCCCGCCGGCCCACCCTGCGGATGCAGCGCACGCGCGGATCGGCATCGGCAATGGCCTTGACCGCATCGGAGGTTCCGTCGGGCGAATTGTCATCGACAAAGATGGCCTCCCAGCCGATGCCGGCCAGGGCCTGATCCAGGCGCCGCACCAGTTCGGCGACGTTGCCGCGTTCCTTGAAAGTCGGAACCACGATGGACAGGTCGGGGGCGGGCATAAGGGAACTCGAAGCGTCGGATTGCCTTGGTGACCGCACCGGCGTGAGCCGTCAAGTGCGGCCTGCCTTCGCCGGCCGGCCCCAGCCTTGGCCGTCCGCTCCCGGGCGAACAGGTTCCAGCCTTCCGCCGCCCCCGCGAGACATGCAACCGGGCTCATTCTGAGGCGTTGCCACAAAATGAGCAGCCTCGCGATTCGTTCACACAGCCTGGCCGCCGGGCTTCCGGCCGGACCCTTCCTGGCGGCGCCCCGCGTTCTTGTGGTCGAAGACGAGATGGCCGTGGCCATGCTGATCGAGGACATGGTGTGCGAGTTGGACTTCGAGGTCGCCGGCGTGATCTCCCGGCTTGAAGATGCCATGGGCACACTCGACAGCGAAGGCTTCGACCTGGCGATGCTGGATGTCCACCTGAACGGGAAGAGCGTCTTTCCTTTCGCCGCCCAACTCCAGACGCGCGATATTCCGTTCCTGTTCGCCACCGCCTATGGCCGCCGGGGCATACCCGCCGAATTCGCCTGTCATCCGGTGCTGCAGAAGCCCTTTGGGCCGGTCGAATTGCGGCGCGCGCTGCTTGACCTTGCGGGCCGCGGCGACGCCTGACCGGACGACGCTTCCCGTCTTCAGACGAAACCACCGTCTTCGCGCGAAACCGACTTCACGCGAAGCTTATCCAGAGAATGATTCCCGCCAGCACGCACAACCCCAGGCTGATGTGCAGCACCCACCGCATCACACCGAGCTCCTTGCCCTCGCGGGCTTCCTGAGCACTCAGGCTGGGCGCGTGTCTGTCATCTTGGGCCATCGGCTTCTCCATTTATTCGGCGGCGTGCGCGGGCCCGTCCTCGGCCTTGAGACGGGCTTTGAGTTCGGCGATCAAGGGAGCGATATCACCGCCGCCTGAGGCCGCATCCCAGGCTTCAAGGATTTCCAGCCGCTCGGCATCGTCGAAACGACGGTCGCGCAGGACATCGGCCGGCGAACGATAGATGCGTGCCGGATTCTGCTTGATATCGTCGAACAGCTTTTTCTTGGTCATTGACCTCAGGCGCCTGTGCTTCAGATTCGCCCGGCCAGCGCCAGCACCAGCACGATGACGAGGACCAGACCAAGTGTGCCGGACGGATAATAGCCCCAGCCGCGGCTGTACGGCCACGCCGGCCAGGCGCCCAGCAGCAGGAGCAGCAGCACGACAATCAGAATTGTTCCGAGCATCTGAAATTCCTTTCACAGATGACATGGCAACACGCCGGCCTGTTGCCGGTTCCCGCGATTTCACGCGAGAGTTTGTTCCGCCGGTTTCCCGGAACAGGTCCTTTCGCCCCTGCGTTGCCATTGTTGCGCCGTCGCGCGCCGTGCGGCGGAACAGGGAGCGAAATATGCGCCGTCATTTCCTGATGTTCTGCACCGCCATGGTGGTGGCGGGCCCTTCGGCGCACGCCGCATCATCACCGGCGGACATGGCGCGGACGCATCGGCCTGAATCGGCCTGCGAGAAGAAGGCGCCGCGGTCCATGCCGGAGGCGGCAGCCGACACCGGAATGGCAGCGGTACCAGACCTGATCGCGCTGTCGGACCTGACGCATCCGCCCGGCTACATCGCCGTCGCCGGCGTGCGCGACAGCGACGGCAGGATGGTGGGAGCCGTGCAGCGCGTCGTGCTTGCCCATGATGGCGCGCCAGCCCGCGTTGCTGTCGCAATGCTGGACGATCCGGGTCATCTCGTAAGCCTTGATGCCGCGCGCCTGCGCTATGACGCGAAAGACAACGAGATCCGCCTGCCGCAGAACCTGTTCAGCAGGTAGTGCCCGGTGGCGCCCGCCACCTCAAGCCGGTCGCATGCCTGGCGGCTCGTCCGGCTTAGGCCCGCCGGTGCAGCGCAACAAAGCCGCCATGGCGGCCGCCCCGTCTTCCCGCATCCCCAGAATTGTTTTGGATACGCTTATGGTCCTATTCTTTGGGGGGGCATTGGGCTGAGATGGGATGTCGTTGATTCCTGCTTCGTATGTCGAGAAGAGCTGGCGCAAGGCGCTGGCGGGCCTGGAATATGGCGACCTGGAATTCATTGCGCCGAACGGCGAAGTGACGCTGGTGAAGGGGGCCAATCCCGGGCCCGCAGCGCGGTTCGAGATCCAGGACTGGGATGTGCTGCGCCGTATCCTGGCGCGCGGCGACATCGGGCTGGGCGAGGAATATATCGCCGGAAGGTGGAATACCGACAATGTCGAGCGGCTGGTCAGCCTGTTCCTGCTCAACCTGGATCATTTCGCGGAATTCTCGGACGGCAACCTCATCAACCGCCTGGGCTTTGTGATTCACAACGCGCTGTTGCGGCGCAATTCCATAAGGGGCTCATCGCGCAACATCGAGGAGCATTACGATGTGGGCAACGATTTCTATTCCCTCTGGCTTGACCGGAGCATGACCTATTCCTCGGCGCTTTTTGACGGTGCCGCGGACCTCTACCGGGCCCAGCAAAACAAGTATGAGCGCATTCTTTCCAAATTCCAGGCGGCGCACGCGCGCGTGCTTGAGATCGGCTGCGGCTGGGGCGGCTTTGCCGAACGCGCCATTGCCGACGGCCATCGCGTGACAGGGCTGACCATCTCGCCCGCCCAGCACCGGTTCGCAACGGAACGGCTGGGCGCCAACGCCGAAATCCGGCTGGAGGATTACCGCCGCTGCCGCGGTCAGTTCGACAATATCGTTTCCATCGAGATGTTCGAGGCGGTGGGCGAGAATTACTGGCCGCAATACTTCCAGGTCATCGCAGAGCGGTTGACGCGCGGCGGACGGGCGGTCATCCAGACCATCACCATCCGCGACGAACTGTTCGAAAGCTATCGCCGCCGCAGCGACTTCATCCGTCACTATGTTTTTCCCGGCGGCATGCTGCCGAGCCTCGTCCGTTTCCGCCAGGAGGCGGAGCGCGCCGGCCTGAAATTCGCCGGCGCATTCGGCTTCGGCAAGGATTACGTCCGCACCCTGCGCGATTGGCTGGCGCGCATGCAGGCCCAGGAAGTCGCGATCAAGGCGCTGGGTCACGACCAGCAGTTCCTGCGCAACTGGGAATTCTATCTGGGCATCTGCGCCGCCGCCTTCGCGGTGGGGCGCACGGATGTGGTCCAGGTTGAACTGATAAACGCCTGACCGGGCGCGGCGGGCGGCTCAGCGGCAGGGATTTATTTCATCACATCGGCAAAGGTCAGCCTTGCGTCGAACAGCGAACGCACCACCAGCTGGATCCGGGTGGAGACGCCGAACCGGCGCTTGGCGTCTTCGATGTGCTTGTGCACGGTGGATTCGCTGATCCCCAGGAGCTGGCCGATTTCCCAATCGCTCTTGCCCTGCGCGACCAGCACCACGCAATCGCGCTGGCGCGGCGTCAGGCTTGGCATCGTGGCGGGCGCGGGAGCCGGGGCGTCTCCGCACAGCCGCTCGGCCGCATCCAAGGCCAGCGCCCCGACATGGTGCGCCGCCGCCAGCCCCTCCAGCGGCAGGCAGGCGCCGTTTTTCATCGCAAAGGTGCAGCAGCCGGCAAAGACCGAATAGCCGCCCGATCCCTTCGGTCCGCAGATCCTGTGTACCGGAACCGTCATCGCCGCGCCGACGCCCGCGGCCACCGCACCTTCCAGAAAGTCCCGCCGGCCGGCCGTCGGCGTCACAAGTCGCGGAATGTCCGACCACAGAAAGGGTACCAGCGATTGGGCGGCGGCGGTCAGGACGGCGTCTTCGTCCGGCGTCGGGGCGGTGCGCCAGGTGGGCGGCATGTCGGCCAGCCAGACCGCGCCGCATGCGCCCTGCAGCAGGACGTGGTGGAAGCCAAGCGCGCGCGCGGCATCGCAAAGCGCCGCGCGCAACAGGGACGGCCCCCCAACCGCTCGTGCCGCCCGGGAAAATTCCTGGACGACGCGGCCGCGCATATCGGCGAGGGCCGGGATCATCTGCGGTGCTTCGCGCATTGGGGGAGTCTAGCGCGCAAATCACGCCGCGCGATGTTTTTTGCCTGGAGACCGGATGCGAGCCGCAGCCCGCTGAAGGCGCCGGTTGCGCGGCGCGCCGGCCGAGGCTTTTTTCATGCCCGGCATCCCGGATATTGCGGCCGAAAGTCGCTCCCCCTGCCGGTTGGCGCCGACCATAAATTCGCTGTTTTCAGGTGCCAGATGGGCTATGAGAAGCCCGCTCCCAGAGCGTTAAGGGTCGTTCATGTTTCGCAGGAGTTTCATGGCGCTGGCAGTGCTGGCATGCACGACGGGCGCAGCCAACGCCGGGGGCGATCCGGTCAAGGGCGCAAACGTCTACAAGCGGTGTGCCATCTGCCACACCGACAACAAGGGTGGCGGCGACGGACTGGGCCCCAACCTTTTCGGTATTGCCGGGCGCAAGGCAGCCAGCCGGCCGGGCTTTTCCTATTCCCCGGCGCTGCAGAAATCCGGCATCGTCTGGACCGAGGGCAACCTGACCAAATGGGTCGAAAAGCCCGGGCGCATGGTTCCCGGAACCAAAATGGCGTTCAGCGGCATCACCAGCAAAAAACAACAGGCCGACCTGATTGCCTATCTGAAAAAACTGAAGTAGCGGCCACAACGCAGACTGCGGCAGGATGACACACCCGGTCTCGCCCAGGACACCGTAGCATTGAAGCCACCGCATGCGCCCAACCGTGGCGATTCGTTGACACGGCTTGGCCCCCCCGCCTAGTTTTTGCGCTGCACAACAAAACGATACCGTCGCGCTGTCTCCGGCGGCGCCGGTATCCAGGGGGCAAGGCACGCCATGAAGGTACTGGTGCCCGTCAAGCGGGTGATCGACTACAACGTCAAGGTCCGCGTGAAGCCTGACCAAAGCGGCGTGGACCTGGCGAATGTCAAAATGTCCATGAACCCTTTTGATGAAATCGCCGTGGAAGAAGCGGTGCGGCTGAAGGAAAAAGGCAAGGCCACCGAAGTGGTTGCCGTGTCCATCGGCCCGCAGCAGGCGTCCGAAACCATCCGCACCGCCCTGGCGATGGGCGCGGACAGGGGACTGCTGGTCAAGGCCGAGGGCGCGGTGGAACCGCTGGCCGTGGCCAAGATCCTGAAGGCCATCGTGGACGAGGAAAAGCCGGACCTGGTGATCACCGGAAAGCAGGCGATCGACGACGATTCCAACCAGGTGGGCCAGATGCTGGCCGCCCTGCTGGGCTGGGGCCAGGGCACCTTCGCCCATTCGATGGAACTGGACGGGCAAACCGCGAAGATCGCCCGCGAGATCGATGGCGGCCTGCAGACCGTGGAGGTGAAGCTTCCCGCGGTGATGACCACCGACCTGCGGCTGAACCAGCCGCGCTATGCCTCCCTGCCCAACATCATGAAGGCCAAAAAGAAGCCCATCGTGGAGAAAACTCCCGCCGATTATGGCGTCGATACCACGCCGCGCCTGAAGGTGCTGAAAGTCAGCGAGCCGCCCCGGCGCGGCGGCGGCGTGAAGGTGACATCCGTGCCCGAGCTGCTGGACAGGCTGAAGGACGCGGGGGTGATGCCGTGACCAGTCTCGTCATCGCCGAACACGACAATACCGCGCTGAAGGATGCCACCCACAAGACCGTGACAGCGGCGGCAGCCGTCTCCGCGCCCGTACACGTGCTGGTGGCGGGCAAGCAATGCGCGGCCGCGGCGCAGGCCGCCGCGAAGATAGCCGGCGTCGAAAAGGTGCTGCTGGCGGACGCGCCTCATCTGGACAGGATGCTGGCCGAACCGATGGAAGCCCTGATCCTGTCGCTTGCAGGCGGCTATGACGCCATCCTGGCGCCGGCGACCACCACGGGAAAGAATTACCTGCCGCGCGTGGCGGCCAAACTGGATGTGCCCCAGGTTTCGGAAGTCCTGAAGGTAATTTCGCCCGACACATTCGAGCGGCCCATCTATGCCGGCAACGCCATCGAGACGGTCGAGGCCCCCGCCGGCAAGAAGGCCATCACCGTTCGCACCACCGCGTTCAAGGCGGCGGGAGACGGTGGGGCAGCACCCGTCGAAGCGGTCGGCGTGCCGCCCGATCCGGGCCTGTCCGCCTTCGCGGGAGAAGAGTTGTCGAAATCCGCGCGGCCCGAACTGACCAGCGCAAGAATCGTGGTTTCGGGCGGACGCGGGCTGGGTTCGGCCGAGAATTTCCACCTGCTGGATTCCATCGCCGACAAGCTCCATGCCGCGGTGGGCGCATCGCGCGCCGCCGTTGACGCCGGCTATGTCCCCAATGACTATCAGGTGGGCCAGACCGGCAAGGTGGTGGCGCCGGATCTTTACCTTGCCATCGGAATCTCGGGCGCCATCCAGCATCTGGCCGGTATGAAGGACGCCCGGGTCATTGCCGCCATCAACAAGGACGAAGAGGCCCCGATCTTTCAGGTCGCCGATTTTGGGCTGGTCGCCGACCTGTTCAAGGCGCTGCCGGAACTGGACGAAGAACTCGCCAGACGCGGTTACAAGTAAAGGCAACGGATATGACCATTGAACGCATTGGAGTGATTGGCGCCGGACAGATGGGAACCGGCATCGCCCATGTGCTGGCGCTGGCCGGCTATGACGTGATGCTCGACGATCTCAACAAGGAGGCCCTGAGCAAGGCGCTGGCGCGGATCGAAAAGAACATGCAGCGCCAGGTCGCCAAGGGCGTGATCAAGGAGGAAGAGATTGCCCCCGCGCTGGCCCGCATCCGGACCACCTCGTCGATGGACGACCTGAAGGACCGCGACATGGTGATCGAGGCGGCCACCGAAGACGAGGCGATCAAGAAAAGAATATTCCAGGACCTGTGCACCCGGATCGCTCCCGGCTGCCTGATCGCCACGAACACCTCATCCATCTCGGTGACGCGGCTGGCGGCGTCCACCGACCGGCCGGAGAATTTCATCGGCCTGCATTTCATGAACCCGGTGCCGATCATGCAGCTGGTCGAGGTCATCCGCGGCATCGCCACCAACGACACCACGTTCCAGGCAGCCCTGGAGATCGTCAAGCGCGTGGGCAAGACCGCGGCTTACGCCGAGGATTTCCCCGCCTTTATCGTCAACCGCATCCTTCTGCCGATGATCAACGAGGCGGTCTATACGCTGTATGAAGGCGTGGGCAACGTCGACGCCATCGATACCGCCATGCGGCTGGGCGCCAATCATCCCATGGGTCCGTTGCAGTTGGCCGACTTCATCGGCCTGGATACCTGCCTTGCGGTGATGCAGGTGCTCTATGAAGGGCTGGCCGATTCCAAATATCGCCCCTGCCCGCTGCTGGTGAAATATGTCGAGGCCGGATGGCTGGGCCGCAAGACCGGGCGCGGTTTCTATGATTACCGGGGCGAACACCCGGTTCCCACGCGGTAATTTTTTTGATTGTCGCGTGGCGTCGCCACGCTCCGGGGTGCAGAACGGCCGCGCCCCTAGCTGCCGGTGATCCGCTTGAAGTATTTGACCGCTTCCGGCGTCGCCCATTCCGCCGGGCCTTCCGCCTTGGCGATCACATTGCCTTTTGGGTCGATCAGCGCCGTCATGGGCAGGCCATAGGCCTTGAACTTTCTCACCATGGTGATGTCGGTATCGACGAAAGTTCCCAGGACGCCCGCCCTGTGGCTTTTCAGGAAGGCGTCGGCCTGCCCGGCGGTGTCGCGGCCGACATCGACCGCGACCACCCGAAGGCCCGGCACATGGCGGGACAGGGTGGCCAGGGCCGGCAGCTCGGCCACACAGGGCCCGCACCAGGTCGCCCACAGGTTGAGCAGGACATATCGGCCCCTGAAATCGGCCAGGGCATGGCGCCGGCCCGCCGCGTCGGAAAAGCTGACCTGGGGCGCCGGTGTTGGCGGGTTTTGCAGCTTCAGCGTGGCCAGCGAGGCCGGCGGTTCCATCCCCTGATGGACAGAAAGCAACCCTTTCCCATATAGGATGCCCAACGCCACCGCGAGGATAACCGCCAGGACGGTGATGATCTTCGCGGGTCTGTTCATCTCTCGTAACTGTACCTGGCCGGAATGGACTTATGAGCAGCAACAAGATGTGGGGCGGCCGCTTCGAGTCCGGCCCCGCCGACATCATGAGGGAGATTACCCCCTCGATCGATTTCGACAAGCGCCTGGCCGCCGAGGACCTTGCGGGCAGCCGCGCGCATTGCCGCATGCTGGCGGCCGAGGGCATCATTTCCAAGGATGACGGCCAGCAGATCCTGGCCGGGCTGGACGCGATCGAGAAGGAAATCGCCGAGGGCCAGTTCGTTTTCAAGCGGGAACTGGAAGACATCCATCTCAATATCGAGGCGCGGCTGGCCGAACTGATCGGCCCCGGCGCGGGCCGGCTGCACACCGCGCGTTCGCGCAACGACCAGGTGGTCACGGACTTCCGCCTGTGGGTGCGGTCGGCCTGCGAGCGCGCCGACCGGGGGCTTCTGGCGCTGCAAAGAGCCCTTTATGCGCAGGCCGAGAAGCACGCCGCCACCATCATGCCCGGCTTTACCCATATGCAGGTGGCCCAGCCGGTGACCTTCGGTCATCACATGATGGCCTATGTCGAGATGTTCGGGCGCGACCGCGGCCGTTTCGAGGACGCCAGGAAGCGGCTGAACGAATCCCCGCTGGGATCGGCCGCGCTGGCGGGCACCTCGTTCCCCATTGACCGTGACGCCACCGCGCTCACCCTGGGCTTTGCCCGGCCGATGCGCAATTCCATGGACGCCATCAGCGCCCGCGACTTCGCGCTGGAATATCTGGCGGCCTGTTCCATCTGCGCCGTCCACCTGTCGCGGCTGGCGGGCGAGCTGGTGCAATGGTCGACGCCGGCCTTCGGCTTTGTGAAGCTGTCGGACGCGTTCACCACCGGCTCTTCCATCATGCCGCAGAAGCGCAATCCCGACGCCGCCGAACTGATCCGCGGCAAGGCCGGCCGGGTGCTGGGCGACTTCGTGGCGCTGGCCACCGTGGTCAAGGGCCTGGTGCTTACCTATGGCACCGATCTGCAGGAAGACAAGGAGCGCGTGTTCGATGCCGCCGACACGCTGGAGCTTTCGCTGGCGGCGATGGCAGCGATGATCGCCGACCTCACCGCGCAGCCCGAAGCCATGGCCAAAGCCGCGAACTGCGGCTTTCCCACCGCCACCGACCTGGCGGACTGGGTGGTGCGGGTGCTCAGAAAACCGTTCCGCGAGGCCCATCACATCGCGGGTTCGATTGTGAAACGCGCCGAGGCGCTGGGCGTGACGCTGGACAAGCTGCCGCTGGCCGAGATGCAGGCCGTCGATCCCGACATCACCGAAGACGTGTACAAGGTCCTGTCACTGGAGGCTTCGGTCAATTCGCGCATGAGCCTGGGCGGTACTGCGCCGGCGCGGGTCAGGGAACAGCTTGCCTATTGGCGCGAGAGGCTGTCGTGAAGCGCCTTGGCGTCGGATCGCTTCTGGTGATGGCGGCACTGGTGCTGGCCGGCTGCGGCGTGAAAAACGACCTGGAGCGCCCCAATGGACGGCCCACCGCCAAGAGCGAAAAAGATCCCTCCAAGCCTCCCTATCCCATCGGGCGTTGAGCGGGCATGGATTGCCCCGTAAATCAAGACCAATAAGTATAAAGAGCTGCAAGGTGCATCATTTCCAATACCGCGATGGCGTCCTGTGCGCCGAAGGCGTGCCGCTGACCCAATTGGCCGAAAAGGTCGGGACGCCCTTCTACTGCTATTCCACCGCTACGCTGGAGCGGCACTACAAGGTGTTCGCCGGCGCGCTTCCCAGGGATTCGCTGATCGCCTTTTCCGTCAAGGCCAACGGCAACCTGGCGGTGCTGAGAACATTGGCCAGGCTGGGCGCGGGCGCCGATGTGGTGTCGGGCGGCGAACTGGCCAAGGCGCTGGCGGCGGGCATTGCCGCCGAAAGGATCGTCTTCTCCGGCGTGGGCAAGACCGAAGAGGAAATGCGCGCGGCGCTGGCGGCGGGCATCCACCAGTTCAATGTCGAAAGCGAGCCGGAACTTGCGGCGCTGAATACGCTGGCGCTGTCCATGGGCCGGCGCGCGCCTGTGACCTTGCGGATCAATCCGGATGTGGACGCCAGGACGCACCACAAGATCACCACCGGCACGGCCGAGACGAAATTCGGCATTCCCTTTGCCCATGCGCGCGAAGCCTATGCCCGCGCCGCCGCGCTTGCGGGCATCGAGATCGTGGGCGTGGACGTGCATATCGGCAGCCAGATCACGGACCTTGAGCCGTTCGAGACTGCGTTCAGGCGCGTCGGCGAACTCATCGCCATGCTGCGCGCCGACGGCCACAATATCGCGCGCCTGGACCTGGGCGGCGGGCTTGGCGTGCCGTACGAGCACGACAATGAGCCACCGCCCGATCCCGCTGCATACGGCGCCATGGTCACGCGGGTGACCAGGGATTTCGGCTGCACACTTTGCTTTGAACCAGGCCGGCTGATCGCCGCCAATGCCGGCGTGCTGGTGTCGCGCGTGATTTACGTCAAGCGCGGCGACGCCAAGACCTTCCTGATCATTGACGCGGGCATGAACGACCTGATCCGTCCGGCGCTGTATGATTCCCATCACGAAATATTGGCGGTGAAGGAACCTAAGCCCGGTTCCCCGCGACCGCGCTATGACGTGGTGGGGCCGGTCTGCGAGACCAGCGACCTTTTTGCGGCGGACCGGCCGTTGCCGGAACTCGAATCGGGCGATTTGGTGGCGATCATGACCGCCGGCGCCTATGGCGCGGTGATGGCCAGCAGCTACAATGCCCGTCCGCTCGCACCGGAAGTCTTGGTGTCGGGCGACGAATGGGGCATCGTACGCTCCAGGCAGAGCTATGACGAGCTTATCGCGCAGGACCACATTCCCGCCTGGCTGGGCGGGTGAACCGCTTGAGCGCCGTATTGCGCTCAGCCGCGCATTGCTGGCGGTCGAACGCATCCTGCCGCGGCTATGGCCGGCGATCGGCTTTGGCGGCTTCTATATCGCGCTGGCCCTGACGGGGCTTTTCCAAATCATTCCCTGGCCGGCCCAGGCCCTGTTGCTGGCCGCCACCGTCACCGCGATCGGCCTTTCGCTGGAAGACGGCTTCCGCGATTTTCAATGGCCGCACACCATAGACGGCGCGCGGCGGCTGGAACGCGATAACGGGCTTGCGCACCGCCCCATTTCCGAGCGCGGCGACGTATTGGCGGGCGCCGGCACCGACGCTTTCGCGCAGGCCCTGTGGAAGCTTCATCAGGCACGCGCGTTGCCCGGCAGGCTGCGCCTGGCCCTGCCCCACACCGATCTGGCCGCGCGCGATCCCAGGGGCCTGCGCTGGTACCTGCTGATCGCGCTGGCGGTGGGCGCGGCGATGGCGCGCAGCGATACGGGCGCACGCCTGATCGGCGCCTTCGACAGCGGCGCGGGCGCCGCCGCCAGTATCGACGCCTGGGTCGATCCGCCGCCCTATACCGGCCTGCCGCTGATCACCCTGCATCCCGGCGACGGCACGATCACGGTGCCGCAAGGTTCGGTCATCAGCCTGCGCGTGCACGGGGCGCCGCGCACGCCCGGGCTGGTTGCGGGCACAAATCAGGCGCCGCGCTTTGCCGGCGAAGACGGCGAATATGCCAGCACCTTCGTGATCGCCCGCGATGCACGGCTGCGCGTGCAGGTGGGCGGCCATGCCATCGGCAAGTGGGACATCCGTGCCGTGCCCGATGCCAGGCCCGTCATCGCTTTTTCCGGCAAGCCCAAGGCGACGGCGCAGCTCGCCACCGACTTCGCCTTCAAGGGCAGCGACGATTACGGGGTCACGCGGGTGCACGCGATCCTGAAGCCGCATGGCAGGCCCGGCAAGGCGCTGGTCGTGGACCTGCCGCTGCCTGAGGCTTCCGCCAAACAGGTTGCGATGCATTCCTATGTCGACCTGACCGGCCATCCTTACGCGGGGCTTTCCGTCGATGCCCGGCTGGAGGCGCGCGATGCAACCGGCCAGAGCGGGCTTTCCGATACCGTCACCTTCCGCATGCCTGCGCGGGTCTTCACCGATCCACTGGCGCGGGCGCTGGTGGAGCAGCGCCAGCGCCTGGCCACATCCGACGCCGCTGGAAAGCGAATCGTGGGTGTGACCCTGGACGCGCTGTCGATCGGGCCCGAACGCTTCTATGACAATCGCAACGATATCTTCCTGGCAATCCGCAATGCGTTCTTCGGCGTGCAGAACGCGCGCAAGGAGGCCGACTATACCAGGGTGGAAGAGCTTCTGTGGCAGACCGCGCTGAAACTGGAACGCGGGGGATTGCTGTCGGCGGCAGAGGAATTGCGCAAGCTCCAGCGCATGCTGGCCGCGGCTCTTGTTTCGGGCGCGCCGCAGGACGTGATCGACGAATTGCTCAAACGCTACAACGAAGCGATGCAGCGCTATCTGGAAGCGATGCAGGCAAACCCCGGCGCCACGAACCAGCAGCCGCTCCCGCCCGACGCCAAGACGCTGGGCGAGGACGACGTCCAGACCCTGATGAAGATGATCCAGCAGCTTTCCGCCGCGGGCGACCGCAAGCAGGCCGCCCAGCTTCTGGCCATGCTGCAATCCATGCTCGAAAACCTGCGCATGACGCAGGGCAATGGCGCGGGCCAGGGCGCACAGAACAAGGCGCTGAACCAGCAGATGCAGAAATTCGGCGAGCTGATGGGCAAGCAGCGCGCCCTGCTGGACAAGACCTTCCGCGAGCGCCAGGGCCAGGGCGATCCCAAGGATGGCGGCGCGCAGGGCCTGGCCCAGCAGCAGCGCGACCTTCAGAAAGAACTGCAGGACGCCATGAAAGGCATGGACCCCAAGGCCGCCGGCAAGCTGGGCGAAGCGGGCCGCGCGATGTCCGAAGCGCAGCAGAGCCTGGGGCGCGGTGACATGGCCAATGCCGGCAATGCACAGAACCAGGCGCTGGAGGCCCTGCGCCAGGGCGCCCAGCAACTGGCCCAGGCCGCGCAGGAATCGCAGGACGGCAGGCAGGCGGGCGGCCGCGATCCGCTTGGCCGGGGCAACTCCCCGCTGGGCAATTCCGGGGTGAAGATTCCCGGACCCGACGAAATCGCCCGCGCCCGCGAGATCCTGCAGGAATTGCGCCGCCGGGCCGCCGAGATGAACCGGCCGCA
>DASTRG010000237.1:0-3891 GCA_035761325.1 Rhizomicrobium sp. | reverse complement strand
TATGTTGGTATCCACCGTGCTATCAAAATTGGTGGGCGCGACCCGATGGCCATCCAACAGAACCAGCGTCCGGTTCGCGCCGAAATTACGCAAGTTGAGTACATTTCCCGAGCTGTTGCTGGCGGCATTGCTGCTCGTGCGTTGCGAGTTTGACCCATAAAACACCGGCAATTTATTCAAGGCGTCGGGAATGGTTGTCGGTGTGGTCGACTGCATTTGTTCCGCCGTAACCACAGTGAGCGGCGTTGGTGAATTGGCGATGTCGGAAATGACGCGCGAACCGGTGACGGTCACGGTTTCGATGCCTGCCGCGCCATTGGCGGGGCCCTCGCCGGCCTGTGCGAAAGCCGCGTTGCTCAGCGCCACGACGCTGGTGGCGCACAGGAATGCGATGTTTATCCGTGACTGGATGTTCATGATCGTTCCCCGAATTGGGCGGCCTTGAATTTTTTTCGGTTCAGCCGCGAATGCGCGCGACCGTGCTTTCGGCCGTGCAGGTTGTCAATTCAACGAGCCTGTATGCGCGCCGCGTTCTCTCATTCTTCGAAGACCGGTCACGATGCGTGATCAAAAGCCCTCCCGCGGCGCGAATGATCATGCTGCTGCAACCGACGCTGCGCGACATTGCGTGTGCCTTCCGCGTGAGAGCGCAGCCGCCCCGCGCCGATCCATTGCATCGGCGCGGGGCGTTGATAGCGCAACCATCGGCAGAAAATTCGGCTTAAGCGATCATTCCGCTATCAATCAAGCGGCAGCCGGATCGTGCGCCGCTTATTCCGCCGCGGACTTACCCTGTGCGCTCTGCTGTTGCAGCGCATCGAATTCCGCGCGGGACATCTTGCCCTTCAGCAGATCGGGATGGGCGTTCACATAGTCCACGAAGGCGGCATTGATCTGCGGCGTCCAGGGCGCGTCGATCTCGCCGGGCGAGAAGCGACCTGCCTTCAGCATGGCGAAGCCGAACACGTCCCGAATGGAAGTGAATTCGGCATGGCTGACGGCGGCTTCTGCCATGGCGGCGGGAATGAACAACACCCCCTCATTCTTGACCAGTACCAGGTCGCCGGGCAACACGATCGCCTGGCCGATCCGCACCGGCGCGTTGATCGCGGTCAGCACCATGTCGCCATTGGGCGTGGGATCGTAATGACGATAGACACCGTTGAATCCCTTGATCTCTCGCGCCTCTTCCTGGTCGCGGATGGCGCCATAGAATACAAAGCCATTGTGCGAATGGGCATAGATCGAGTTGGCCAGGTTGGAGCCGATAATGGGCCCAAATGCGACCTTGTTATAGTTGTCCGCGACATAAACGTCGCCTTCCACCAGCTGCTCGATCGGCCAACTTACCGTGTTTCCGACAAAGCCTTCCTTCTTGCCCTCGGCGAAGATCGCCGCCCTCAGATCGGGTCGCGAGGGCGCATATTGGGCCGTTAACGCCCGGCCGGCAAATGGCTGGTTCTTGTGCAGAAATTTCCAGTCGTCGCCCTCATACTGGTTGTTGTAGCCGTGCGCGCGCATATAGCCCCAGATATCCTCGAAGGTGCAGTTGACGGCGCGCTTCAAGAGATCGTCCGGCAGTTTGGGCCGCCCATCGGGGAAGCGCTCACCTTTCCAGTCCGATGTGAAGACCATCATCTGCTGGCGAGTCAGCTTCACCTGGGCCAGTGCCGGTCCCGCTGTGATCGCCATCGCCGCCATGAGCGCAGAGATAACCAGTTTCTTCATGCCAACCTCCCGGCCCAGCGGGCCTTTCAAACTTGCCAATCCTTGAAACCAAGGCGCGGCTGGCCGATCCGAACCGGCCAGACGTCCGCCCGCCCCGTCCAGTGGTCCGATCACGGCAGGACCATCGGACGCTTTCCTTACAGCGCGCCGCGAATACCGATCATGAAATAGCGGCCCATGGCGTTTTCCGACTTCAAAACGGGATAGGTCAAGCCGGTCGCCGTGCTGTGTGCTGCCAGGATGTCCGGCTGCGCGTTGAAAAGATTTTGCACCGAGAAATAGAGATCGAGCGCGTTGCTGTCGCTGACGAGCTGCTTGTCGATGGTTACGTCGGTCGTGTTGAAGGAATGCAGGTGCGGCTACACATAAACCTGCCCCGGCGCGGTAACCTGGGTGAATCCGCTGAACCAGGTATCCTGCAGATTGAACCCCCAGCTTCCCAGGTTATAGGAGATGAACGTCGTGTTGCGCGTCTTGGGCATGGCAGTGAAGGTCGGCGATGCCCCCGGATAGGCGGTTGTCGTGATATGCGGCTGATAGCTGGTCATGTTACGCAGCGCGACAGAGCCGGGCACATCCGAAAACAGGTCGGCCATCTCGAAGCTGTAGTCCAGTTCGATATCCGAGCCCTCCGTGAACACCTTGGCGCTGTTGAAGCTTTCGATCGAATAGGATGTCGGAAAGTTCGCGAGCGTGGTGTTGGTATAGGGGAAGGGTCGGTTGACGAGCGAGCAGTAAGGCGAGGTGCCGCCCGAGGCGATGCAGAGATTCTGGATGTTCGAAGTACTGCCATTGATAGTGGTGATGGCGTTCGACATGTTGATGCGGAAATAATCCACTGACGCGGTGAAGCCGGGCAGGAAGTCCGGAGTCAGCACCACGCCCACTGTATGGGTGTGCGCCACTTCCGGCGTCAGGTTCGGATTGCCCGATGACCTCTGGATAATGTTGAAATTTCCGCCCGTCAGATTGTCGATGAACCCGGCGGTGGCGATGCCCAGTGGCGCATACAGATCGTACAGGTTCGGCGCGCGTATATCGACCGAAGCGGTACCACGGAATCTGACCGTGTCATTGACGTGGTAATCCAGGCCGATCTTCCAGGTTTCGGCTACACCCGAGGTACTGTAATCGGTATAGCGGCCGGCCAGATCGGCGCTGAGGCTCTGGATCAACGGCAGATCCTTGAGGATCGGGACATTGGCTTCCGCCGCGAATTCATAGACGTCATTCGACGCGGTCATCGGCGCCAACACCGGTTGATCGTGCAACGCCGCTGAGGGGGTGCAAAGACGCAAGCCCGTGCAGTCCGGAAAGATCGCTGGATCGAAGGCGCTTTCGACCTCCAGCGTCTGCCAGCGCGCCTCGGCGGACAGAGCGCCCCTGACCGCGCCCGCAGGCAGCTGGAAGAGGTCACCGGTTATGCTGCCGCCCACATCGTCCAGGATGTTGGACGCGACATAAGAAGTGCGATCGGTATACCAGTTGAACATCTCCTGCGTGAGAGAATGTGCGCCGAATGGATTGATCGGCACGCAGCCCGGGAAGCGGCTGGCGTAGGCGGTCAGCGAGATATGGCAAACCACTTTGCCGGAGGACGGATCGATGACCGCATCTTCACCGGCCAGGAACTTCTCCACATTCTCATTGTTGGGCGTGTAAACCTCTTGCCGGCTCTCGCCATGGGTATAGTACAGGTCCCAGGTGTATCTGTTGAGCAAATTACCAGACAGCCCGCCGGTGGCGCTGAGATTGCGGTCGACCGCACCGGTGCGGAAGTCATCGCCTGTCTCCAGCGCCGTCTTGTCTCCGATATAATCGAAGAAGTCCGTCATCATGAAGGTATTACCGGGATTTCCGGCCTGAAGCGCGGCCTGGGCTGCGGCCGGCAGATATGGATTGTTGGTATAGAAGATATTGCCGCGACCCTTGCCAGGATTGATGGTCGTCGCGCTCCAATCCGCCATATTGCCGGACTCGGAGGCGATGAGGTTCACATAGGCCTGGACATTGTCGTCGATGTCATAGCTGAAGCGACCGAAAGCCTCGGCGGTGCGCAGTGACGCCTGGAAGGACGATGTTGGGAAATAGCCGCCGCCATCACCGCCATTGTTTACATTGGCTGTGCCCGTAGGAGTGCCCTCGTAATAGGGCCCCAGCACA
>DASTRG010000236.1:0-32608 GCA_035761325.1 Rhizomicrobium sp. | reverse complement strand
CAATGTCTTCCGCATGCGCCTTCTGGGGGCGCAGGTGCGCGCCGTTTCCTCCGGTTCGCGCACCCTGAAGGATGCGATGAACGAAGCGCTGCGCGACTGGGTCGCCAATGTCGCGGACACCTTCTACATCATCGGCTCGGCCGCGGGCCCGCATCCCTATCCGGCGATGGTCCGCGATTTCCAGACGGTGATCGGCAGGGAGACGCGCGCCCAGATGCTCGAGCGCGAGGGGCGGCTGCCCGACATGCTGGTGGCCTGCGTGGGCGGCGGCTCGAACGCCATCGGCATGTTCCATCCCTTTGTCGACGATCCGTCGGTGGAAATTCACGGCGTGGAGGCGGCGGGCGACGGCATCGACACGCCGCGCCATGCCGCGACCCTGACCAAGGGCACGCCGGGTGTGCTGCATGGCGCGCGATCCTATCTGTTGCAGGACAATGACGGCCAGATCATCGAAGCGCATTCCATCTCGGCGGGCCTGGACTAT
Organism: Rhizomicrobium sp.; assembly: GCA_035761325.1. Lineage (GTDB taxonomy): Bacteria > Pseudomonadota > Alphaproteobacteria > Micropepsales > Micropepsaceae > Rhizomicrobium. The sequence continues at coordinate 32,121 of DASTRG010000236.1, read as the reverse complement.
CCCGGAGTCGGGCCGGAACATTCCTGGCTCAAGGATATCGGCCGGGTGAAGTATTACTCCGTCACCGACAGGCAGGCGCTTGACGCCTTCATGCTGCTCAGCAAGCTGGAAGGCATCATCCCCGCGCTGGAATCGGCTCATGCCATTGCCCACGTCGCCAAGCTGGCGCCGCAGATGAAGAAGGACCAGCTGGTCGCCGTGTGTCTGTCGGGCCGCGGCGACAAGGACGTCTTTTCGGTTGCGAATGCCCTGGGAGAGAAATTGTGAGCCGGACTTTTTGCCGTGAGTAGGCTGGCCGACACATTCGCGCGCCTGAAAAAGGAAGGCCGCGCCGCCTTCGTGCCGTTCATCACCGCCGGCGATCCCGACATGGACACCAGCTTCGCCATCCTGTCGAAGCTGCCGGAGGCCGGCGCCGACGTGATCGAGCTGGGCATGCCCTTCTCCGATCCCATGGCCGACGGCCCGGCGGTGCAGGCATCCTCCATGCGCGCGCTCCATGCCGGCGCCAGCATGGTCAAGGTGCTGGAGATGGTGAAGAAGTTCCGCAAGGCCGACGGCGCGACACCCATCGTGCTGATGGGCTACTACAATCCCATCCATGCCTATGGCACCGCGCGCTTTGCCCATGACGTGGCGGCGGCGGGCGTTGACGGGCTGATCGTGGTCGACCTTCCGGTCGAGGAAGACGAAGTCCTGCGCGAGCCGGCCAGGGCGCAGGGCGTGGACGTGATCCGTTTCGTCACGCCCACCACCGATAACGCGCGGCTGAAGCGCGTGCTGGATGGCGCGGGCGGCTATCTTTATTATGTTTCCGTCGCCGGCGTGACCGGCACCAAGTCGGCGCCCGAGGACGCGGTGCGTGCCGCCATGGCGCGGATACGCGCGGCCACGGACCTGCCCTGCACGGTGGGCTTCGGCATCAGGACGCCGCAGCAGGCCGCCGGCATCGCCGCGCTGGCCGACGGTGTGGTGGTGGGGTCGGCCATCGTCTCCAGGATCGCCGACAATCTGGACAGGCCGCGCGCGGACCTCATCGCCGAAGTGCTGGAACTGGCCCGCGCCCTGGCTGGTTCGACGCACCAGGCGCGCCATGCTAAGGTCAGCGCATGAACTGGATCACCAATTTCGTCCGCCCCAGGATCAAGGGTCTTATCGGCAAGGATCGCGACAGCGACACGCCCGACAATCTGTGGAAGAAGTGTCCGTCCTGCGGCGAGATGATCTTCCACCGCGACCTGGTGGCCAACCTGCAGGTCTGCCCCAATTGCGGCCACCACATGCGCATCGGCCCGGCCGAGCGCTTCGCCTTTACCTTCGACGCCGGCAGCTTCAGCGAACTCAAGCCGCCGAGCGTTCCGGCGGACCCGCTGCACTTCCGGGGCGAGAAGCGCTATGCCGACGAGATCAAGGCGGCGCGCGCCAAGACCGGGCGGCCCGAAGCCTTCACCGCCGCGCGCGGCACCGTCGACGGATTGAACGTGATGATCGGCGTGCAGCCCTTCGACTATCTGGGCGGCAGCCTGGGGCTGGGCGTGGGCGAGGGGCTGGTGCAATCCATCGAAGCCGCCATCGCCGAGAAGCGGCCCTACATCCTGTTCGTCTCTTCCGGCGGCGCGCGCATGCAGGAAGGCATCCTGTCGCTGATGCAGATGCCGCGCGCCACCATCCTGGTGGACATGCTGCGCGAGGCCGGGCTTCCCTATGTGGTGGTGCTGACCGATCCGACCTTCGGCGGCGTCTCGGCGTCCTATGCCATGCTGGGCGATGTGCAGATTGCAGAACCGGGCGCGCAGGTCGGCTTCACCGGCGCGCGTGTGATCGCCCAGACCATCCGCGAAAAGCTGCCCGAAGGGTTTCAGCGCGCCGAATACCTGCTCGACCACGGCATGCTGGACATGGTGGTGCCGCGCAAGGAGATGCGCGAGACCCTCTCGCGCGTGCTGCACATCATGATGAAGCAGCCGGCGCCAAGGCCGCGCGCGCCCGCGCCGCCGCCCAGGAAGAACGGCAATGGCGGCGTGTCCGCCAGTCCCGGCTAGGCATCGCGTCATGATACCCAAACTCGCCTCAGGCCAGCGCAGCGACGCCATCCTGGGGCGGCTGCTGGCGCTGCATCCCAAGAAGATCGACCTGAAGCTGGATCGCATCCAGCGCCTGCTGGCCGACCTGGGCGATCCGCACAAGCGTCTGCCGCCGGTGATCCATGTCGCGGGCACAAACGGCAAAGGCAGCGTCTGTGCCTTTGCCCGCGCCATGCTGGAAGCCCAGGGGCTGAAGGTGCATGTCCACACCTCGCCGCACCTGGTGCATTTCCACGAGCGCATCCGCATCACCGGCAAGCTGATCGGCGAGGATGAACTGGCCGAGCTTCTGGAGGAGGTGGAGCGCGTCAATGACGGCCATCCCATCACCTTCTTCGAGATCACCGGCGCGGCGATGTTCCTGGCCTTCTCGCGCCATCCCGCCGACGCGGTGGTGCTGGAGGTGGGGCTGGGCGGGCGCTATGACGCCACCAATGTGATCGGCCCGCCCGCCGTCGCGGTGATCCAGCCGGTGGGCCTGGACCACCAGGAATTCCTCGGTCACGACCTTGCCGCCATCGCCGCCGAGAAGGCCGGCATCATCAAGCCGGGCGCGCCGCTGGTGGTGGGTCCGCAGGCGGATGTGGCGCGCAAACTGATCCTGTCGCGCGCCGACCAGCTCAGCGTGCCGGTGTTTGAGTTCGGTCAGGATTTCGCGGCACGCCAGGAACACGGCCGCATGGTCTATGAGGATGAAAGCGGCCTGCTGGACCTGCCGCTGCCGCGCCTGATCGGCCGTCACCAGATCGAGAATGCGGGTGTCGCCATCGCCGCGCTGCGCCACGCGCGCTGGCGCGGACGGCCGCCCGGCTGGGGCAGCGACGCGGCGGTGGAACGGGGCCTTCAGACCGTGGAATGGCCGGCGCGGCTGCAGCGGCTGACACGGGGCCCCCTGATCGACTGCGCGCCCGAAGACGCGGAGGTCTGGCTGGACGGCGGACACAATCCGCACGGCGCGCTGGCGGTGGCACGCGCCATCGCCGACCTGGAGGAACGCGGCGAGCGGCCGCTTTACCTGATCTGCGGGATGCTCTCCAACAAGGACGCGCGGGGATATTTCGGCGCCTGGCGGGGGCTGGTGCGCCGCGTCGCCACCGTGGCCATTCCCGGCGAAGCGGGCAGCCTGGGCGCGGGCGCGCTGTATGACGCCGCGCGTGAGGTGGGGCTGGAGGCGGCCCCCACCGAGGATCTGGAAGATGCCATGCTGCAGGTCGCCGCCTGGTCGCGGCTGGACGGCGATACGGAGCCGCCGCGCATCCTGATCTGCGGCTCGCTCTATCTTGCCGGCCGGGTGCTGGGGGAGAATGGGTGAAGAACACCTGCTTCGACGGGCTCGGCATGCGGACCATTCCTCATCCTGAGCGTGTCGAAGGCTGAATTTGCCGAAGTGGGGTCAGCCGTTCAGCAGCGCGGTCGCGTCATCCAGCCGCTTGCTGTAGGCGTCGAGCGCCCCCGCGGTGAGCCCGATATAGCGCACCGCATCGTCGAAGCGTTCTTCCTCGATCGCCTCGCGCACGCCCGGCAGGGTCTTGGCGCCATAGCCGGTGAAGCGGCCCGGCGCGGTGATCATGTTCTTGTACCAGTCACGGCCGGGCAGGCCCTGGTCCACCAGCAGCGTCTGGCTGATGGAGCGCATCATCTCCAGAAGCTGCCGGCGTTTGGCGGGCGTCAGCGACGCGCCATGCGCCGACAGCGCCGCGTCATAGGCGCCCGCGCTGTCGTTGAGCCGCTTCAGCGCGCTGTCCAGCGGGCCGAAATCGAACTTCGGCACCTGCTTCAGCGGCTCGGGCGGGACGTGCGGCCTGGTGGGATCGGCGGCCAGGGTGAAGGCCTTGTCCGCCAGCATCCTTGCCTGCCTTTCCGCGGCGTCGCGCCTGTCGTCCGCCAGCTTCTTGACGTCCTTGAGATACCGGCCCACGGCGGCGGCGAAGGTGTCCGGCGTGTTCAGCGGCAATTCGGCATCGGCAGCCTGGATCACCAGGTGACCGGCCGTCTCGGCCAGGACCTTGCCATAGACAAGTCCCGGATCGACGAAGCGGGTGTGGTGCTCGAAGGTGTCGTAGCGGGAATGGTAGACGCCGCCGGCATTGCCTTCACCGCCATAGCCGATATCCAGCGTGGCGATGCCCAGATGCTGCAGGAAGGTGGAATAGTCCGAGCCCGAACCCAGCGCCGCGATCGGCAGATCCTTTGCGGGATCGGCGGCGTCCGCGGCATCGGCCTTGGCCTCCTGGCTGGCGCCGGGGCCTGCGGCCCGCACCCGGATCGCGGCGCGCGCCCGCGCAGCCACGGACACATTCGTTTCCGGGTCGGTGATGCCGTCGAACACCCGGCTGGCGAAGTGGCGCAGGTCCTCGCTGCCGCCCAGCTTCGGGAGACCGCGCCCGTTGCCGTCGCTGTTGAGGTAAAGCACGGCTTTCTTCTGCAGTTCCGCCGCATGGGTCTCGGCCCATTCGGCGGACCCCAGCAGCATCGGCTCTTCCGCGTCCCAGCTCGTATAGACAATGGTACGCTTGGGCTTCCAGCCGCTCTTGACCAGCATTCCCAGCGCGCGCGCCTCGTCCATCATCGCGACCTGGCCCGACAGCGGATCGGAGGCGCCGAATACCCAGCCGTCAAAATGATTGCCGCGGATCACCCATTGGTCGGGCCACTGCGAGCCCTTCAGCATGGCGATGACGTCATAGGCGGGCTTGAGGCTCCATTCCGACTTGACCGCCAGATGCACGGGCCGCGTGCCCGTTCCCGCGCGATAGGTGATGGGCAGCGCGCCGCGCCAGGCGGCGGGCGCCGGCTGGCCGCCCAGCGTCTGCAGCAGCACCTGCGCGTCGGCATAGGAAATGGGCAATGTGGGAATCTTCATGAGGGTGGGCGCGCTCTCGCGTGTCAGGCGCTTGGCGTTCGCGGTTGCGCCGATGCCGGGCGTGAGCGGGTCGCCGGGATAGAGCGTCATGTCGGCGACCGAGCCGCGCTGGATGCCGTGTGGCGGCCGCATGGGACCATCGGGATAGACGCCGTCCACGGCATAGCCGTCATCGGCGGGATCGGAATAGATCAGGCAGCCGACGGCGCCATGCGCCTGCGCCAGCCTGGGCTTGAGGCCGCGCCAGCCCTGACCATAGCGCGCGATGACGATCTTGCCCTTCACGCTGACGCCCATCTCGGCAAGGCGCCTGTAGTCGTCGTCCATGCCGTAATTGACATAGACCAGGGGCGCGGTGACATCGCCGTCGCCCTGATAGGCGACATAGCCGGGCAGGGCATAATCCCTTGCGGTGGCGCTGCTGTCGCCGGGGATGGGCGGTTCCTGCAAGGTGGCGGTATAGGCGGGCGCGCCATTCGCCGCCGGCATCTCCAGCGTCTCGCTGACCGGCGTGGGATAAAGCACCTGGAAGGTTTCGATGTGGGCGTCCCAGCCCCACTCCTTGTAACGGGCGAGCAGCCACTCGGCATTGGCCTTGTCGTGCGGGCTGCCGACATGGTTGGGCTCCGCCGACAGCAGCTTCAGCCATGCGGTCTGGTCGGCGGAACTGAGCTGGGCGTCAAAGCGCTGCTCCGGCGAGAGCGGTGTCTGGGCGGACGCCGCCGCCATCAATGCCGGAATCAGGATTCCGCTGAACCAGATCGCTGCCCGCATCCCCATCCCCCAGCGACGACACGACGTCATCGTATCGGGAGCGGGGCCCAGTGCAAGCGCTGTGCTGGGGCGTCAGCCGGTCAGATGGAGGATTCGATCCATTCCTTGATCTTCGACTTCGGCAGTGCGCCGACCTTGGTGGCCGCGACCTGGCCGTCCTGGAAGATCATCATGGTGGGAATGCCGCGCACACCATACTTGGTGGGCACATGGGGATTTTCGTCGATATTGAGCTTGGCGATGGTCAGCTTGCCCTCCAGCTCAGCCGACAGCTCATCCAGCGCGGGGGCAATCATGCGACACGGACCGCACCACTCCGCCCAGAAATCGACCAGCACGGGCTTCTTGGCATCCAGCACGTCGCCCTGGAATGAGGCGTCGGTCACTTTGATGGGCATATAACGATCCTCTTGTCGCCACTCCTATCTAGGAAGGCCCCCCACGGGGGTCAAGATGTGGCGTCAATCCGCCCGGCGATCCCCGCCAATTGGGCCTCCAGCAGGGCATCCGGCAGGGAAACCAGGGAGGGGCCGTCCGTGAAAACCAGGCCGCAGCCGACTCGCCGGCCCGGGAAGACCGCCTGGGCCGCTGCCCGGTAGAGCGCCATCTGATCCAGATAGGCGGGGGCAACGTCCTGCGGCCGGCGCGGTGCGGGGCGGTTGGTCTTGAAGTCCAGGATCAGGACCGCATCCGGGGTGACCGCCAGCCGGTCGATGCGCCCGGTGATCGGTGCTTTCAGCCCCAGGTCGGGACGCATGGCATGGATGGTGGCCTCGGCGCGGCTCATCGGCCCGAAGATCGGCGCGAATTCCGGGTTGTCCAGGACCGCCAGGATCTCGCGGACCAGGTCTTCTCCCGCCGTGTCGCAATAGCCCTGGGCGGCGGCGAAGCGAAGGGCAATATCGCGGCGCCGTTCGCGCGCGACTTCGGGCAGCCGGGCCAGCAGCGCATGGACCACCGTGCCGCGCCGGAAGCGCGCGGCCCCCAGCGGCGAAGCGGTCGCCGGGGCCGCGCCGATTTCGGATGGGCGGATGGGGTTGGGCACCGCAGGTTCGGCCGGCGCGGGCCTGGCGATCCATCCGGGCAGCGCCGCCGCCGGCTTGGCGGCGGGGGCGGCGGCCGCGATGTCTTCCGCCAGCACGCCGATGGCGCGATATGTCATGCCGGCCCGGGTGCTCTCCACGCCCAGATCTTCTGCCGCCTGCCGCATCCAGCCATACCAGCTGTTTTCGCCCGCGCCACGCTTGCCGGTGAAGCCGCAGATGAACAGCCGGTCGCGCGCACGGGTCAGCGCCACGTAAAGAAGGCGGCGATGCTCGCTCAGCATATCGGCATCCGCGGCGGCCTTGGCCTCGGCGACGATCCGCGGCGCATCGGTCCTGGCAAGGGGAAAGACCGGGCCGCCGGGCGTATGCAGCAGGCCCTCATGCCGGCCCAGGCCGCCCGGCCGGGACGTGGTATCGGGCAGGATCACGATATCGGCTTCCAGGCCCTTGGCGCCGTGCACGGTTATCACCCGCACTTCATCGCGGCCCCGTTCCATGTCGCGCTTGATCTCGGTGCCGCCGCGCTCCACCCAGTCGAGAAATCCCTCCAGCGAGGGGGTATGGCTGCGCTCATATTCCAGCGTCAGGCCGACGAATTCGTCAATCGCGTCGGCGGATTCAGGGCCCAGGCGCGCCAGCAGCTTTTCCTTCCCGCCCAGCGCCGACAGCAGGTGGGCGTAGAATTCGAAGGGCGGGACATAGTCCGCCCGCTCCAGCATGGTGGACAAAAGCGCATGCGCGGCCGGGTAGGAATGCTTCCTGGCCGCCAGCGCGCGCCACAGGTCGGTCTTGCGCCCATGCGCCAGATCGAAAAGATCGTCCTCGCCCAGGCCGCACAGAGGCGAGCGCAACAGCGCCGCCAGGGTCAGGTCGTCTTCCCGCTGCAGCGCGAAGCGTCCCAGCGCAATCAGGTCCATCGCCGCGATCTGTTCGGTGAGCCGCACGCGGTCGGCGCCCGCCACCGGCACGCCGCGCTGCTTGAGCTGGCGGATCACCTCGCCACCAAAGGGCTCGCGCCGCGGCAGGAGGATCATGATGTCGCCCGGGCGGATGGGATCGTCATGGCCGGGCAGGCGCGCCCCGCGCTTCAGCCAGTCATGGATGCGGTCGGCCACCTGCATCGCCAGCCGCGCCACCGGACTGTGGCTCTGTACCGCGTCAACCGGGGCCCAGGGATCGGTTTCCTCACTCTCATCCGGCGACAGGGGCGGCCAGAATTCGATGCCGCCCCTGGCCGTCTTGCGATGCGCCTCGTGCCGGATGATCCCGCCACCGGAGGTCAGGCCCGTTCGCGCTTCAGCGTCCGCGAACACCCTATCCACGAACGACAGGATGTCCGGCGCGGAGCGGCGCGACATCGTCAGGGGCTGATCGATGAAGGGATGGCCGGCTCCGGCCGCAACCTCGGCGAAGTGGCGGCGATTGACTTCGAACTGGGCCGGGTCGGCGCCCTGGAAGGAGAAGATGGACTGTTTCTCGTCGCCCACTGCGAAGATGGTCCTGACGCCTTTGCCCGTGTCGCCAGAAAAGAAGTCCTCGGTCAGTTTGCGCACGATGTCCCATTGTTCGGGGCTGGTGTCCTGTGCCTCGTCGATCAGCACATGGTCGATGCCGCCGTCCAGCTTGTAGAGCACCCAGGCCGCCGCGCCCGACTTGTGCAGCAGATTGCGCGTTTCGATCACCAGGTCGTCATAGTCCAGCACGCCGAGCAGCCGCTTGGCCGCGCGATAACGGCGGCGCACGGCGTCGACGATGGTCAGGGCGGCTTCGGCCAGTTCGGCGGCGCGGGCGGTCTTGTGCTTTTCGGCGGCGGCGCAGTAGCGGTCCTGCAGCGCGGTCAGCCATGCCAGCAGGTCGGGCCGCGCCTGCGCGGCCGCCTTGGTGGCCAGCTTGCTGCGGACCTCTCCCTTGCTGTCGTGAAAAAGTCCATGCAGCAGCAAAAAGCTCTCCGGCGCGGCGCCGGATGCCGCAATCGGCTCCAGGATTGCCGCATATTTAGCATCCGTCGCCGTTCCGCCGGCCAGCCAGTCGCGCGCCGCGCGCAGCGTGTCTATCTCGCGCGCCAGTTCGCTGCAGAATCCGCCGACGATGGCATGGGTGGTCTCGCCGTCGCTCAGCCCATGTGCCCGGCGCAGGCCCGTCCCGATATCCTCCGTCCCGGCAAAGAAGCGTTCCAGCTTGCGCCGGTCGCCTCCCAGCGCCGCATCCAGGATGCCGGTCAGCCGGCCTTCGCCCGTCTCGCGCACGACCAGCGCGATGGCATCGCCCAGGGCCCCGCCGCCGGTCCCGGCCTGCTCCAGCACCTGCTGGCGCGCCTGTGCGATCAGCGCCCGCGCGGAGGCATCGTCCAGCACCTCGAAGCCCGGCGGCACACCCGCCTCGATGGGAAAGCGCGACAGCACGATCTGGCAGAAGGCATGCAGGGTCAGGATCTTCAGTCCGCCCGGCGTTTCCAGCGCGCCCGCGAACAGCCGGCGCGCGCGCCGCAAGGGCGCATGGACATCGCCGCCGATCGCCGCGATGCGCGCGCGCAAATCCTCGTCGGGCAACATCGCCCATTCGCCGAGCTGCCTGAACAGGCGCTCCTGCATCTCGGCAGCCGCGGCCTTGGTGAAGGTCAGGCACAGGATGCGCGAGGGATCGGCGCCGTTCAGCAGCAAACGCGTCACCCGGTTGGCCAGGGTATGGGTCTTGCCCGCGCCGGCATTGGCGGCGACCCAGGCCGAGATATCCGGATCGGAGGCGATGACCGAGGGTTCGCGGCTCATTCGCCATCCTCCCAGCCGGCCGCCGCCCATTCGCGCACGCGCGCCAGGTGGTCGTAGTCGCCGGCAATGTCGGTGCGATAGGGGATGACGCGCGAAGGATAGGCGGTTGCGGCATCGTCGAAGCGGGCGACGCGGCCGGTGAGCCGCCGGTAGGCGTCCTCGGCCAGGGGCTCCACGTCGTTGAACAGCACGGGCCTGCTGGCGTGCTTTTCATCGGCGAGGCTGAGGTAGATCAACTCCACGGCCTGGCGTGCACCGATTTGCGCGAACGCGCCGCGCGCCAGCATGGCCGCCTCCAGCGGCAATTGGGGCGACAACAGGCGCTCCACCTGTTTCTTCGTCGGGACCTGTCCGCTCTTGTAGTCCAGGATCGCGGCGGCGCCTCCCGTCAGCACGTCGATGCGGTCGGCGCGGCCCGACAGGATGAATCGTCCCGCCGGGCCGTCGATGTCCAGGGCGCCGCGGATCTCCAGCCAGGATTTTTCAATGCCGGCGCGCCGCTGGGCCTCGAAGCCGATGATGGCCGGCGCCGCGCCCTGGAAGCGTGGCCGCCACAACGCCAGCGCGGCCTTCGGTATGCCCTGCTCGGCAAAAATCTCATCGGCGATCGACACCAGGACTTCAGCGGCATCGCCGGGCAGTGCGTCCGGGTAGCGGTTCGCGAACAGTTCCATGACCCGGTGCAGGGCATTGCCGCGCGCCAGCGGCCCGACCGGTTCGTCTAGCCGGTCCAGCGGACGCAGCCTCAGCACATGCTTCGCGTAGATGGCATAGGGATCGCGCAGCCAGACCTCGATCTCGGTGATCGACAGCCGGCGCGGCCGCGCTTCCACCGGCGGCCTTGGCGCGGGGCGGGGAATGCGCGGCTGCTGGGGCACTTCGCCGATGCGCGCGGCCAGGCGCGCGTAATCGGTGGCGGGCGGCGCGGAAATATGCAGGCCCCCGGTCAGTTGCTCCAGCCGCTGCAGCCAGCGCGAGGGGATGGTGGGCGCGCCATCGGCTTTCTGACTGCGGCTCAGCAAGACTTGGGGCTGCGCGGCCAGCCCGGCAAAGTCGTGCGCCGCAAGACCGATGCGCCGTTCCGGCTGCTCCAGCCCCAGCGCCGCGCGCATGGGCCGCGAGAACCAGGGATCGGCGGCGGCATGTTCCGGCCAGCTCCCTTCATTCAGTCCACCCAGGATGGTCAGGTCATAACGCTGCAGGCGTGCTTCAAGCGGTCCGAGGATTGCAAGGCGCGGATGGCGGCCAAAGCCTTCGCGCACCGGCACGCCCATCGCCAGCCCCCGGAACAGGGGATAATAGGACGAGGGTTCGATCTCCGGCAGGTCCGCCGCCGCCAGTTCCAGTTCGGCGCATAAATCGTGCGCCTTCTCTCCGTCCGCGCCGGTCCACAAAAGGCAGTCCTCGCGCGCATCACAGGCCAGTCTTTCGGCGGCGGCGATATGGGCCGACAACAGGTCGGCCAGCGCGGCTTCCTCCCGTGCCGTGATTTCCTCGAGCGGCTTCAGGATCGCGGCGACGGCTTGCCACCAGGCCGCCAGTGCGGCCAGCGCTTCTTCCGGCGCCGGATGGTAGGCCTGTTTCGCCTTGTCGATGGCGCGGGCGATGCCGTCCAGCCCCGGATCCGGCCGTGGCCCGCGCAGGCACCAGCGATCCAGCTCGCGCGCGCGGGCGCGAAAACCCGCCGCGTCCTGGCCTGCCCGCGCGAAGGGATGTTTCAGCAGCGCCAGCAGCGGCACCGGCGCGAATTTCTCGCTTGCCGCCTGCGCCAGGAGGCACAGGAAGCTGCCGGCGGCCATGTGCGCCAGGGGCCGGCCGGCAGAGTCGTCGATGGCCACGCCCCAGCGGCGCATTTCGGCCGCCACCCGCCGCGCCAGTCCGCGGTCGGGCGTCACCAGCGCGGCCGTGCGCCCGGGTGTCTCCAGTGCCTCGCGCAGCGCCAGCGCAATGGCCAGCGCCTCCTCGCCGGGATTGGCGGCGACGATCAGGGACACTCCGTTCAGGCCTTCCTGCAGATCGGTCGCGCCCTTGTCCGCCAGCGCGCGCCAGGCGTCAGTGGTGGGGGCGGGGCGCAGGGTCTCGCGCAGCAGCGCCTCGCGCGGCGCATCGGATTGCGCCTCCGCCCAGGGTCCGACGTCATCGCGCTCCACGCCCATGACGCGCAGGAGCTGCTTCAATCCATATTGGGGATGGCCCGGGTCCAGACCGGCCCAGCTCTCCGGGTCGAGTTCACGATCCAGGCCGGGCAGCACGACCGCACCATTGGGCAGCCGGGCGATGGCGGCCAGCAATTCGGCGGTAGCCGGAACCGAGCCGGTGGAGCCCGCGGCGATCACCAGGCCATGGGGTGAATCCTGCGCGGATGCCGTCAGGCGCGCCGCCAGCGCACGCAATACCGCCGACTGGCGCGCCGCCGGATTGCTGGCGCCTTCCGCCGCCAGCACCGCGGGCCAGGCGGAATCGATGATGTCCAGGAACAGCGCTACATCCTGCCAGTGTTCGGCCAGCGCGGCGGGCACCACGTCCTTCAGTTTCTTCAGGTCCGCGCCCTGTGTTTCCACTTCGTCCATCACCCGCGCCAGGCTGGCGGCCAGCGACGCGGCCTGGGCGAAAGACAGCGCCCGGCCTTGCGCGCCGCGCCATTGCCGGATCAGCTTGGCCAGCAGAAGCTGGCGCCGGGTGCGCGAAATGGCGGGCGGCAGGACTAGGCCGTCGCCAAGGCTGTCGATCAGCAATTCGTCGTCTTCGCTCTCGCCCAGCGCGCGGAATTGCGGCAGCAGGGCGGCGCCGCCCAGGACCCTGGCGAAGGCATCGCCGAACGCACGCGCGGCGCGGCGTGTGGGCAGATAGATGGTGGCGGACGAAACCGCCAGCGGATCGCCGCCCGTGCGGGCCACCACGCCTTTGGCCAGCGTGGCGGCGAAATCGGCGCTGGCGGGAATGTTGAAGACCGATGGCGCGCGCATGGCGCCTCACGCCTGCTTGAGGGTGGACGGCTTCAGCGCGGAAAGATGGCGTTCGGCCTCCTGGCGGGCCTCGGGCGTGCCGACATGTATCCACATGCCTTCCAGGCGCGTGCCGTAGAGGCGCTTGCGCGCGATGGCCCGGTCCCACATCAGGTTGGTCGAGAATTCTCCCGCCGGGGCGCCGTCGAACAGGCGGGGGTGGACGATCTGCACGCCGGGATAGGCATAGGGGCTGGCATTGCGATCGGGCCGGGCGATATGGCCTTGCGTATCCATCACGAAATCGCCGGTGCCTTCATAGCCCATGGCGGATGTCATCGACGCCAGCAGCAGAAGCCCGTCCATGTTCACCGGATCCCAAAGCCGCTGCATCTGGGTCAAGGCCGGGACATAACCCTCGACCCACACCGAGTCGGAATTGAGGATGAAAAAAGGCTCGCCGGCGAAGTGCGGCATTGCCTTGACCACGCCGCCGCCGGTGCCCAGCAATTCGCCGGTTTCATCGGATATGCGGATCTCCACATCCCTGCGTGCGGCCAGGTGCGCGCGCAGCACGTCGGCGCGGTAATGCGCGTTGACCACCACCAAGGTCACACCCGCCGCCACCAGCCGGTCCAGTGCATGGTCGATCAGGGGCTTTCCCATCACGGTCACCATGGGCTTTGGCCGGTCGTCGGTCAGCGGCCGCATGCGCGTGCCCAGGCCGGCCGCCATGATCATCGCGCGCGAAACGTCGGTCACTGAACAGTCTCCGCGATTGAGCGTTTTTCCGGCGGAATCACGCGATCATACCATGCGCGCAGCGGCGCAAGCGCCGGATGCCGCAGGTCGCGCGCCAGGTTGGCCCATACCCGCGGCAGCAGCGAAAGATAGCGCGCCTTGCCGTCACGCCGGTAAAGGCGGGCAAATATCCCGACGATCTTGGCATTGCGCTGGGCCGCCATGACCGCCATCTCGTGGCGGAAGACGGCTTCGTCCAGGTTTATGCCCTGGGCGCGCATCGTTTCCAGGTAATGTGCCGTGGCGGCGCCGGCCGCGTCCGGGCTGACGTCGCGGCGCGCATCCTCGATCAGCGAGACGAGATCGTAGGCGGGACTTCCCGCCACCGCATCCTGGAAATCGATCAGGCCAATGCGGGCCACGCCTTGCCGCTCCGGCAGCCACAACAGGTTCTGTGCGTGAAAGTCGCGGTGCACGAAGACACGCCGCTCTCGGTCAAGCTCCGACAGCGCCGCCCGCCACAGGGCGCGATGTTCTTCGATCTCCTCCGCCGTTGGCTCGCGGGACAGCGCCGCGGGCAGGAACCATTCGGTCAGAAGATCGGTCTCGGCGATCAGCGCGGTCTCGTCATAGGCGAACAGCGGCTTGCCGGCGCCGATCGTTTCCGGCGCGGCCCGGGCATGCAGCCTGGCCAGCACTTCCACCGCCGCCGTGTAGAGCGCGGTCTCGTCGGCACCCTGCGCCATCGCATCGGCAAACAGCGCATCGCCCAGATCCTCGAGAATGACGAAACCCTGGGTATGGTCGGCGGCATGGATCGCCGGCGCGCCCAGACCGAGCCCGCGCAGATATTCGGCCACCGCGGCAAAGCGCGCGCAGTCGGCACCCGCCAGGCGCGCCACGGCATTGTACCCCAGCGCACGGCGCTGTTCGGCGGTGGCGCCGGCGGGCGCAACGGGCGCCTCCGCATTCTGCGGCTGGTCCATCAGGATCGCCCGATGGCCGTTCCGGCTCAGGCGCGCATAGCGGCGGGTCGAGGCGTCGCCGGGCAGCGGCGCGATGCCGGCGTCGCCCCAGCCGGACGCCGCCAGGAAATCGCGCATCGCCTGCCGGCGCGCGGCATCAGACATTGGCCAGCTCCCGCCAGCGGGCCGGCCCGGTAATGCGGGCGGTGCGTCTTCCTTCCGCCAGCGCCATGCGCACATGCAATGTGTCGGGCGGAAGTGCTTCGGGCGCGCGCTCCGGCCATTCCACCAGCACGGCGCCCTGATCCAGCGCGTCCTCGAACCCAAGTTCCGCCATCTCGCGCGGAGATTTCAGGCGGTACAGATCGTAGTGACTGACGAGCAGCGACGGCGTCTCATAGACCTGCACGATGGTGAAAGTGGGGCTGGGCACCTCGCCGGTCACGCCCAGCGCCTTCAGGACGGCACGCGCCAGTGTGGTCTTGCCCGCGCCAAGATCGCCCCACAAGGCCACTGCGTCGCCGGCCCTGAGGCCGCGCGCGATCGCCGCCCCCAGCGCTTCGGTTGCCGCCAGGGTGGGCAGGTCCGCCCGGGCACGAACGGTGCCCCCGTCAGTCTCTGGATTTTCCGCCATCATGCCGCTTGTAGCGCGGGGCAAAGGCGCGCGGAAGGGTCTGATTGCGCCCGTTCATCCGCCATGCTAGCCCCGCGCCGCAAGCAGCAGAAACAGAGCGACATGTCCGAGAAAATCGTCATCATCGGCGCCGGCCAGGCGGCCGCCCAGGCCGTGCAGAGCCTGCGCAACGACGGCTTTGACGGGCCCATCACGCTGGTGGGCGAGGAGCCATACCCACCGTATCAGCGCCCGCCGCTGTCCAAGGCCTATCTGCTGGGCCAGTTCGAGCGCGCCCGCCTGTTCCTGAAGGGCGATGATTATTATCCGAATGCCGGTTGCGAACTGTGGCTGAACACACGCGCCAGGGCAATTCACCGCGCCGGCCGGGCTGTGGAACTCGAAGACGGCCGCATGCTGCCATACGACAAGCTGTTGCTGACAACCGGCGCGCGGGTGCGCAAGCTCAACTGCGCCGGCGCCGATCTGCCGGGCGTGCATTACCTCAAGACCATCGCGGACGTTGACGCGCTTCAGGCCGCCTTCACCGCCGGCAGGCGCATTGCCGTCGTGGGCGGCGGCTATATCGGGCTGGAAGTCGCCGCGGTGGCCGCCAAGCGGGGCCTCAAGGTGACCGTGTTCGAGGCAATGGACCGGCTGATGGCGCGCGCCGTGTCGCCTCAGCTTTCCGCCTTCTATGCGGGCGAGCATGAAAAAGCGGGTGTCGACCTGCGCCTGAAGACCGGGGTGGAGGAGATCGGCGGCCACGGCAAGGTCGAATGGGTCCGGGCCGGCGGGACGACCTATGATGCCGACATGGTGCTGGTGGGTATCGGCGTCGTGCCGTGCGAGGAACTGGCGCGCGAAGCGGGACTGGCCTGCGAGGACGGCATCGTGGTGGACCGCAATGCCCGCACCGGCGATCCCCATATCTGGGCGGCGGGCGACTGCACCCGCCATGTCGGACGCGAGGGCCACGCCATCCGGCTGGAATGCGTGCAGAACGCCATCGACCAGGCCAAGCATGCGGCGCTGGCGATGACCGGAAAACCCAAAATCTATAGCGAGGTGCCGTGGTTCTGGTCGGACCAGTACGACCTGAAACTGCAGATTGCCGGCCTGGCGCGGCCGAGCGATGCCATCGTCCAGCGTGGCGATCCGGCGGCGCGCAAATTCTCCGTGTTCCACCTGCGCGACGGCAAGGTCGCGGCGGTGGAAGCTGTCAATGCCGCGCCCGATTATCTCATCGGCAAGAAACTGATCGCGGAGGGCACGCGCGTGGATCCCGCGCGGCTGGCCGACCTGTCGATCCCCATCAAGCAGGTGGCGGGCTGACATGCCCAAGGTCACCTATATCGAAAGCACCGGCAGGGCGCACACGATCGAGGTGAAGGAGGGCTGGTCGCTGATGGAAGGGGCAGTCAAGCACCTGATCCCCGGCATCGATGCCGATTGCGGCGGGGCCTGTGCCTGCGCCACCTGCCAGGTCTATGTCGATCCGGCATGGGAAGCCCAATTGCCGCCCCAATCCGACATGGAAGAGACCATGCTGGACTTCGCGCCCGAGAGGCAGGCCAACAGCCGCCTGTCGTGTCAGCTTCGCATGACGGCGGCGCTGGACGGCATTGTGGTGTATCTGCCGAAATCGCAGCACTAGTCATCGTTTGGCAGGACAGACGATCACTGTGCCTTTGGGCAAAAAGCTTTGCCCAGCGTGCATAACACGCAAATTCTCGTTGGTCTCCTCTACGATCACGCGTGCGCAAAAATAGCCATTACTCGATATTTCGTCCGCATCATTTCCCACATCACCTGGGCGGCGGTGTCTTAGCATGTAATCATAGTCGTCCTTGGTAATCTCCATGTTCGACCAAATGGGCATTGTCTGAATGTTCCAACTCGGATTTTTTCCGTGCGTGTGATACGCGCGAGAAATCTGAAGATTTTCCAAATGCGAGCGTGTTTTCCCTGGTGGAAAATCCATCTGATTTAGATAGAGATCGGCCACGGTGTCGAACCCCGAAAAACCCGCAATCGCGCCCTCCAGCCAAAATGCGAGCGCTACAATGATGCGGCGAAGTGGCGCTAATTCAGCCGATTGCCAAATCCCGACGGCCGCAGAGATCAGTCCAAATAGCCCTGCGGCCCAAAAGATTTTCTCCAATGCGCCCGTGCGATCGGGCAGTAGCACTGTTGTGTCATCAAATTTTCCAAAATGAAAAACAAGTGTCAGCCCCAACAGTCCGACTAGCCATGCGATGCCGAATTTTCCAAGAGAAGGCTGTTTTGCTTTGGGCCCGGCTTGCACATTCATAGATAAGCCGTCTGATCGTCACCGCTGACTTGCGGGCGCTGCTCGTCGTCCGGCACGCGGCGGGGGATATGACAGCGCACCAGGGTGCCGCCGCCCTGGTCCGACACGATCTCGACCCAGCCGTCATGCAGTTCCAGGAAGCGGTTGACCAGCGCCAGTCCCAATCCGGCGCCGGCGCGGTTGCCCGACTGGCTCTTGGCCGAGAAGCGTTCGAACACATTGGCCTTCACCTCGGGCGACAGGCCGGGTCCGTTGTCGCCGACCGCGATCTGCACGTCGCCGTCCAGGATCCTGCCGGACAGCACCACCCGCCCGCCGCGCGGGGTGAACTTGAAGGCATTGGACAGAAGGTTGAACAGGATCTGGCGCAGCCGCCGCACATCGCCCAGGAAGACGCCGGCGCCGGGCGCGCAATCCACATCCAGCGTCAGGCCCATCTTGGACGCCCATTCGCGCGCATGCACCGCGATGTCGGTGATCAGGTCGTAGAGATCGACACGCCCCAGCTCCAGCCGCAGCGCGCCCGATTCCACCAATGCGAGGTCGAGGATGTCGTTGATCAGGTTCTTCAGCGTGTTTCCGCCCGACACGATGGCATGGACATACTCGGATTGCTGCGGATTCAGCGTGCCCGGCACGCCGCTGGCCAGATGCTCGGAGAAGCCGAGAATGGTGTTGAGCGGGGTTCGCAGTTCATACGACACATGCTTGATGAAGTCGGATTTCAGCCGGTCGGCCGCCTCCAGTCCCTCGTTGCGCTCGCGCAGCGCGCTTTCGATGCGGAAGCGGTCGGTGACATCGACGAACGTGACCAGTGTGGCGCCGTCGGGCAGCGGCGACACGGCCAGCGACAGCACACTGCGATCCGAACGCTCGATCTGGCCCAGATCCTCGTGCTGGCGCGTGCCCGACGACACGGCCTGGACCACGCGCTCCCAAAGACGCGGCTCGTCGCCGAACTTGTCCCTGGCCAGCGCGGCGATGGTCCGAATGTGCGGCTCGCCTTCCAGTTCTTCGGGCTCCAGGTCCCAGATGCGGCCGAACGCGGCGTTGCGCAGCTTCAGCTTTCCATCGGGGCCGAAGACGGCCACACCCTCGCTGAGCATGTCCAGCGTCGCGGTCTGCACCTTCAAGAGGATGTTGTAGTCGCTTTCCAGTGCCAGCCGTGCCGAGACGTCCTCATACAGGAAGGTCAGGCCGCCAAACGGATGTGGCTGGCTGATCACGCGAATGGTCTGGCCATTGGGCAGGTACCAGCTGTCCTCGCTGCTTTCGCGGCCGCTCTGGTAGAGCGCCAGGCGCTGGCGTTTCCAGTCCTGATAGTCCCGCTGCTCCGGCAATCTGCGCATGTCGCGCAGGCGGTCCAGGATATCGCCGTCGCAGGGATGCTTGTCGAGCCAGCTTTCGGGCAGGCCCCACAGCCGCACGAACGCCTTGTTGTAGAAGGTCAGCTTCTGGTCGCGGCCAAAGATCGCCACCGCCGTCGCCAGCTTGTCCAGCGTATCGGCATGGGCGTCGGCGTGGCTCTGCAGCCGCGCCTCGGCGGCGGCGGTTTCCGTGACGTCGATGGCCGTGCCTATGATGCCGGCATCGCCCAGCGGGATTTCGCGGAAGGACAGGGCCCGGCGCTGGCCGCTTACCACAGAGAACAGGCGCGTTTCCTGAATCGCGTTCTGGCCGCGGGCGGCGGCGGCCAGTTCGCGCTCGGCCTTGTCCAGCGAAACCTGGTCGCGCCGCGCGGTTTCCAGGTCGCGCGCGCCGGTGGCCTTCAGGAAGGCGTGGTTGGCCCAGCTCAGCGCCAGGGCCTTGTCGCGCAACCACACCGGCACCGGCAGCGCATCCAGGATCGCGCGGAAGTCGCCGCTGGATTCCGCCGCCGCCGGCTCTTCCAGCCACACCGCCGCCATGCCGCCCACGGCGCGGCCGCGCACCGACAACAGCTTGCCGTGCGCGTCATGCGCTTTGAGCGTGAAAGCGGCGCCGCGATCCGACAGACCGTCCAGCGCGCCCGACAGCGCCAGCGCGTCCGAGCCCTTCAGGCAGGATTGCAGCAGCTCCTCGCCATGGCTGTAGGAGTAAGGCCCGGCGCCGTCGCGGCCCCACACCACAAGCGCCTCGCGTGCCGCACCCAGAAGCGCGTCGCGTTCGCCCACGGCGGCCTTGGTGCGCGCCGTCATCGCCCGCAACGCGCGGCGAAGACGCCGGGCGGTGCGTTGTTCGGCAAGCGCCCACAGGCCCGCGGCGATGCCCAGGGCTACGCCGCCGCAGGCCAGCGCCGACAGCACCAGCATGTTGCCGGACTGGAAGGTGAGGGCGGCGGGCGTGGCCGCCAGCGCCGGGCCGGGCAGGGCCAGGATGGCGCTGCCGGACAGCAACCCCGTCCTGCGCCTCAGCCGCCGTCCGGCAGGCTGTTCCACCTGTCCCGGAATGGGACGCATTCCCAACTGCCCCCGTTAATTGACTGCCAGAACGGCGAATCATTGATGAATCAATAGGATAGCGTTGGGCGCTGAGTCCGCCTAGGGATTGTGGTTAATAATTTCCTAAAACCCACATGCTGGCGGCGGGGCCACATCTTGGAGCTGTGGATAATTGACCCGACAATTCAGAAGGTTAACGAAGTCTTATCGCGCACCGGCCGCCCACGACCGGGCGGCGGCCGCAAGGGCCGCTGCCAAGGCGGACCCCGCACCTATTGCATCATCCGCCAGGGCGAACGGTCGCTCCAGGTCTTGAGCGCGGCTTCGGCCCAGCCGGTGCTCTTGTCCTTGTGACAGGCGTTGCAGGCGTTGGGAATTTGCTGCGCGTCCGTCTGGGCGGGGGTGACAAAGTGGAACGTGTGGCTGGAGACAAACGGCCCTCCCGGCAGTTGCGGCAGGATTTTTGGCATGTGACAGGCCACGCACCGGCTGCCGGGGCTGTCCGGCTTGTGGTGGGTATGTTCTTCCAGGCTGGCGGCATGCGGCCCGTTCTGGTTGTTCAGGCTGTGGCAGGACGAACAGATTTCCGTCGCCGGCTTGCGCAACATGGCGTCGTTCTCGGTGCCGTGCGGGTCATGGCAACTGAAACAGGTGACGCCGCGCGTGTACATCAGGCTCTGAACGAAATCGTTCCCCTGCATCCGGTTCTTGCGGGCGCTGCCGTCGGGATAATGGGTGAAGCTGGTTTCGCCCAGCTTGTGCGGCTCCAGTTTCCAGAAGTCGGCAAGCCTCAATCCTGCGTGATATCCCACCGCCCAGTCGTAATACTGGCCTTTGATGGGATTGGTCAGTGGCTGACCTTGTGAATGGCACTGGATGCAGGTGTCGTTGGCCTGGACATAATTCTGGCGCGCCGGATTGAGGATGTTGAACAGCTTGGGATTGCGGACGTGGTTGCTTCCCGCGCCGTGGCACACTTCGCATCCCACATTCCACTCCATTGGCTTTTTGGTATCGATATTGTAGTCGACGGAGTGGCAGCCGTCGCAAAGCGGGCCGGTGGGCCGGTTTGAATTGTCGCCCTTGGGGTCGGGATAATGGATCGCCCACCAGTCCTGATTGTCGGCGACATGGTATTTTGACCATTTCTTGGTCGCGACATTCCACTGTGCCGGCAGCGGAACATAGGTATCGCCCGACTTGGCGAAATAGCGTTGCTTCCACTTGCTGCCATAGACAAAGGCTATGTCCTTCACGGTGAAGGTGACGATCTTCGGATCGGCCTTGCTCATGTCCGGGATGATTGCGTCGGGGTGGACCCGGGGATCGCGCACGATGTTGGCCATGCGGGTCTTCGACCAGCGGGCATAGATTTCCTGGTGACATCCCTGGCAGGCCTTGGAGCCGACATAATGAGCGGCCAGGACGGCGGATGTCTGCCGGCGCACCACGTCTTCGTCTGTGGGGCCGGTGACGATGGCGAGATGGCGGATATAGCTCACAAGCTGCCACACCTGCCGGTCGGGGAAATTCCACGCCGGCATGGCCGTGTTCCGGATGCCGTTGCGGATATGGTAGAAAATCTCGCCGTCGGGCATCGACAGGGCTGCCTGGTGCAGGACCGGCGGGCGCGGGAAGGCGCCCGCGCCGATCTCGGTCCTGCCGCCGCCGTCATAGGCGTGGCAGATTTCGCACTTCTTGCGAAACAGCTCGCGGCCGGCGGTGATATCCGCCTCGGATATTTTCGGGCCCAGCGGATTGACCGCCGCTTTGGCGCTGTCGGGCACGCTGTGATGCAGCAGCCACGTGGCGATTTCGCTTTCCGCGCGCGAAGGCTCCCGGTTGGCTTTCGACAGGCCGGGCAACAGCAGCCCATAAGCCGCCCCCGCCGCCGCGCACAGCAGGATGATGATGATGCCGGCTTTGCCCGCCCTGGATAGCCGCATGGCGTTACCCCGCGCCGCCCGTTGCGGCACCACAGCCGCAACGGTCCCTTTGACCGCCTGGCTTCAGCGGCGCCGCTAGCTAAATCCCGCTGCGTGCCGGATGCAAGGACGAATGGCGCAAGGGCGGACGGCCCCCCGGCGGGTCAGTAGCGATAGGTATCCGGCTTGAACGGGCCCTGCTTGGGCACGTTGATGTAATCGGACTGCTTGGTGGAAAGTTCGGTCAGTTCCACCCCGATCTTGCCCAGGTGCAGGCGGGCGACCTTTTCGTCCAGATGCTTGGGCAGGGTATAGACCTTCTTCTGGTACTTGCCCTGGTTCTTGAACAGCTCGATCTGGGCCAGCGTCTGGTTTGTGAAGCTGGCGCTCATCACGAAGCTGGGATGGCCCATGGCGTTGCCCAGATTCACCAGCCGGCCTTCCGACAGCAGGATAATGCGCTTGCCGTCGGGGAATTCGACCTCATCGACCTGCGGCTTGACGTTGTGCCACTGGAAATTCTTCAGCGCGCCCACCTGGATCTCGCTGTCGAAGTGGCCGATGTTGCAGACGATGGCGCGGTCCTTCATGGCGCGCATGTGATCGACGGTGATGACATCGACATTGCCGGTGGCGGTGACAAAGATGTCGGCCCTGGGCGCGGCCGTTTCCATGGTCACCACCTCATAGCCTTCCATCGCGGCCTGCAGCGCGCAGATGGGGTCGACTTCCGACACCATCACGCGGCAGCCGGCCTGGCGCAGCGAGGCGGCCGAACCCTTGCCCACATCGCCGAAACCGCAAACCATCGCCACCTTGCCGGCCATCATCACGTCCGTGCCGCGGCGGATGCCGTCCACCAGCGACTCGCGGCAGCCATAGAGGTTGTCGAACTTCGACTTGGTGACGCTGTCATTGACGTTGATGGCAGGGAACAGCAGCTTGCCGTCCTTCTCCATCTGATAGAGGCGGTGCACGCCGGTGGTGGTTTCCTCCGACACGCCCTTGATGGAATCGGCCAGTTTGGCGAACCAGCCCGGCTTCTCCTTCAGCGTGCGCTTGATGAGGGCATAGAAGACTTCCTCTTCCTCGTTGGACGCGGTGTCGAGGAACGCGGTGTCGCCCTTTTCGGCGCGCAGGCCCGCATGCACCAGCATGGTGGCGTCACCGCCGTCATCCAGGATCATGTTGGGCAGCCCGCCGTCGCCCCATTCCAGGATCTTGCGGGTATAGTTCCAGTAATCGACCAGGCTTTCGCCCTTGATCGCGAAGACCGGGATGCCGGCGGCGGCGATGGCCGCGGCGGCGTGGTCCTGGGTCGAATAGATGTTGCACGACGCCCAGCGAATGTCGGCGCCCAACGCCTTCAGGGTTTCGATCAGCACCGCGGTCTGGATGGTCATGTGCAGCGAGCCGGCGATGCGCGCGCCCTTCAGGGGCTGGCTGGCGCCATATTCGGCACGGGTCGCCATCAGGCCGGGCATCTCGATCTCGGCGATGTTCAGTTCCTTGCGGCCCCACTCGGCGAGGGAAATGTCCTTGACGATGTAGTCGTTGAATTCCTTGGCGGCCATCGGGCAGTCCCTGACAAATTGCGCGACCGCCTATAGCGCGGCACGCTTGGCGGGGCAAGAAAGATATAAAGAAATCTGCATATCGTTATTTCAGGGCGGTTGATCGGCCCGCCGATTTCGCGTTTTTTCCAGTATGGACAAGGTGTTCGACACGGACGTCCCGGCCAGGCTGGATCGTCTGCCTTTCAGCCGCTTTCACTGGCTTCTGGTGGTGGCGCTGGGCATCACCTGGATCCTGGATGGGCTGGAGGTGACGCTGGTCGGCGCGCTGGCCGGGGTCCTGACCCAGAAGGGCGCCCTGGGCCTGACGGCGGGCGAGGTGGGCCTGGCAGGCAGCGCCTATATTGCGGGGGCGGTTCTGGGGGCGCTGCTGTTCGGTGACCTGGCCGACCGCTTCGGACGCAAGAAGCTCTTCTTCGTGACCCTGGGCGTCTATACCGTCGCCAGCATCGCCACGGGTCTGTCGTGGAATTTCTGGTCCTTCGCGGCGTTGCGCTTTCTGACCGGGGCGGGGATCGGCGGGGAATATTCGGCGATCAATTCCGCCATCCAGGAATTTGTGCCGGCGCGCCGGCGCGGTCAGGTGGACCTGGTCCTCAACGGCAGCTTCTGGGTGGGGGCCGCGATCGGCGCGCTGGGCTCGCTGCTGGTGCTGGACACCGGCGTTCTGCCACTTGATGTGGGCTGGCGCGCGGCCTTCATTGTGGGCGGCGCGTTGGCCGCGGCGGCGATCGGCCTGCGCCGCTTTATTCCCGAAAGCCCGCGCTGGCTGATAACCCATGGCCGGCCGGAGGCCGCCGCAGCCGTCGTGAGCCGCATCGAGCGGGAGGTGGAAGAGCGGACCGGCATGGCGCTCGAGGCGGCGACGAGCCGCATCGTCTTCACCGCGCCCGATACGGCATCCGGTCACACCCATGCCGGCCAGGTGGCGCGCGCGTTGATCCGCATCTATCCCCGGCGGTCACTGCTCTGCCTGACGCTGATGACGGCCCAGGCCTTTTGCTACAACGCCATCTTCTTCACTTACGCCCTGATCCTCACCCGCTTCGATGGCGTGGATCCGGCGCGGGTGGGCTGGTTTCTGCTGCCTTTCGCGCTGGGCAATTTCGCGGGGCCGCTGCTGATGGGCCATCTGTTCGACCGGATCGGCCGCAAGGCCATGATCGCCGCCACCTACGCGGTTTCCGGCGCGATGATGCTGGTCATCGGCTGGTTGTTCGCGCGCGGGTTGCTCGGCGCGGCGGCATTGACGGTGCTGTGGACCATCAACTTCTTCTTTGCCTCTGCCGGCGCCAGCGCCGCCTACCTCACGGCGGGCGAAAGCTTCCCCCTGGAGGTGCGCGCCCGCGCAATTTCCATTTTCTATGCGCTGGGAACCGCGATCGGCGGCATTTCCGGCCCGGCCCTGTTCGGCACGCTGATCGAGCGCGGTGCACGCGGCGACATCCTGTGGGGTTATGTGCTGGGTGGCGTGCTGATGCTGGCCGCGGCGCTGGTGGAGGCGGCGATCGGCGTGGCGGCTGAGCGCCGCCCGTTGGAGGATGTGGCCCGGCCGCTTTCCCGGCTGCCGTGACCTTCGCGGATCAGGTCCTTGTGAAACATTGACGACAGCCGGAACGCCGCGGCGGCCACATGCTTATCAGGATACCCAGGCCTTCAATCTGCAGGATGGTTCCCATGACCGATATCAAGCAGTCGAAAATCCTGATCATCGCCACCCATGGTTTCGAGCAGTCGGAACTGGAAGAGCCGCGCAAGCGGCTGAAGGAAGCGGGCGCCGGCGTCACCGTCGCCTCGCCCGACGGCCAGAAGATCAAGGGCTGGGACCATACCGACTGGGGCCGCCCGGTCGATGCCGATATCAGGATCGCCGACGCCAGATGCGAGGACTACAACGCGCTGGTGATCCCCGGCGGGGTGATGAACCCCGACAAGCTGCGTGTCGATGAAGATGCCATGAAGCTGGTCAAGGCGTTCCTGGAAAGCGGCAAGCCGGTGGCCGCTGTCTGCCACGGTCCCTGGCTTCTGGTGCAGGCCGATGCGCTCAGGGGCCGCCGCGCCACCTCCTATCCCTCAATCCGCAAGGATGTGGAGAATGCCGGTGCCACATGGGTGGACGAAAAGGTGGTGGTGGACAATGGCATCATCACCAGCCGCAGTCCGGCCGACCTTGAAGCCTTCGTCAGGAAAATCATCGAGGAAGTGGGTGAGGGCAGGCACTACAGGCGGGCGGCATAGACCGCGGTCACGGCCCATCCACCTGATAACCCGCCTTGCGCAGCAGGGCGGGCACGCCTTCCGGCCCGGCCAGGTGGCCCGCGCCCACGGTGATGAAGAAGCGGTGCCTTTGCCTCAGCATGGCTTCGATCCGCGGAACCCAGCGGGCATTGCGATCGTCGAACAGCGCCTTTTTGGCGGCAGGAAAATCGGCCATGTCCTCGGCCACGATCCGGGCAAGGCTCTCCTGGTCTCCGGCCTCCCAGGCTTTCAGCATCGGCTGGATGACCTTGTCGGTGCCGGTCAGGTCCGACAGGCCGGATTCGAATTCTTCCAGTTCCAGCACGGGATCGTCCGGGGCCAGCAGCGCGAACTGCTGGTCGATGGTTTCAAGATAGCGCATCGTCTTGCCGGTCTTGCGCGCCACATCCATCAGCACCAGGTCGACGCCATCGCCGCCGGCGATCTGGTGCCGGCCCAGCTGGGCGAACAGGATCTGCAATCCCGCCAGCCACGGCCGCTCGCGGTTCACCTGTTCCGGCGGCAGGCCGGCCGCCGCAACCGCGCTGTCGAACTTTTCCTGCGCGGCGGGATGAAGCAATCCGCGCAGCGACACGCCCTCAGGCAGATAGCCCTTCTGGGCGATCAACTGGCGCACCCGCGCCATGCTGGCGGCATCCTGCGAGACTTCGAAGACGAAGACATCGGCCTTGCCCATCGCCGCGTCGACCTGCTGTGTGCGCCAGGCGATGCCGGGCGGCAGGACATGCACGGAGCCGAACAGCCAGGCCTCGCCGGCCGGGCCCTTCACATGCCAGAGGGAAGGATTGGCCTGGGTATCGGCGCCGGCCGGCAGCGCCAGAAGGAAGGCGAAGAAGAAGGCCAGCAGGACTTTCATCGGCCGCGCGCCGCCACGCCGGCCGGGCCGCTGCCGCGCCGCCGGCAGGGCGCCGGCATCATTCTTCTCCGAACTTGGCTTCCACCAACGCAAGGATCGCCTTCATCGCCTCGGCCGCGTCGTTTCCCTGCGCCGTGATTTCGACCTCCTTGCCCATCGAGGCCGCCAGCATCATCAATCCCATGATGGAACGGCCATTGGCCGAAACGCCATCCCGGATCACGTGGATGTCGGACTGGAACCGCGACGAAGCTTCCACGATCTTGGCGCTGGCGCGCGCATGCAATCCCTTCTTGTTGGGAATGATAACGCGCGCGCGCAGCACTTCACTCATCGGCCTTGTCTGCTCCCCGTCAGCCCAGATCGGCGCTGCCCGCGCGCATGTATTTGCGTCCGGCTTCGATGGCTTCCTTCACCGCCTGCTCCAGCGGCAGGCGGGTGCGGATGTCGATCAGTTTGATCAGGCTGGGCAGGTTGACGCCGGCCAGCACTTCGATCTTGCCTTTCTCCAGCAGGGTCAGCGCCAGGTTGCAGGGCGTTCCGCCGAACATGTCGGTGGCGATGATCACGCCGCGCCCGACATCGACGGAGTTGGCCGCGGCGGCGATTTCCCGCTGGCGCCGCTCGATATCATCTTCAGGTCCGATGCAGACGGCGCGCAAATGGGTCTGGGGCCCGACCATATGCTCCATGGCTGAGATGAATTCCTGTGCCAGGCGGCCATGGGTTACTAGAACGATACCGATCATGACGATTCCGTGGAGAGGCGCGGACGATAGCAAAAGCCTTCGGCAGGGGAAGACTTATTTGCCGGACTGGTAACCGGCCATGCCGCTAGCCCTGGTTAAAAGTGTCGCGGAATGTGCCCGCGCGGTATGCACCCAGCGCTGCACGGATGCGCGCGGCGGCGGAAGCCAGCCGGGCGTCCAGCAGAATGTGTGGCGGAAAGGTGGCGGGCATCAGCGGCGCGGGCGGATGCCAGCGCGACGGCTCCGGCAATCTTGCGCCTTGCGCGCCCAGTTCTGCAACCAGGGCGACGGGCACGCCGGCCCGCACGGGCAGTTTGATGATTCCCAGTCCCCGGATTTCCATCAACCCGCGAATGGCGGCGGGCGCGCCGGCGCGAAGCACGCCGTTTTTCACCGTCAGGATGGTGCGGTCGTCCGCCACCAGGCGGGCGCCGCCGTCGATCAGTTGCAGCGCCAGGTCGGACTTGCCCGCGCCGCTTGCGCCCAGCAGCAGCACGCCCAGCCCGCCGATGGCGACACAGCTGGCATGGATATTGACCTGCGCGGTGTCCGGGCTCATGCCAATTCCATCGGCATCTCCACCACCAGCCGCGCACCGCCGCCCTGGGCTCCGCCGGGCGCGCGGTTCTCCGCCCAGATGCGTCCGCCGGCGCCGGCGACGATCTGGCGGGCAATCGAAAGCCCCAGACCCGAATTGCGTCCAAAGGTTTCGGTCGGCCGTTCCGTGTAGAATCGCTGGAAAATCGATTCCAGATTGTCGGGCGGGATTCCCGGGCCTTCATCCTCGACTGTTACCCTGGCGCTTCCGCCGTGGCGCGCGGCGCTGATCGTGACCTTGCCTGCCTGCGGACTGAACGAGATGGCGTTGTCGATCAGGTTGCGGAACACCTGGCCCAGCCGCTCGTCGCGTCCGCGCACGATGGCGCCCGCGGGCAACTGGTCGTCCAGCACGAATTCCACGCCGCGCGGATTGTCGGTCATGCGATAGATGTCGATGATGGTTGCCAGAAGCCGCGACAGGTTCACAGGCTCCGGCGACTCGCGCGACAGTTCCGCGTCCAGGCGCGAGGCATCCGAGATATCGGTGATCAGGCGGTCTATGCGCTTGATGTCGCCGCGAATGATGCGCAGCAGGCGGGTGCGTCCTTCCTCGTCCTTGGCGCGGGAGAACATCTCCACCGCGCTGGCCAGCGAGGTGAGGGGATTCTTCAGTTCATGCGCCACGTCGGCGGCAAAGCTCTCGATGGCGTCGATGCGGTCGTAAAGGTCGGCGGTCATCGCCTTCAGGCTGTCGGCAAGGTCGCCGATCTCGTCGTCGCGCTCGGGGAAATTGGGGATGTCGCGCCGCGCGCCGCGCCCGAAGCGCACCCGGTCGGCTGCCGCCGCCAGGCGCCTGACCGGCTCGGCGATGGTGCCCGACAGGTAAAGCGACGACAGCAGCATTACCATGAAAGCCACCGCGAAGACCTCGATCAGGGTGGCGCGTTCCTGGCGCAGGATGTCGTCAATGTCGCCGCCCTCGGTGGAAAGCAGCAGCGCGCCATAGATGGTGCGAAACGGCTTCTGCTGGATCGGCGCGGCAACCGACAGGATCAGGCGGTTGCGGTCGTCCACCCGCTCGGCGTTGGCGGTGACGCCGTTCAGCGCCTGGGCGACTTCGTGATAGACCCGCCCATTGTCGCCGGCTTCGTAATAGGGCTGCAGCCGCGCGAAGGGGCGCACGCCCATGACCCCTTCATAGAGACGGTTGACCCACTGCTTGAACTGGCTCCAGCGGTCCAGCGGCGGCAGTTCCTGCACCTGCACGATATTGCGCGGCAGAAGATAGCGCGTGTCGCTGGCCAGCCGGCCGCTGGGCAGGTAAAGCCGCCCGCGCAGCCGTGTCGGCGCGATGAGCTGGCGCAACAACAGCTCGGCCTCTCCGACACGCAAGGTATGGGTGTCGGTATCGGCGGCGTATTCGGCCAGGGTGCCGCCGACGATGGCGGCCTGTTCCTGGATGCCGGTCAGGCGTTCTTCCACCAGACCGCGGCCGGACGCCTGCACAAGGATGACACCGCCCGTCAGCACGATCAGCGCCAAGGCGTTGAAAGCGATAATCCGCCAGGTCAGGGCCGAAAAGTGCGGCACGATCCTCTATTCGCGGTAGCGATAGCCAACGCCGTACAGCGTTTCGATCGCGTCGAAATCGTCAGCCACCGCCTTGAATTTCTTGCGCAGGCGCTTGATGTGGCTGTCGATGGTGCGGTCGTCGACATAGACCTGGTCGTCATAGGCCGCGTCCATCAGGCTGTCGCGGCTTTTGACGAAGCCCGGACGCTGGGCCAGCGCCTGCAGGATCAGGAATTCCGTGACCGTCAGGCGCACGGGCCGGCCATCCCAGGTGCATTCGTGGCGCTGGGGATCGAGCGCCAGCTTGCCGCGCACCAGTGCCTCGCTCTTGCTGGGCTCGCCGGGTGTGGGGGCGCCGGGCTTGCTCTCCGCACGGCGCAGCACCGCGCGCACGCGTTCGAGCAGCAGGCGCTGGGAGAAGGGCTTGCGGATATAATCGTCGGCGCCTGCGTTGAGCCCCATCAGTTCGTCGATCTCTTCGTCCTTGCTGGTCAGGAAGATGACCGGCAAGGCCTCGTTGGCCTGGCGCAGGCGGCGCAGCAGTTCCAGCCCGTCCATGCGCGGCATCTTGATGTCCAGGATGGCCATGTCAGGCGGGGTGGTGGTCAGCGCGGTCAGGGCGGCAGCGCCGTCCGTAAAGGTGCGGACGTGATAGCCTTCCTGCTCAAGCAACATGCTCACCGAGGCGAGGATGTTCTTGTCGTCGTCAACCAGCGCGATCGTGGCCATGGATTCCGTTCGAAATATTGGGAACGCTAGTATAAGCCTATGAACAACAATGCAAAGTCCAAAAGGTTCCGGGCTTGAATCCTCTTGATAATGGCCGGCGGTTCGCCGGCAATGTCGTATTTTACGAGCGCTTTCGCCTGGCCTATCCCGACCGTCTGCTGCGCCGGGTGGCGGCGCTGGCCGGGCTGGCGCCGGGCGATTCGGTGCTGGACCTGGGGACCGGCACCGGGATGCTGGCGATCCCACTGGCCCGGCTGGGTTTTCGGGTGACGGCGCTGGATCCGCAGCCCGCCATGCTGGTGTCCGCCAGGACATCCGCAGCCGCGGCCGGCGTGGCGGTGGATTTCCGCCAGGCCGCTTCCCAGGACCTGACGGCGGACATGGGGCCATACCGGCTGGCGACCATCGGGCGCGCCTTTCACTGGATGGACGGCGCCGCGACCCTGGCCATGCTGGACCGCACCATCGCGCCCGGCGGCGGCGTCGCCCTGTTCCACGACGCCCATCCCCCGGTCGACGAAAATCGCTGGTTCAGGATTCTCTGTGACGTGGCCCGCAAATTCGGCCGCAACGAAGGCGGGCAGCGGGGCGGCGGTCATCGCCGCTACGAGCCGTTCCTGTTCGCATCCGCCTTCACCGAACTGGACGGGCTGTCCGTCACCATCCGCCAGGCCATCACTATCGACGACATCGTCGGGCGCGCCTTTTCCATGTCGACCTGCTCGCCGGACCGGCTGGGAGCGCGACAGGAGGAATTCGCCGCGCGATTGCGCGCGGCCCTGCATGATCTGTCGCCCGAGGGCCGCTTCACCGAAGTGGCCGAACTGGTCGCGGTGCTGGCGCGGCGTGAATCATGAAACTCGCCGAATTTCGCGCCACCAAGACATACGACCTGATCATGGCCTTCCCGCTGATCGTCTGGTTCGGCGGCGCGGCGATCAAGCTGCGGCCCAGCCTGGTCGCACTGGGTGGGGCGCTGACGGCGGGCACGATCACCTGGCACGGCGTGCTGCTGTTCCTGGCCCTGTTCGCATCGGCGACATTCAACCTGCTGCTGGTCTGGCTGCTGATCGGGCGCAGCGTGCCGGTGCTTCGTTCCCCAAGCCTGCTGGCCAGGGCCTGCGGTTTTGTCGGCACCTTTCTGGGCGTGGCGATCCTGTACCTGCCGCCGGCGCAGCCCTCGCTGCCGCTGCTGATCGTGTCGGATGTGCTGCTGATCCTGGGTACCGGCGCCGCGGTGGCCATAGTCTCACGGCTGGGCAAGGCTTTCGCGATCATGCCGGAAGCGCGGGTGCTGGTGACCAGCGGCGCTTATGGCCGCGTGCGCCATCCGCTCTATGTGGCCGAGGTCGTCGGTCTGGCCGGCAATGCGATCCTGTTCCGCCAGCCCTGGGCGCTGCTGCTGCTGGCGCTGGTCATCGCGCTGCAGGTGGCGCGCAGCCATTTCGAGGAAAAGGTCCTGCTGGAAGCCTTCCCCGAATATGCCGCCTACCGCGCGAAGACCCGGCGGTTCGTTCCCGGCGTCTGGTGACGCGAACGCCGCGAGCACAGGCGCGCGGCCGGGGTCGGTCAGCGCGGGCTCAGATGAACTCGACCTTCAGGATTTCGTACGAGCGGGCGCCGCCGGGCGCGGCAACTTCCACCGTGTCGCCCTTGGACTTGCCGATCAGCGCCCGTGCGATGGGTGACGACAGCGAGATGCGGCCCCGCTTGGCGTCGGATTCCACGTCGCCCACGATCTGGAACTTGCGCTCCTCGTCGGTGTCCTCATCGACCAGGGTGACGGTGGCGCCGAACTTCACGCTGGTGCCCGACAGTTTGGTGACATCGATGATCTCGGCACGGCCGATCTGGTCTTCCAGTTCCATGACGCGGCCTTCGATGAAGCTCTGGCGCTCCTTGGCGGCATGATATTCGGCATTTTCCGACAGGTCGCCATGGGCGCGCGCTTCGGCGATCGCCTTGATCACCTCGTGACGGTCCTCGTGCTTGAGGCGATTCAGCTCGTCCTCCAGGGCCTTGAAGCCCGCAGCGGTCATCGGAATTTTTTCCATGGCACGTCCTGTCCTGTCCAAAGGGCAAAAAATCCCTCGCGCTGCCGTCGCTTTTGCCGGCTGCCGCGAGAGACTCTATAGCTAAGGCACTGAAATCGCCGGGTTTTCCGTAAAATTACGCCGGCGGTGCTTCATAAAGAGTAGGACCGGAGTGGGGCGACTTCAAGGGTTGAGGAGCGGTCGCCGAAGGCGATGAAACGGTCCGGTGGACCGTTTCAAGCGACGAAAGCCCGGAGCGCAAGCGACGGGCCGGGAGGGCGGTCGCCGGCCCGGCGAAAACATCAATTTCAAAAGCTCTGAAGCGGTGCGACTTCAAGCGAACCTGTCTTG